>CAYOAD010000151.1:0-10266 GCA_964401845.1 uncultured Rhodospirillaceae bacterium | reverse complement strand
TGAGAATCCGCATCACCTGTTCCTGATAGACCATGACGCCGTAGGTCTCTTCCAATATCGGCTGCAGGGTCGGATAGAGGTAATCCGGCTCCTCGTCCCCCTTCTTGCAGGCGATGAATTTGGGGATGTTGTCCATCGGGCCGGGCCGGTAGAGCGCCACCAGGGCAATAATGTCCTCGAAGTGATCGGGCTGCAGGCCACGCAGCACGTCCCGCATGCCGGAGCTTTCCAACTGGAAGACGCCCACCGTCTCGCCGCGCGACAGCATCTCATAGGTTTTCGCGTCATCGAGCGGCAGCGCCGCGATGTCGATATCGATGCCGCGCTGTTTGATCAGCTTCACCGCCCTGTCGATAACCGTCAGCGTCTTGAGGCCGAGGAAGTCGTATTTCACCAGCCCCGTGCTTTCGACGTACTTCATGGAGAACTGCGTCACCGGCATGTCGGAGCGCGGATCACGGTAGAGCGGTGACAGTTGATCCAGCGGCCGGTCGGCGATCACCAGGCCGGCGGCATGGGTCGAGGCGTGGCGGTAAAGGCCTTCGAGTTTCAGGGCGGTACGCAACAGGCGCGCCACGGTCTCGCCACTGTCGCGCTCCTGCTGCAGGCGTTCCTCGCCCGCGATGGCCTGCGCCAGCGTGACCGGGTTGGCGGGATTGTTTGGCACCATCTTGCAGATGCGGTCGACCTGGCCGTAGGGCATCTGCAATACCCGCCCGACGTCGCGCAGCACGGCTCGGGCCTGCAGCTTTCCGAAGGTGATGATCTGCGCCACCCGATCGTGGCCGTAACGGTCCTGGACGTAGCGGATCACCTCATCACGCCGGTCCTGGCAGAAATCGATGTCGAAATCCGGCATGGATACGCGTTCCGGGTTGAGGAAGCGTTCGAACAGCAGGCCGAAACGCAAGGGATCGAGATCGGTGATCGATAAGGCCCAGGCGACGACCGAACCGGCCCCCGAACCACGCCCCGGCCCGACCGGAATGCCATGATCCTTAGCCCACTTGATGAAATCGGAAACGATCAGGAAATAACCGGGAAATCCCATATCCCTGATTACTCCGGCTTCAAAGTCCAGGCGTTCGCGATAGGGTGCTGCCGCCTGCTCGCGCGCGGCTTCGTCCATGTCGTCGCTGAAGACGTGGCGCGTCAGGCATTCTTCGAGACCGGCTTGCGCCTGGGCCAGCAGTTCATCCGCTTCGTTGCGGCCTTCGGCGGTGGGGTAGCCCGGCAGGATGGGATCGCGCAACGGCGGGCGTGTTGCGCAGCGCCTGGCGACAACGATGGTGTTCTCCACCGCTTCCGGCAGATCGGCGAACAAAAGCCTCATTTCTTCCGGCGACTTGAAGCGGTGCTCCGGCGTCAGGCGTCGGCGGTCGTCCTGGCTGACGTAGGCGCCGTCAGCCACGCAAATCAAGGCGTCGTGGGCCTCGTAGGCGGCTTCGTCGGGAAAGTAGCATTCGTTGGTCGCCACCAGCGGCAAATCGAGATCGTAGGCAATGTCCAGCAAGCCCGGCTCCGCCTGAATTTCTTCCGGCAGGTTGTGGCGCTGGAGTTCAACGTAAACTCGGTCCGGAAACATAACGGCGAGCTTTTTCGCCAGCGCCACAGCAGCATCCTTCTGACCCTCGACCAGCAGCCGACCGATCGGGCCGGCCGCACCGCCGGTCAGGACAATCAATCCGTCGGTCAATCCGGTGAAATCCGCCAGCGCAATCTGCGGCGTTTCTCCGCCGTCGGTGCCGAGGAAAGCTTTGGACGAAAGTTTCGCCAGATTGGCGTAGCCCAGGTCCGACTGCGCCAACAGGACGATGCGGTCCGGTTCCGGGCGCCGCCCCCCACCGTTCGCCATGGCCCCGTCAGAAGCTTCGCGCGATAGCGCCAGTGCGGTTCCGATGATGGGCTGGACGCCGCCCTTCGTGCAGCTTTGGGCAAACTCCATGACGCCGAACAGGTTGCCGGTATCGGTGATCGCCACTGCCGGCATACGGTGCTTTTGGCAATGTTCCACCAGTTCGCCAATGCGTAACGCGCCCTCCAACAGCGAATAGGCGGTGTGAACCCTGAGATGGACGAACTCGGCGTGCGCCATGGTGCTGTTTTTACCTCCGGTCGGGGACCTGGATCATCTCACGAGTCTGCCGGCCAATGTAGAGAACGTAATAGGAACGCAATACAATTTATTGTGGATATCGTTGTGGACGGCTACAAGATATCGGTCCAATATACGCTTCGTTCGAGAACTGCGGATCGGCAACCGTGGGAGCGCGCGACGGGTCATGGCGGACGAAGGCGGCGCATATCCGCTGGGCGGAGCAGCGGCACTGGAACACCTGACCGGGCCGTCCCGCGGCACGGTCACGTGGCTCAGCGGATCGGCGCTCGATATTTCCTTGAGCGCCAGGCGATTTCTCCATGTAGCTGACGCGCGCGCCGGCGAACCCCGGGACGATCTGATTGCCCGCCTGCACCGCGCCGACGATACATACGAAATTGCGGCATTCGAAGACCAGCCCGTATGGGTCAACGGGGTTCGCATCACGTCGCGAAAGTTGGAGCACCGCGACATGATCGAGTTCGGACAGTCGGGGCCGCTGTCCCGTTTTCGGCTTTACGGCGACCATACGCCGGTGCGCAAGATGGCCGCCGATATCCTGAGCGACGGCTTGGTCTACCTCCGGGTCAGCCGCCAGCCCCTGGCGATCCGGTTTTTCCTGGGCGTATACGGCATCGTGCGCCGGCTCATGCAGGAGACCACGCTGCTATTCCGCATCGGCGTTATCATCGCCATCGTCGGACTAAGCACACTGGCTTATCACCAGAACCAGCTGAACACGCAACTGCAGCAGCGCATCGAAAAAGGCGCCAGCCGGCTAGAGGGCTTCGCGGCCGCGCTTACCCGCGCCAGGCACGAAGCCTTGACGCCGGGGGATTTGACCAAACTTCGTCAGGAACTCGGGCATCGCTTGACCACGGCGAGCGAACGCCTGACGGTCCTGGAACGACGCTCCGAGGCCAGCGGCCGCGTGATCTCCGCGTCGATATCCTCCATTCTGTTTCTCCAGGGCGCCTACGCCTATCGCGATGTCGCCAGCGGACGAATGCTGCGCCATGTCGTTGACAAGGAAGGCCGTCCCCTGATCTCTCCGATCGGCCAGCCTCTGCTTACATTGGAAGACAGCGGCCCGGTGGCCGAGCGCCATTTCATCGGCACCGGCTTCGCCATCGGCGACAACGGCTTGCTGGTCACCAACCGGCACGTCGCGGAACCGTGGGAAAACGACGCCAGCGTCGAAGATCTGGCCCTTCAAGGGCTTCAGCCCGTGATGGTGAAGTTCATCGCCTTCACGCCGGGTAAGGCTGAGGCGGAAGACGTCGAACTGGTAAAAGCCAGCAAGGACGCCGATCTCGCAATCCTGCGCCGGACGGATCCATCGACAAAATCCGGCGGACTAAAGCTTGCCGACGAGTCGCCCGCTGCCGGCGACGAGGTGATCGTCATGGGCTACCCGACCGGTCTGCGCTCCATGCTGGCCCAGTCGGGCGCCGCCTTTATCGAGGAACTGCAGCAATCCGAGGATACCGGCTTTTGGAGCGTCGCCGCCCGCCTGGCAAAGAAAGGCCATATCGCGCCGTTGGCCAGCCGCGGCATCGTCAGTCAGGTAACACCCGCGACCATCGTCTACGACGCCGAAACCACGCACGGCGGCAGTGGCGGACCCGTGCTCGACACCAACGGCGCCGTCGTCGCCGTAAACGCTGCCATCCTGCCGGAGTACGGCGGCTCCAACCTGGGGGTACCGGTTTTAAGCGTCAGGGCCCTGCTTGAGGCCATCGAGCCGCGCTAAGGCCATTCCGCCACCCGAAACGGTGGAATCAATCGATGATGAACGGATCACATATTTTTTGGCGTAAAAGCGCAGGGACTAATTACCCATTTGGGCAGTTGACCAAGCTCTAATCAGCGGTCACCATGCGGTAGCTAGAATCGTATCAATAATACTCGTTCGGTGGCCCGTGGACGGATATTGGTAAGCGCTTTGGCGCCAATTTCCTGGTCGACTGAGCCCCCTGTCGGTCAGGATTGGTGATAATGCTATTCGGTTCCAACAACAAGAAGCCGTTCCGCGATTTTGTTTCCCGCAAGTATGCGGAAGGCGAGACGATCGTGCGCGAAGGCGATTTCGATTCCGAGATGTTCATTATTCAAAAAGGCAGCGTCCGGGTCGCCAAGAAGGTAAACGGCGAAGAGGTCGAATTATCGGTTTTGCACCGCGGCGATTTTTTCGGTGAAATGGCACTGCTCGAATCACTGCCACGCAGCGCCACCGTGAAAGCCGCCGAACCGACAACAATCCAGGTCATCCAGCCCGGCGGCCTGATGTTGAAATTTCGCCGCGATCCCACTTTCGCGTTCGAGATGCTCCAACGCCTGTCCGGCCGTGTGCGCAGCATGAACGACCTGCTCGCTGAAACCCTTGAGGGACATCACACCGACAAGGAAACCGCGCAGGAGGCGATGGACCGCAGCGAATACACGAATTTCGATAATCGCGAACACGGCGAATAGCAGCGGAGAATACTGAGATGATCACTGAAGTTACCGAAAACAGATTGCTGGTAATCTCGGATTTGCATCTGGGCAATCCGGTCTGTGAGGCCAAGCGGGACATAACCGAATTTCTCGACTATGCCGTCCAAACGGGCTCAAGCGTGTGCGTCAACGGAGACGGCCTGGACATCGTGCAAACCTCCTTTTCCCGCATCGCGCGCGACGCGCCAGAGGTATTCAGCCGGTTCAAGAAAGTTACCGACAACGGCGGCCGGGTTTACTACGTCATCGGAAATCATGACCTGCCCCTGGAGTATTTTTTCGAAAACTGGGGGTTCATCAGCGTGGTGCCGTTCCTCAATGTGATCTCCGGCGACCGGCGCATCCACGTTGAGCACGGACATCTTTATGATCCCTTTTACCTGGCGGCCAAGTGGGTCTACACCCTGGCCACCTCCGCCGCGGGTTTGATTTTGAAGATGTTTCCATCGGCCTACAAACTTTGGGTGGCGTACGAAGAAAACGATTCGACGCCCCACAGCCGCCGCACCAATCAAAAGGGCATTCAGGGCGAACACCGGAACTTTATCGAAGCCGCCGAGGAAATCCTCGGCCGCGGCTTTGATACCGTGGTTTTCGGCCACACCCACCATCCCGGGATGATCGAGCTTGAGGATAGCCAGTGCTACGTCAACACGGGCTCGTGGTTACTCGAGCCCAAATTCGCGGAGATCGAAGACGGTAAGGTTGCTCTCAGGTCGTGGGTCAAGGGATCAATTCATTGAGGCGGCGCCGCCGCGCTCAGAATTTCCGCTTCAGACCGATGTGAAGAAAGTTGTTGCGCCGCCAACGGCCAAGTTGGGTCGCGCTCGGCCCCCAAAATCCGGCGAGGCTGGCGCTGAACGTCATGTTGTCGTCCGGTTTGTATTCTAATCCAACCAGCGAATTCCAGTCCTCGTAGCGGTTGTTGTATGTGGCGGCGACGACGTAGCTGAGTTCATCGTCGCGCTTCAGGAGGACCCGGCCGATGAACGAGTTCGGGAACGGTCGGGTGCGCGACGAATCCACCAAATACTCCGGATCCTTCTGCCTGAGGGAAACCCACTCGCGCGCCCATTCCAGGATCGGCATGATCTCTTCCAAACCGACCAGCGGCGCCAGATCATCCGTTTCGCGATAGGCGAAGCCGACTACGTATTTGATAAAATCCTGATCGCGCTGGCTGTGCGTGTCCTGGTACGACGCTTCGCCATGAAACTCCCAGGCCTCGACGGTCGCCGTGAAACCGCCGGACAGCGTCGTCGCCGTCGGGTATTCCATCACCAGCAATCCAGGAAGTTGGACCCGCAACACCGGGTACGTGCTCGGGCCGCGGTGACCGGAGACAAAATAATCGAAGCCCTCCCCGACACCGTTGTAGACCGCCAGTGCCCCCCAATCATCCAACTTGGGCGAGCGAAACTCCTCTGCGATCACGGTACCCGCCGGCAAATCGAGGGAGAAGAACGACGAATTGCCGGACTCGCCATACCAGCGGGAGACCAGCGGCGGCGTCGGCGAGCGGGTTTCGAAAGGCAGCACGAAAACGCTAAAGGCATCATCATCGAAGAAATAGGTGCCGCCGAAATGCCAGGCACCGAGGTCCTGAGTGTACAGCGGATTTACAGCTTCGAATTTCGAATAGAGATTGGCCGGCGAATAAAGCGTCGAAAGCCCGACCGAAATCGGCGCCTTTCCGGCGACCAGTTCGTATTCATCGGCCTCGTAGGTCAGCGACAACTCGGTGAAGTCGGCATGTTTACCGTACATTCGATCGTGTTCCGGAAGCGAGACAATGCCGCGGTAATCCTCCCGCATGGTCGAAACGACGGCGAAGCCCGCCAGACGGAACAACACCCCCTCCGCCAACTCCGCGTCCGTACTGGCGTTGAGCCGGGTCCAGGCTTCGCCCACCGGATCATGGATGTCCCTGGCATCTCCCGCGTAATTGCGGTGAAAAAAAACGGCGCCACCCTCGGCCTCGTAGGCCGCGTTCTCGAGCAATTCCCCGAGAGCGCCTTCCATGTCCTGGGCCAGACCTTGAAGTGGCGACAACATCAAAGCCGCGATCCCCAGTGAAGCGGCGCGGGATATCAGGTCGGAAACCACTCCCGGCAAGCTCAGCCTCCCCCCTCGGACGCGGCCTTCGTTTCGAGAATTTCATGCACGGACGCCAGACGTTCACCAAGGATGCGGCTGATATTGCGGTGCAGCCGCGAGGCGATGCCAGGATAAAACCGAAGCGATTCGGCGGTCTTCTCCGGGTCGAGCTTGAGAACCTGAACTTCTTCCCTGGCGATGACGCTGGCTGTGCGTTTGACGCCGACGACAAAGCCCGCTTCGCCGAATACCGCACCCGGTTGCAGAGTTTCGATAAAGTGGGTATCGCCCCCCTCAACCTCCGTCACGACATCGACGGACCCGCTCAGCAGCAAATACATGGCCCTGTCGGTCTTGTCCTCTTCGACGATGGCATCGCCTTCGCCGTAGTCGCCGACTACCGAGAGCAAGATGGTCTTTTTTATCTGATAGGGCGACATGCCGACAAAAAGCGGGCTTCCCTCCAATACCTCGCGGCCGATCTTGAGCGCGACGATTTCCCAGATACCGGCCAGGCGGACGTGCTTCAGGACGATCGGCGTAATCAGCAGGTCAGCCAGCATGGCATAGATCATGGTCGCCGCCGCCAGGGCGCCGAACTGGGCGACGATGGCGAAATTGGAAAACAGCAAAACGACGAAGCCGAGCGCCAGGGAGATCGAGGTTGAGACGACCGGAACCGCCTCGGCCCACACCGTCGCCCGGACAGCCATAGCCTGATCCGGGTTGCGCCGGCATTCGTCGTTGTAGCGCGTCAACAGGTGAATGGTATCATCGATGGCGATACCCACGGCAATCACCGCCACGGTCGCGGTTCCCGGATTAAGCGGGATGCCGAGCAAGCCCATGGCGCCGAAATTCAGGATGACCGGAATGGCGTTCGGCACCAGCGAAAGAAAGCCCGCGGTAATCGAGGTGAACAAGAACGTCATGATGATGAAGATGATGAGGACCAGAAGGACCAGCGACTGCACCTGACCGCCAAACAGGGATTCGGCGGCCCGGTTGATCATCAGGTTCTCGCCCGTGAGGCTGGCCGTAATTTCGGTATCCCCCAGAATACGCTCGATTTCGGCCGTGAGGGCATCGAGTTTTTCGTTCAGATCGCGCGAATCGGAAAGGTTATGGCGGACCACGACGTTGGCCCGGCTGAAATCCGAACTGATGTAGCGTTCGATGTCGCCGCGGCGGAACATCAAAAGGAATTGCTCAACCAGATCCCGGCTTTCAGGCACTCGCTCGAACGCCGGCTTGCCCTGGTTCATTTCGCGGTTCACCAGGGCTAAGAAATCGACCAGCGAGATCGTCTTGTCGTAAGCTCCTTGGTCCCTCATAAAAGCCTGAATGGCGGCCAAACTCTCCAGATTGGCGGGTTCTTTGAAAGCGTCTTTCTCGCGCGCCTCCAGGGTCAGGTAGAAGACCTGCATACCGGCCAAATCCCGGTGCAGGGTGCCGGCATCCGTGACCAGCGGGCTGTCGGTGCGGAAATAGGACAAGGGATCGTTGCTGACGCCGACGGTGAAGGCAAAGCCGCCGAAGACGCCGAGGACGATAACCGTTACCCCGATCACCCACTTGCTGTACCGCTCGGCGAGGCCGTCCAGGATCTTAACGACAAAACCGATGATCCCGCCGGGCCGTTCGTCGCCCGGCGCCAGCTTGGTGTCCCTCGGACCGAAGAATATCAGGAAAAGCGGCACGATCAGAACGGTGCCGACTAGGTTGGCGAACATGGCGAACGCCGTAGCGTAAGCAAAGCCCTGGATCAGCGGAATGTCGTTGAGCGCGTTGGTCATGAAGCCGACGGTCGTCGTCAACGAGGTTATGAAGATGGGCATGCCGACGTGATGCGCCATGAAGCTGATGGCCTTGCCACGGTCGGGCTTTTCACCCTCCTTGATGCCATGGAGGTAGGCTGTAAGCAGATGCGTGTCCTCAGTCGATCCGATCACGATGATCAGCGAGGGCACGATCGCCGTCAGCAGCGTCAGCGGCAACCCCATATAGCCCATGAACCCGAAAGTCCACAGCACACTGATGACGGACGTCGCCATGGGGATCAAAGCGGCCGAGGGCGTGCGCAGGAAGAAGATGATGGCGCCGATCAGCAGCATGGTCGACAGCGGTGACAGTGTCTGCATGTCAGCGAACATGCCGCGCTCGATTTCGACGTTGAGGCGGGGCGGTCCGATATGGAAGACCTTCTCGAACTTCGGTTTCAACGGTTCGAGCAGTGCTTCAATTTCCCCGTTCAACGAGGCATTAAAGTTGGGATCGGTGCGGTCGCGGCTCACCGTTATGTTGACCGCGGTAACCTTGCCGTCCTCTGAAACGAAGTTGTTGCGGATGAGCGGACTGTACAGCGCGTTCGCGCGGATCAGCTCAATTTCTTCCTCGTCCTCCGGCGTGGTGTCCATCAACGGGCTGGCGTCCAGCATGCCCTCGTCGTCCCGAATGCTGAGGACGCTGAACAGGCTTTCGACACGCTCGACCGCCTCGACCTCCTCCAGGCCGGCGATCAGATCTTCGATCAGCAGCAGGCGTTCTTCGGTGAACAACGCCTCGTCACGCAGGTAAACGATGGTCGTATTGTCCGAGCCGAACTCGGCAATGTTGGTTTCGTATGCTGGGCGGCCGGGATCGTTTTCGCTGATCAGGCTGTCGTAGCTGGTGTCGATCTTGAGGCGCAGCAGGCCGCCGATGGCGATCGCCGAAAACGCCAGCACCAGGAGCGCGCTGATCAAGCGGTGTCGTGCACCGAACGTGAGGAGTTCGTGGACCATAACGACAACCTAGCGCCGTCTAGCGCATATGCTTGCCGGAAGTGATGAACCGTTTCTTGAAGTTCTTGCCGGGGACCGCCTTTTCATCGAGGCTGCGCTTGATCAGTCTGATTTCCGTCGAGTGCGCTTCCTTCTCGTTCTTCATGCTGGCCAGGTTGGCGCGCCAGACTTCTCCGCCGACATTCTCAAGCTCACTCAGCAGCTGACGTTTGATGAATTTGCCGCGCTTATTGAAATAATCGATGCGGGTGATGAACATGATGTCTTTTTGTACGAACATCAGACGATGCTTATAGCCTGATTTCTTGGCTATTTTTTTGTCTTTGGGCGTGACTTTGATGACGTAGTTGGGCTTGCCGTCCAGGTCTTGGTCGTCCTGGAGCTCATAGTTGAAGTCGTCACGCGAGGCCGAAATAAGGTCCTCGAAGGTGTAATCCGTTCCCATGAAGTAGTTTTTGCGCCCGCCCTTTGCGATGCGCTTCATCTTCTTTCCCATGGCGGGGAGATAGAGCCACTGGTCGTCGCTTTTGCCCTTGTTCTGCCAGGTCAGCAAGGCGACACCCTTGACCCCGGCCGGTGCCCGGAACACCACCAGGTATTTGGCCCCGCCCTTACCGTCATCGCGGGCGTACCGCCGCATTTCACGGGTTTCCTTATTGCCCGCCTTGTCGGTCAGGATCAGTTCCTGTTCTTCATATTCAAACCGCTGCTGATGACGCTCGGACACTTGATCAATAATTTGCCTCCCCGAGAGTTCGGCCGCCGCCGCGGGGCTTATTGCAAATATGA
>CAYOAD010000150.1:0-10382 GCA_964401845.1 uncultured Rhodospirillaceae bacterium | reverse complement strand
AGGATCAAACTCTCAAGTTGAGTTTGACGAGCGCCCGTTCCGAAGAACGGTCTATCGTTATTTAAGGATCCCGTTCACAAACACGTTGAAATCCAACGTCACGAGGACGTCAAATTTCGGCGTCATATATCTTGCACTGCACAAGACAATCCGGGAGAACCCGGTCTGTCATGCGCGATGGCATATGTAACTGCGTTTGCAACGGTATCCGTAACGGACGAACCGCCGCCTACGCATCTCTTCCCTATTCACGATGTAAAAGAGCGCCTTGTTAAAACCCGCAAGGGTCTCTCCAAGAAGCGTCCCGAAGCCCAAGCCGTCTTGTGACCAAATCAATGACTTGGCCAGTGTGTCGGCATGTCCCCAGAACAAAAATCGCTACCGGTCCAGGCTCCGAAGAGCGGCCGTTCCGGCGGCGACGGGGCGGTTTATAGTCGAGCCCCATGAGCCTGTAAAGCCCAAAAATCGAAAAAACTTCCGGTGCCGCCCGACCGGGCAACAAAAACCAGTATATGCGCCTGGCTCCGGCAAGGCAAGGCCCCGGAAAACAGCCGTTTTTCAGGAAATTTCCGGCCTGGCAGGCCGGTAAAAAAAGTTTAGCCGATTCGCGGTGCGCCGCTCGATCCCGGGGGCGGACCGAGGCTATCGAGAATTTTTTGTGACTCGACCGCCTTTTTATGACACTCGCTGATCATCGAAATGATGTCGATGTTGTTCTGAAACACGACGCGAGCTTCGGCGCGCTGGTCGGCGGAGATCCGCGCCATACGCTTTACTATGTCATTTTGCAGCTCGATCAACAGGTCTTCGAGCTTCCAACCTTTTGGATTATCCGCACTCAAAAGAAATTTTGTCATGCCTGACACACTCCCCCTGCCGGCTTATTGCGGCAACTCGGCAACGCGTTAAAATTCGCTCTCCCTTGGATATGCAGCATACCTTCGCTTTTGCATGAAAAAAAGTACCGGACGCTGCATGATCCAGATTGACAATTGTTATCCGGATAGGACCGAGACATAGACCGATGACGGACGAAGGCAACCAATCGGAGCCAACATCGGGTTTGGCGCCGCAAAAAACCTATCCCGTCGGCCTGGCATTAGGCAGCGGCGGGGCCCGGGGTTGGGCGCATATCGGCGTCATCCGGGCGTTGTTGCGGGCTGGTATCGATCCTCAGGTTATTTGCGGAACCTCCGTCGGAGCATTGGTGGGCGCCGTCCATCTGGGTGGAAATCTGGCTCATTTGGAGGCGTGCGCGGAAAATCTTACGAAATTGAAACTGCTCCGCTACTTGGATCTGCGCATGTCCGGTGGCGGCTTTATCGCCGGGCGCAAACTGATGGATCAGCTCGGCGACGCCGTGCGCGATGTCAATATCGAAGAACTGGACCGCCCCTATGCGGCCATTGCAACGGATCTCGCGACCGGGCACGAGGTCTGGCTTAGAAAAGGTCCGCTGACGGATGCCATGCGCGCGTCCTTCGCTCTGCCGGGCATATTCCAGCCGGTTACGGGCGACGCCCAATTGCTGGTGGATGGCGCCCTGGTCAACCCCATTCCCGTGTCGGCCTGCCGCGCTATGGGCGCGCGGCTGGTCATCGCGGTCAATTTGAACTCCGACCATTTGGGCCGGCGTCCCCGGTTGCCGAACACCGTCGATCCGGAACACGACGACGGCAACGGCGAAGCGGCGCTGCCGCGCCGGAGCGGCCGCGTCAGCTCATTGTTGAACCAGGTTATCGGTCATAAGGATACCGACCTCAGCCTGTTCAACGTCATGATATCGTCGTTGAACATTATCCAGGACCGACTGACGCGAATACGCCTGGCCGGTGATCCGCCGGACGTCGTAATCACGCCGCACGTCGGCCACATCGGCATGCTCGAATTCGATCGGGCGCATGAAGTAATCGCGGAAGGCGAGGCCGCCGCGGAATTCGCCATGCCGGCCCTGATGGAAGCTATGGACATCCTCGGCATCGAGCGTCCGGGCACATAGCAATTCCTGCCCAAAATTATTTCAAGCTCGCGCTGCGGCTAGGCCGTCGTGATGTACTCCCGCAAGGCCTGCGCTTCCTCTTCGGTCTCCGCGATGCGGTGCTTGACGACGTCACCGATGCTGATCAACCCGACAAGCTTGCCGTCGTCGACCACGGGAACATGCCGGAACCGCTTTTCCGTCATCAGGGTCATGACGTCGTGGACGGTGTCTTCCGACGAGCAAACCTGAACGTTCGCGGTCATCAGATCTCCGACACTCATATCCAATGCCTGGTGACCATGCTCAGCCAGCCCGTTAATAATATCGCGTTCCGAAATGATGCCGGCAATATCGGCGACCTGTCCGCCGGAAGGATCGCGCACGAGAACCGCGCCGATCTTGTGCGTCCTCAGCAATTTAGCGGTTTCGAGCACGCTTTCACCCGAACTCGTCATGACGATCTCGGAGCCTTTGTCGGCAATAAGATTACTGACTTTCACGTCCCATCCCCTTCACCAATAAATCCACCCAGCTAGCAGCCGGTCACCGTCAACTGGCGATTTTCAGGAACAGGGATCTTTGGTTCCAGCTCGGGCATCCCCATTCCGCCGGGCCAAACCTCAAGAATGCAGACAGCCAATCGTTTGAGGCCCGTCGCCAGACGCAACGCACCGGACAACGGCTTCATGTTAGCACATTTTATTCTGATTCAATATCTCGAGGACTTCAAAGCAGGGCGGCGCTTTGGAGAAAATCGCGCACCGCCTCCATCTTTTCAGTGCCGAAGGCCGCGGCAAACTCAATTCGTTTGTCGGCGCTGTCCGTCACGGCGATCAGGGGCACGAACAATCCGCCAATCATGGTATGGAAGTGGACTTCGGCAAATTCCCAGTACTCCCCGTCCTCGGGATCCAGGCGGTCGTGCTGCATCGATTTGTTGATAATGTCGATGGCCCACATTTTGCGGCGGCCATAGTCCTCGAAGGAAATCGAGAGGTCGACGAGCAGTCTTGCCAACAGTGACTGCGCGGCTCGGTCGGCGAACAAATCTTCCCACTCGAACTCCTCGGCATTGGTCTCGCGCAATCGGTCGACAATATCCTGAGCCTCGGCCTGGAAAGTCTTGAGAACATCGGCGCCCAAAGCAAGTTCAAGGACGGATAGCATACCGGGTACGATGCGGCGTGAAAGCCCGCCCTCTTCCGGCGGTTTGGCTCCGTTCTCGACAAAATGGTCGGCAATCAGGCGGATGACCAGCCGCCCCAGGTGGTCGCTCCGCTTGTCGTCGAACTCATGCTCTTTCCGTGCCCTTTCGCAATCCTCGTAAGATCGGCGGTAGACCGGCGCCAACAGGGATTGATGCTCGCGGAAGTCCTCCGCCTGCTGCCGGAGATACTCGATATCGAAGCTGCCGTCGGCTTTCGCCGCAATGAAGTTGACGAATAGATCCAGGTGTTGCTCGGCGATGAACTTGCAACGCTGCGGTCCGGCCCCCTTGGGTCTCCGTATTTCCTTGGTCATCCCCTATCCTTAAACGACGCCCCCACTAAAACTGGTTCAGACTATCCGGCATCGCTGTTCTTGGCGACATCGACATACCCCCGTTCAATGGCCCGGTGAAGTGATTCGAACGCGTTGAGCGCTTCCTCGAATTTTTCACGCTTGGCCTTTAAACTCTGGACGACAGTGTCCGCCGGTATGTGCGCGCCAGCCTCGACCAGATCAAACGCCGCCCCAAGATATTCACCTCGCAGCCGACTGACCAAGACGGCAAACTTCAGAAATCGGTCTTTGGTGATCTGCGGAATCTTCTCGTGAATGATTTCACGATTGACCATGCGGATGCCGTTCTCGACCTCGTCAAGAAACCTGCGGTGCGCGACCAGATCATGGTAATCGTCGCTATGACTCGACATTCCTTTGACTCCTAAGCGGATAAACGTCTTTTGTTTCGAATTTATTGAACCTTATCAACTCTTTTGGATCAATAATCCACGACTGATTAATATCGGAATTTAAAAAATTTCTCCCGCTGCCGCGCGCACGCCGCTACACTCCACCGCGAATCGACAATATTGGTTTCCCAAAGGACTGGTTTTTCAATGAGCGAAAATGCCGATCTTGAGCGTTTGTCCGTCCTAATCGTCGAAGACAACGAGTTCATCCGCGATTTGCTCAGCGACGTCATGCGGTCCATTGGGATCGGCCGGGTCTTCACCGCTTCGGATGGCGAAGACGCCATCGACCTGCTGCAAACCGTGGCCGTCGATCCGATGAAGGCCGGTATTTCGGTAATCGACGTCATCATCTCGGACGTCTTCATGCCGTCGGTAGACGGCCGCATGTTGTTGCGTTGGGTCCGCTCGGGCGGAAAATCGCCCGACCGTTTCGTTCCGATGCTGATGATCTCCGGCGCCGCCGACAAGGACGTCGTATGGGAATGCCGCGACCTCGGCGCCAGTGAATTCCTGGCCAAACCGTTTTCCGCGGAATCGGTCGCCAAGAAGGTCATGCACGTCATCATGCGGCCACGCAAATTTATACTCAGTCCGGGATATTTCGGACCGGAACGGCGCCGCTCTGAACTTTTTCAGGATGTCGAAAAGCGCAAGACCAAGAAAGAAGAAATCCAAATCGTTCATTCGGAAAGCGCGCCCAAGAAACTCAAGGAGGACGCCAAGGTCATCGAGTTCCATTTCCGCAACCGACTTTCCGATAAAATCGGCGCCTACAATCTGAAGGGTATTCCGGAAATCGATCCCGACCTGATCGCGCAGGCAGAATCCAAGATCGAGAACATGGCCGGTGATTACGCCGATTGGGTCACCCAGTCCATTCGCCAGCTTTCCGGGTCGCTCGGACTTCTGGCCAAGGGCGAAGGTGATTCCAAGGCCCTGATGCTAAAGCTCAACACTCTGGCCCATGAATTCAGGGGACAGGGCGGCATTTTCGGCTATCCCTTAGTTACCCGCTTCGGCAAGTCGCTGTACGAGGGCACCAGAGATCCGGACATCACCGTCACCAACCGCCACATCGAATTTTACAGAGCCCACGTCGACGCCATCAACGCGGTCATGAACGAGAAAATGAAAGGCGACGGCGGAGACATCGGCCGCAGTCTTCTGGAAGGCTTGAAGCAGGCGCAAAAGAATTTTGCCAGCGCCGAAGACTGAGGCACCTCAACCGGCTCAGGAAAGATACGGCTCCAGTCGGTCCATGGCGGCCGACAGGGTTTCGGTAGTGGCCGCGAAGCACAGCCTCAAATGCCCCTCCCCCGCTGAACCGAAGGCGCTGCCCGGCGCCAGTCCGACGTTCGCCTTGTCCAGTATCTCCGTGGCATAGGCGAGACTGTCCGCCATGCCGTCAACCGCGAAGAAGGCATAGAACGCCGCCTCGGGATAAGGCAGCCTGACGCGCGGCATGGCACTGAGGCGCTGATAGACCAGGTCACGGCCCAAGCGATAACGCTCGACTGTCGCCTTTACGAAATCCTCGCCGTCCCGGACGGCGACAATACCGGCATGCTGGACGAAGGTCGTGGGGTGCGACACGTTGTACTCCATCAACTTGTCCAGCACGTCCCCCAGCGCGGGCGGCGTCGTCAACCAGCCCAGCCGCCAGCCGGTCATCGACCATGATTTGGAGAAACTGTTTGTGACGATCAGGGGATCGTCCGGATCGGCGATTTCCACGAACGACGGCGCGTAAGGCCGATCGTAGATGATGCGCGCATAAACCTCGTCGGAGATTATCCAGATGTTTTTGCGCCGGCAAAAATCCAACACCTGGCGCTGTTGGTCCGCCGGCATCACCCAACCGGTCGGATTGCCTGGCGAATTGATGAAAATTCCCCGCGTCTTCCCGTCGCAGCTGTCGAACAGGCGATCGAGGTCCAGTTGCCAACGTCCGTCGATTTCCTCGAGTTGAACCAAGCGCGGCTCGCCCCCCATAACGGCGACCGTTTCACGGCAGTTGGGCCACAAGGGCTCGACGACAATGACGTTGTCGCCGGGTCCCACGATGGCCTGCATGATGAGCATGATGGCGTTCATGGCGCCGACCGTCAGCGTAATGCGATCCTGATTGACCGGGACGCCGTACAGGTTCGTCATGTATTCGGACAGGATTTCCCGCAGAGGCGGTATGCCACGGTTCGCGGTATAGAACGTATGCCCGGCTGCCAGCGCCTCGTCCGCCGCATCGCAGATAAACTTGGGTGTCGGCTGATCGGGCTCCCCGAACCAGAGCGGCAGAAGACCGTCTCGGCCCAAGCCGTCACGGCTTACCTCGCGGATCTTCGAAGCCTGCAAATCGACAATCTGTTGACGGATGTGGGCGGGAAAATCGGCGGTCTCATTCATGCGGTGCACTCCGGTCACAATAGCTCCCCTTCCTTATCATCCTCCACAGGCTCATGTAAGCCCGCGCCGTGAGGACTAGACCCTGCCCCATTCCCGCCACAACTTAGGACCGATTTCGCCGCATTGAGGGCATAAGAGTTTCAGCAGCGTGACAATTGGCGGAACGGAACTCAGGCGAGTTAGGAGAAAGACATGTGGGGAAAAACGGGATTTGCCATTGCGGCCGGGATCGCTCTATCGATGTTGTCGGCATGTGCGGACGATCTGGTGACGTTGAAAAATACGACGCCCGAAGGTAGTGCCTTCAACCGCAACCTTGCCGACGAATACCGGCGCTTTGCTGTCTTCGAAGCCGATCAGATGTTCGACTGGCCGGACGCCAAGCACTTCGCTCTCAAAGGCCTGGCGGCGGCGCAGGGCAATGCGGTTGGCCCGGAAAACCCTGGCGACTGGAGTATCCCGTCGGCGGTGCTGCCCGACATCAAGCAAGCCCGCCGCCGGTTGGCGGCAATTTTCGAAACCGGCGTGCGCTCGGGTGAACCCGAAACTTCCGCGCGGGCGCAGGCGCGCTTCGATTGCTGGGTCGAGCAACAGGAGGAAAACTGGCAGACCGATCACATCGCCGCTTGCCGCAACAGCTTCATGGCGGCGCTGGAGAAGTTGGAGGACACACCCGAGGTGCAAACCGCACGTTTTACGCTGGTTTTGTTTCCCTTCGATTCCGCCACGATCAAACAACCGGAATATGAAACGCTGGCGACGCTGATCGGGCGCGCCCGGGGACTTGGCTTTGCGGATGTCTCCGTCACCGGCCACACGGACCGCGCCGGTCCCGACGCCTACAACATGGACCTGTCGCTCCGACGGGCCCAGGCGGTGCGGGAAGCTCTGATCCGCCGAGGTCTGCCCCCGACGCTGATCGGATTGGCCGCCAAGGGTGAAACGGAGCCCCGCGTGGCCACCGCCGACGGCGTGCGCGAAGCCTTAAACCGTCGGGTTGAGATATTGCTGGCCAAACCGGAAGCAGCGACAACAACGGAGGCTTCGCAAATTGCCGTCCTGTGGTAACGTCCGGCGCAAGCACAAGCGAACACGCGTCAGGACCACAGATGGCAAAATCCGACTACAAATTCTCATTCCCGTTTCGCGTCAGATATTCGGAGATCGACGCCCAAGGCGTTGTCTTCAACGCGCACTATCTAACCTATTTCGATACGGCCATCGCTGAGTACTTCAGGCATCTGGATTTCGACTATCAGGGTCAGGTGAAAAAGACCGGAGAGGATTTCCATACCGTCCGCACGGTCGTTGAGTACGCCGCGCCGATCAATTTCGACGAGGACATCGACGTCCACACCCGCATCGCAAAAATCGGCCGCACCAGTATGACCTTCCTGCTGGAAATCCATCCTAAGGATACCGACGACTTGCGCGCCACGGGAGAGGTGGTCTGGGTCAATGCCGATCAGACGACACACTCATCGACGCCTTTGCCGGAAGACCTCGTTGAGTTGATCCGGGGCTTCGAGGGCGAGGCTATTGAATAAGGCCGGCGTATCGTAGGAAATTTACCAGCAGACGCGGCGCCTCGGGCAAGGGTCGGTAGTTCGCGATATTTTCAGGCGCGTCCCAGAGCCAGGTTCGGGCCATGGTGTCGTGCAGAAATTCGGGATGAAACTGCACCGATAGCCAGCCGCCGCCATGATCCAGCGCCAAGGCCGGCGAATCATCCGAAACGGCCAGCACGACGGATTGTACCGGCGCCGCCGAAACGTGGTCGGAGTTTCCGAACTGGAACCAAGGCGCGTCGTCAAAGCCGTCAAACAGGAGATGTGTCCGGCCTGCCTCAGTCAGGTCAATCGGCGCACTACGCCCCACCGGTCCATTCGCCCGCTTTTCCACAGGTGCGCCCGCCATCACGCTCATCATCTGGTGGCCGCCGCAAATGCCGAGAACCGGCAATCCGGTCTTTCGCCACTCGGCGAGCCAGGCCTGCAATTCCTGCTGCCACGGCGCGCCCTCATGGATCGAATGGACGCTGCCGCCAATCATGACGGCATCGAAGCCTTTCGGTTCTGGCAGACTGTCACCCTCGGTGATGCAGACCGAGTGATAATCGATCTTGTCGGCCACGCCCCACTCGGTCAGCCGGTACTTCACCCAGCGCCAATCGTCACCGCCGTCGGGCAGGTCGTCGAACAATTCGCGGTCATGCTTGCCGGGCACGCCGAGCATGGAAATGAAAAGCAGTTTTGGCTTGGCCATCGGGATCAATCTGGTCGCTGTGAAAGGGGCCCCCGTGTTATCGGGAGCCCCGTACCACTCAGGTTACCACATTGTTCGCTCGGTCCCAGTCCCTTCGGCCGCGCCGTCAGGCGTTGATCTTGATCTTCTTCTTTTCTTCCTTGGCCGGCGCCGTCTTGGCGATCTTGACGGTCAATACGCCATCCTTGAAACCGGCGTCGATCGCTTTGGGATCGGCGTCCTCGGGAAGGCGGAAGGAGCGCTGGAAGGCGCCGTAGGAGCGTTCGGAGAAGTAGTAGCTTTTGCCCTCTTCCTTGTGTTCGGAGCGCTTCTCGCCTTTGACCGACAGAACCCGGTCGTGCAGCGTCAGTTCGATGTCGTCCTCGGCCACGCCGGGCAATTCGACCGTTACCTCGTAGGCGTCCTTGGTGATGGCGGCATCGGCGTTCGGGGTGAAGAATTCTGCAAGACGGTTGCCGAAAGTCCGCAGCGGATCGAGCATGGCAGGCAGCCATTCCGACGTATTGCCTCCAGGCGACGTATAGGATTTCTCAACCACTTTCTTGCCCTCCATCGGTTGATGGCCCAGCGCCCATCGCCGGGCTTCCACCTTAGAGTTGGGCATCGCAATCAAGGATTGAAGATGTCGATAAGCGGCTGCGACCAAAGGCCGCAACGGAGATTACAGGTACATCCGTCGTCTATTCCGCGGCAGCCGCAGCCGTTCCGCCGTTTAGGTCCGCGAGGGCTTCGCCGTATTCTGCCTTCAGCCGTTCGATCAACTCCGCCGTCGCCGGAACATCATCGATGGAGCCCACGCCCTGCCCGGCCGACCAGATGTTCTTCCAGGCTTTCTGCCGCTCCTCTTCCTCGGGGGTGAGGACGTCCTCCTCCCCGGGCGCCAGTTCCTTCTTGAAGTTGATCTCGTCCTTGACCGGAAGATTGTCGGGATCCAAACCCGCCGCCACAATGGATTGGCGCAAGAAACTGCCCGGCACGCCCGACACCGCAGGCGTATAGACGATGTCGCCGGCATGAGCGTCGATCACCATGTTCTTGAATTCACCCGGCGCCATGCTTTCCCGCGTATTTATGAAACGGGTGCCGAGATAGGCGAGGTCCGCCCCCATTGCCCGCGCCGCCGCTACCGCACGGCCGTCGGAAATACATCCCGCCATCAGAATCGTACCTTCGAACTCCGCCCGGACTTCGGGCAGGAAAGCAAAGGGATTGATGATCCCGGCATGACCGCCCGCGCCGTTGCACACAAGGATGAGCCCATCGACTCCGGCCCGCATGGCGCTGCGGGCGTGGCGCATGTTGGTGACGTCATGGAAAACCACGCCGCCGTAGCTGTGTACGGCATCCACCAGTTCCGAGACCGCGCCCAGCGAAGTAATCACCAGCGGCGTCTTGTGCTTGACGATGACCTCGAGGTCAGCCTGTACGCGCGGGTTCGATTTGTGGACGATCAGGTTGACGCCGTATGGCGCCGCTTTGCTTCCGGTTTCAGCCTCGAACGCCTCGAGCCGGTTCTCGATCTCGGTCAGCCAATCGTTGAAACCCTCGGTGGAACGTTGATTCAACGCGGGAAAAGTCCCGACAACGCCGGCCTTGCAGCTTTCGGTGACCAGGTCGGGGCCGGACACCAGGAACATCGGCGCTGCGACCGCCGGCAGGGAAAGCCGACCTTCGAAAGAACGCGGTAAAGGCATTTGGGGGGCTCCAGGATACTAGTGCTTTGATATATGCGCCGAGAACGCGGCGTTGAAGATTTCGGGTTGTTCGATATTGCT
>CAYOAD010000149.1:0-10391 GCA_964401845.1 uncultured Rhodospirillaceae bacterium | reverse complement strand
TGATCCTCCTTCAACTAACAATAAAGGTGGACCACTTTTTCTGGGGAAGACCAGTTGTGGCTCCCGATGGATTTAATCCGCGAAATCATATGGGCGATAGTATGCCAGCTTACGAAATCGCTGAGAACCCACGCACTGCCGCGATGGACGAAATGCGAGCGAAGGGCTACGACGTTCCTTCCATCGCCGTCGTCGATCTAATCCAGCGCGTGGATGCTCCTGGCGAAAAGCCAGGTAGGAAATCAGGTTGGTACATTTACTTCGAAAGCTTCGATGACCACGCTCAAGGTTCAATTATTGGCATCCTTGTGTATGGCGATTGGCGAGCCGGTGGCAAAGACGTTTGGTGTTCCAAAAAGCGTGAAGCGATGTCGTCAGCCGAAATGGCACGGCTTGACAAAGCCGTAAGCGACGCCAAAAAGGCGCGCGAGGCAATGCTCGAAATGGTGAGGTCCGAAGCAGTTGATCGAGCGGTGGAGATTTGGGACAAATCCTCACCAGCGCCAGAGGGTCATCCGTTTATAGCGGCGAAGAATATCAAGCCGTATGGCGTCCGTGTTAGCCGAGGAAAAATTGTTGTGCCGGTCCATGATGCTAAAACGGGCGAGATATGCTCCCTCCAGTTCATCGACACCGCTGGAGAAAAGACGTTTTTAAAGGGAGGCAAAACGAAGCCGGCCTATTTTGCAATCGAGGGAACAGTTGAAGCGTTATTCGTTGTCGAGGGATTCGCGACAGGCGCGACTGTTAACGAAGCAACCGGTAATAAAGTTTATTGCGCTTTCAATGCGGGTAACCTCGTTGAGACTGCGAAGAGAGCCAAAAGCGATCATCCTTCCGCCCAGGTTATTGTCGCAGGTGACGATGATCACAATACAGAGGGCAATCCCGGCAAAACCAAGGCTTCCGAAGCCGCCCAAAAAATCGGCGGCCAAGCGATCTTTCCCGAATTCGCAAATGAACGCGCTGAGGGAGATACCGATTTCAATGATTTGGCGGCGCGAGAAGGCCTTGACGCTGTGATCGCGCAGTTGAATGTCGCACCCAAGGAGTGGCCCGAACCACTAGATGTGTTTGCGACTTTCGATCCGCCCGCATTTCCGACCAACGTATTGCCGGACGCACTCAACACGTATGTTGCGGACCGAGCAGAAATCATGGGAACCGATCCGGGAGTGTTGGGGGCTGCCGTTTTGGTTGTTTGCGCCTCAGCGATTGATGACGGGCACAGAGTTCAAGTTAAACGCTACGACACAGGCTGGACCGAAAGCCCACGGCTTTGGGTGGCAATGCTCGGAGAGCCTTCGACGAAAAAATCGCCGACGGCTAGCACTGCGCTCCGACCGATTCGGAAGATTGAAAAACGATGGAGCAATGAAGACTCAAAGCTCCTGGAGGAATACGCGACCGAAAAAGCAGTCTATGAAAAGCGAAGGAAGGCTTTCGTCGACGCTCGTGTCGCCGGTAAGGATAGCACGCCACCCCTGCAGCCACCTGAACCGGTAATACGTCGGTTGTTGGTTGAAGATACAACGACAGAAGCCCTAGGTGCCGTTCTCAAATACAACGAACGAGGCGTGTTGTGCTTTTCGGATGAATTGACCGGCTGGTTTGGTTCAATGGGAGCCTACAAACCCAACGGCGCGTCTAAAGACCGAGGTTTTTGGCTGAGCGCCTACAACGGCGAATCGGGGCGCGTCGACCGCATCGGGCGTGGAAGTCATCTAATTCAAAATATCTCCGTGAGCATGTTGGGCGGTATCCAAGAACGACCGCTGCGAAAAATAGCGAAGAACATGGAAGAAGACGGGATGCTTCAACGTTTCATGATCGTATGTGCGCGACAGGCGTTCGAGGGTGCTGATCGGCCAGAAAAGCAAGGCGCGACAGACGGCTATCACGCGCTCGTTGAGCACTTGGCTGAATTGGCTCCTCAAGACGAACCATACCGATACGATGAAGGCGCTCACGAAGTTCGCGAAGCGTTTTCAGCATATGTCGGAAGCGCATCAAAGATTCACGCGCTGGCCCCTTCACTGCGCGCTCACTTTACCAAATTGGAAGCGGTGTTTTCGAGATTGGCGCTAACGCTTCACATCATCGAAGAAGTCGTAGGAGGCGACGAACCATCGCTTGTGATTGGTGAAAAAGCTGCACAGAGAGCCGACACATTGTTGCGAGATTATTTCGTCCACCACGCCTTCCATTTCTATGGCGAGGTTGTTCCAAGTGGCCCGCACGCCGAGCACGTCAATTGGATCGCGGGATATATTCTAGCACACACGCTAGAGCGCATTACCGTACGAGATATCGTTCGCAGTTACCGCTCGTTCAAAAACGCGGAAACCAGAACCGTTCAGGACGTGATGGAGGTATTGCAGAATTTTGGATGGGTTGAGCCTGAACCGGCCAATCCGGGAAAAGGGACGAGGGCTTGGTCCGTAAATCCACTTGTTCACAGCCGGTACACAGAAAAAGCCAAATTGGAATCCAAGCGCCGCGAAATTGAACGCGCAAATCTAAAGGAGATTTTTGAAACTATCCGAGGTGACAAGGATGATTAGAATTGTCGACATTGTCGCTCGCGAGGCGAAATACTACTTGTGCCAGCAAACTCCACCGTGCCCTTGTCGACTTTGTCGCTCGCGTGCGCGAGACAAAAATGAAAAACCGCATTTCTTTCTATGTGCAGGATTATTTTTGAAATCTATCTAGCGCGCGAGCGACATTGCCGACAATGAACTGCTACAGGAAAAATTAGCAATTTACGGGCGGCCTTATCCCCAAATCGACCACCACGCGCGCAGGCGCAGGCGCATCATGGGCTTTTACAAATGACGATACCTAAATCACAACGACCTCACTGTGGCGCGAAGACGCGGGTTGGCGGCAAGTGTCGTGCGCCGGCGGTTTGGGATCGAGTGAATGACAAGCCGCGTAATGGTCGGTGTCGGTTGCACGGTGGATTATCTACGGGACCGCGCACGGCTGAGGGGATGGCGAGGACGGTGGCTGCAATGAAGGCGGGGCGAGAGCGTCAGTACGCGAGGCTCCGTTTCCAATCGGACTGAGCGTCTGCTAAATTGACGTTGGAGCCGGGTATAGGTGGGTGTGACAAGCTGCCCTCACGGGTGACGCTCTCCCCCGATATGCCATCCGGCTTCACCAACCTTGGCTTCAAATCCAACAATAGGCAGCCAACAATGACACCATCCAACTTCCCAACCGAGGGACGCCAGTTCGTCATCCCCGGCGCTGAGCGTATCACGCCGAAAAAGCGACAATCGTTCAAGGCAGAAGGCCGTCAACTCGTAATACCGGGAGCCGATCCTGTCTCAATACGCGAGCATCTAACTCGAATGATGATGAAGCCGATCAAGCCGCGACGGCGGCAGATTGGGCTTGCTGGTACGGGGCTGTTTAAGGGGCCGTAGAGAGGTTTGTAGCGCGGTTGGTGGATATTACATATCCAGCGCCGGAAAGAGCCTACCGAATCGAGAGACGCTCTGTAGAGCCGTTAAAGCATGCTTAGAAAATTTTCGACGAACAATGCAATTCGAAAATTGCTGGGTGGGGGGAGGCCCCAAAAACCGTTGGCGTAGGGGGGTACATTTCAACCCGTCCCTTAATTGGCGAGCAGTTTAAAGTTCAGGCGTTTCGTTGATTAGCGTTGATGGCTATTTCAACCCGACCTGGAGCGGGACGACTTCCGCTTTGGCGCCATGAGCGGACGTGATTTCGAGTGACCGATTTTGGCCGCTTATGACCCTAAGCGGCGGTGTGGAAGGCGTTTCCTATCGTTAGAACCTGCAGGGCCGTCAGTCTGCATGAGATCCGGAAATCCGAGCTTCCCAGACGCCGGACGAGACCGCTTCGAGAATCAGGCCAATGCAAAGCTGGCGCACGGTCTCCAGAGCGAAGGTCGTCGAGCGGTCGACCATCTCGCAGATGTAGAGCGTGCGTGTGAGGTCCGGATCAGTGATCGGACGGGCCACCAATTCGCCGCTGTCGATAAGTTCGCGCATGAAAAGACGCGTGCCGATGGTGCAGCCGAGGCCTTCCTGAAGCGATCCGGCGATGGCATAGACCGAATTCATTTGCAGGCGCGCGCGGGCCTCCAACCGCTTCAAAAGCGACGCGTCGTCGACGATGGCCCGTACCGATATGCCCTGACGCAGAATGATCAGGGGCAGCTCAAGCAATTCGTCGAAGGTGATCGGGGTCCCGGCGTCGCCGACGATATCGGGCCGCCCCGCCAGGACCAGCTTTTCGTCGATGACCGGATGGATGCGCAGCCGGGGATCGTTGGGTGGGTTGTAGACGATCGCCAGGTCGACCTCGGAGGCCAGAAGATGCTGGATCGTCGTGCCCGACAGGCTCTCGGACAGGGATAGGCGCAATTTCGGATATTCGTTGAGCACCCGGCGCATCAGCGGTACCCCGATGGCCTTGACCGCGGAATAGGCCATGCCGAGGGAAATCTCGCCTACGACCTCGCGTCCCTCGTCTCGGAGATCAGCCACGGCAGCCGACATGGCGCGTAGAATGGCGCGGCTGTGTTCATAGAGCCGGTCGCCCGCGGCCGTCGCCTTGACGCCCCGGGGGCGGCGCTCGAACAGGGTGGTGCCGAGCTCCGCCTCCAGATTGGCTAAGTGGCGGCTGAGCGCGGAGACGGCGACGCGTTCACGTTCCGCGGCGCGGGCCAGCGCCCCCTCTTCATGGATGGCGGCGAAATATCTGAGCTGACGGCTATCCATCTGGTCTTCCTTAGATTTCTCAAATTTAGAAAGCATGGTTGATTAGTTTTTAATTTTCAATTGGGTTAGGGGCAACTAACATCCTTTTGGATTTTATCGGGTCGGGGAGCAACGCCAGGATGGATCGGTCGTTTCAGCCGCTTGACGGTATTACCGTCGTCGAGATCTCCCACATGATCATGGGGCCGTCGCTGGGTCAATTTCTCGCGCTGCTAGGGGCCGAGGTCATCAAGGTCGAACCGCCCGAGGGCGACAAAACCCGCCACCTCACTGGCATGGGGCGGGGCTTCTTCCCGACCTTCAACCGAGGCAAGAAATCCATCACCCTGGACCTGAAGAGCGCGGCCGGCCTTGACGCCCTAAATCGCTTGCTCGAACGCACCGACGTTTTTGTCGAGAATTTCCGCGACAGTTCCCTAGCCAAGATGGGCCTGGCGCCGGACGACCTTAAGGCCAGATTTCCGCGCCTCATCGTCGCGTCGTGCAAGGGCTTCCTGCACGGCCCCTACGAAAATCGCACAGCCCTCGACGAGGTCGTGCAGATGATGACCGGAATTGCCTACATGACTGGCCCGAGCGGACGACCGCTGCGCATCGGCTCGTCTGCCAACGACATCATGGCCGGCGTGTTCGGAGCGCTCTCCGTCCTCGGCGCCCTCCTCGAACGCCACGACACAGACACGGGGCGGGCGGTGCGCATCGGCCTGTTCGAGAACTCGCTTCTGCTCGTAGCACAGCACATGGTGCAGTACGATCTCGAGGGGCGCGAGGCGCCGCCCATGCCCGAGCGCGAGTTTTCCTGGCCGGTCTACGATATCTTCACGACGCGCGACGATCGCCAGATCTTTATCGGCGCGGTTACAGAAAGACAGTGGGCGGTACTTTGCGGCCTGCTCGGATTGGAGGACTTGCTCGGGGATCCGGGCCTGCAGAACAAGATGCAGCAGATCGAGGCTCGCGACCGCACTCTGCCTTTGTTCGCCAAGAAGGTGAAGGCATGGGACTTTGGCGATCTAGTCAAGCGTCTGGAGGACGGCGGGCTGCCTTTCGCGCCGATCCGTCGGCCGGCGGAAATGTATGACGATCCGCACGTCATGCGGCCAGGCGGCCTGCTGGTATCATCACTGCCTGGGGGCGGCGAGATCCGCGCGCCGGGCCTGCCGGTCGAGATCGACGACGTCATTCCCGCGCCTGGCTCGGTCGATATCGCGGGACTGGGCGCTGATACGGCGGCGGTGCTGGGCGATCTCGGCCTGAGCGCCGAAGAAGCCCGCGCCGCCAGAGGAGCGGCCAAGGAGGGCGCGGCATGACCTGGGTCGGGGAATTGTATCCGCCGGGCAAAGTAACATTGCGCGAGGTCGGGCTTCGCGACGGCATGCAACTGGTGCGCCGCTTTCCCGCTACCGGAGCTAAGCTCGACTGGATTGAAAGCGAGGCCGCCGCCGGGGTGCGGCATTTCGAGGTCGGTTCTTTCCTGCCAGTTACGCGCATGCCGCAGTTCGCCGATGTTCGCGATCTGATCCGGGCCGTCGACGGCATGTCCGGAGTTGCTTCCTCCGCCTTGGCGATGAACGAGCGCGGCCTTATGGACGCCCTGGAGACTCCGGTCGATGAGATCGTCAATGTCGTCTCCGCCACGCAAGCCCATAGCCATGCCAATATGCGCCGATCTCGCGAGGAGGCGATCGATCTGGTGCACAAGACAGTCCGTTTGGCGGCCCGATCGGCCCACCGCCCGATCGTTAGCGTCGGTGTCGCAATGGCTTTTGGCTGCTCGATTTCCGGCGAGGTCTTGCCCGACGAGGTGCTTCGCCTGAGCGAGGCTTGCCTCGAGGCCGGCGCCGACATTGTTAGCGTGGCCGACACGGTGGGCTTCGCCGGGCCGAAGCAAATCGCTCGCCTGTGCCACCGGATGAGCGAACTTTGTGGCGATCGGCCCTACGGCGTGCATCTGCACGACACCCGCGGCATGGGGCTCGCCAACGCGGCCGCGGCGCTCGACACGGGGGCGCGGGTGCTGGACGGCTCGCTCGGCGGGTTGGGCGGCTGCCCCTTCGCGCCCGGCGCCACCGGAAACGTCGTCTTCGAGGATCTGGTCTATCTCTGTGAGACCATGGGGTTTCGCACCGGCATCGATCTTGAGGCGTTGTCCAAGGTGCGGGCCATCCTGGAAGCTGAAATGCCGGAGGAGAGACTTTACGGCTCCCTGTCGCAGGCGGGGCCACCCAAACTCGTGGAATGGCGGGCGTAGGCCTGGATCACAATCACCAACGAAGCGTACACCTAATGAACGATCCATTTATTAAAGGGAGAGGAAAATGAAATTGTTTAAATCGGCTATTGTCGCGCTCGGGGCGACGGTCCTGATGGCGAGTACGGCGTCGGCCGCAACCAAAATCCGCTGCAGTCACCAGCTGCCGCCCAAGCACCACATCGCCCAGGTCATCGACCGTTGGGCGGCCGAGGTCGAAAGCCAATCGGGCGGTGAACTCGACGTGCAGATCTTCGGCGCCAACAGTTTGGTCGGCGCGCGAAAGAACATCGTCGCCACGGCTAAAGGTGACATCGAGTGCGCTTTCTCGGTCAGCTTTCAGTGGGGCAAGACGCTGCCCATCATGACGGTGACGGTGGCGCCGTTTGCCTTCGGTGATCTCGATATGTGGCGGCGCTGGCCAGATTCCGAAGCCGCCGCGTTCCTTAACGAAAAGCTGAGGGGCAAAGGCGTGCAGAACCTGGTCTGGCTGTTCACGACTAACACTTCGGTGTTCACAACCAACGGCAGGTTTTTGGTAAAACCGGCGGACTTCAAGGGCATCAAGATTCGTGGCCTGGTGCCGTCCTTCAACGCTTCGCTCAAGGCGCTAGGATCGGCTCCGGTTTCGATGTCCGGCTCCAAGGTTTACGAGGCGCTGTCAACCGGCGTCATTGACGCCGGCCTGACCGACATTGCCGCCGCGGTAAGCCGCAAATACTACGAGGTCCAAGACCATTTCACCGTGGTGCCGCTCTTGTCGGTCTATTTCCACGGCTACATGAACCCCAAGGTTTACGATGGCCTCTCGGATAAGGCTCAGGCGGCGTTGCAGTCTGCTGGCAGAAAGGCCGCCATGTGGGCGATCGAAGCCTCGGAGAAGGCGGCGGCCTCGGCTCCAGGAACCCTGCGTGAAAAGGGCGGCAAGGTCCACGTCGCAAGCAAGGCCGAAGTCGACGCGTTGGCCGCGGTCATGCGTCCGGCCTTCGACAAGGCGTTCGCCGGTGATGACGCTGTCGCCCAGAAGATGGTCGAACTGATTAAGAAATTGGAGAAATAATCCCGACCATGCCCGAATCCGGGTCACAGACCGGTGCGGACGGGGGCGCCGACGAGGCGCCCTGGTTCGCCCTGCACTGGATCGCCCGCCCGGTCGTCTGGCTGGGCGGTGCGATCAGTGCGCTGATGATCCTGATCTCCTTCGCCATCACGATTTATTCCATCGTGATGCGCTACTTCCTCAACGAGCCGCTATTGTGGGCTGACGAGGTGACGGGCTGGATGTTGGTCGCCATCGTCATGTTTGGCGTCGCCGAAGCCTACCGGCAGGGCGACCACATCGCGATCGACGTGTTGACTTCGCGTATCAGCGGCCGGGCCCGTGAGGCCACGGAAATCATCGCCGACCTCGCGGTCTTTGGCTTTTCCGTCGTGCTCGCCCTGAGTACCTGGGAGTCGGTCGTTTTTGCGCGCGATTTCGGCGTTTACACCGACGGCAACGTTGAAATCGAAACCTGGATTCTGCAGACGCCCATTTTCATCGGCGCTGTTCTGATGGGCGTACTCAGTTTTCTGCGCCTGGCCGAGCGCATTGTCAGGCACAATCCGGCATGACCATCGCTCTCGTCTTCAGCGGTCTGATCCTGTTGCTCTTGACCGGCATGCCGGTGTTCGCCGCCCTTGGCCTGGCAGCGACCGCAATCTTGCTGATTTTCGAAGGCGGCATCGGCTCGGTCGCCGATACCGTCTATGCCCACCTCGACAATCCGATCCTGGTGACCATCCCGCTGTTCGTGCTGATGGCCAATATCATGATACGTGCCAAGGCCATCGACGACCTATACGACATGGCGAATACGCTCGTCGGGCACATCCGCGGCGGTCTGGGCGTCGCGACTGTGCTATCCTGCACCATCTTCGCAGCGATTTCCGGCTCGTCGGTGGCGACGGCGCTCTCCATCGGATCGAGCGCCATTCCCCAGATGAAGCGCTTTGGTTATCCCGAGCGCAGCGCGCTAGGCGTCATTGCGGCGGGCGGCACGCTGGGCATTCTGATCCCGCCTTCAGGCCCAATGATCCTCTACGCCATCGTTTCGGAGGTCTCCATCGGCGCCCTGTTCCTGGCCGGCATCATCCCGGGATTCCTGCTGGCCATTCTATTTTCGCTCTATTGCATGCTCTCGACCGATCTTGTCGGGGGCAGGGCGCGTCCGGCCTGGGCCGGCTGGATGCGCATCGGCGCGGCGTTGCGCAGGTCCTTCTTCGCCGTGATGGCGCCGCCGGTGGTTATGAGCGGCATCTACTTCGGCATCTTCACTGCCTCCGAGGCCGCCGCTGTGGGCGCGCTCTACGCCCTCGCGGTCGCCGTGCTGGTCTATCGAAATTTCGGCCTGCACGATCTTTGGGAGTGCGCCTACCAGACGATGCGCACCTCGATGATGTTATTCTTGATAATCGCCGCGGCGGCGATGTTCGGTCACGCCATTACCATCATCCGCCTGCCTTATGGCATTACAGAGGCGGTGACCGGCCTTGGGCTCGGACCGCTCGCCTTCATCCTGATCATCATGGCGCTAATTTTTGTCATGGGCATGTTTTTCGAAAGTATCGCAATCATCCTGATCACCACGCCGATCCTGCTGCCCACCATGGACGCCCTAGGCGTCGATCTGGTGTGGTACGGCATCCTGCTGATGATCAATCTCGAACTGGCGATGATCACGCCGCCCGTGGGAATGAACCTCTTCGTCATCAAAGGTATAACCGACGCGCCTATCAGCGAGGTCGTGCGCGGCGCGGCACCCTACGTGGTTCTGATGCTGGCCGGCATGGTTGTCATGCTGATGGTCCCCTCGATTGCGACTTGGCTGCCTTATTCGGCCGGTTTTGGCCGTTGAAGCAGATCTGGCGGCGGGCGCGACTTCAAGGGATCGAATGTCGATCCGCAACTCATCTGATGCTTGAAACGTCTCTTTTCTGGACTTCCGCTGATGGCTACAAGCGGCGGTCGGAGCCTACGCCAATTTTCTTCCGCTTCGCCTCTAAGAACAGACATTATCCGTTTCGAGGTCCGTTGTTCGGAGTAAATCGGATCTTATCTGGCGCGGTCGATCATGGCAGTCGTTGACTCAATGCGGTCAATCGGGCAATCCAAGATTAAGCAGCGTGGCTTTTTCATCGGCCAATCTCGCTTGATGGGCACGGAAGCCGCGTTTGTGGTCGATAAATTTTGAAACCCGAAATTCAGGATTTTTCGAAAGCAATAGCTGCACATGCCGGTGCGCGTCGTCTACCCGACCGAGTTTGACCAAGCCGAAGATCATCACACAATAAAGAATTACAATGTTCGGGTTAAGCAGCAAACCAAGTCTGGCCTGCTCTAC
>CAYOAD010000148.1:0-10510 GCA_964401845.1 uncultured Rhodospirillaceae bacterium | reverse complement strand
CAGTATCGATATCGCCGCTCTCCAGTGCCGCCATGATTCCGGCTACGGCGCCGGCCTTCGAGGCGAGGAATACGCCCAGCAGTTTCTTGTAGATCTCCTGGTTGCCGCCGAGGCGTTTCACGCCTTCCTTGATGTCGATGCCGATGATTTCGCCGGGCAGTATCTGGCTTTCCCCGGGTTTGGCGGGGGGCTTTTCCACCGCCGGCGCGGGTTTGGTTCTTTTTGACCGCTTCTTCTTCCCGACCCGATTCGTCAATACCGCGAACAGCTTGTCGGGCTCAATCGGTTTGGCGACGTGGTCGTTCATGCCCGCCTCTATGCACTTGTCGATCTCCTCGGCCATTGTGTGCGCCGTCATGGCAACGATGGGCAGAGATTTGTTTATTGCATCAAGACGCAGTTTCCGCGTCGCTTCGAGCCCGCCCATCACCGGCATCTGAAGGTCCATCAGGACGACGTCGTAGGGTTCGATTCGACGGTTGGACGACTTGACCCGTTTGATGGCCTCCTGTCCGTTGGCCGCAATATCCACCGCCAGCCCGGCCTTCTCCAGGATTTCCCGCGCCACCTGCTGGTTGATTTCATCATCCTCGACCAACAGCACGCGCGCGCCCTCGAGGGCTTCGACGATCCTGGATTCCTGATCGCCCCGCTGATCACCGACCTGTTCGCCGATTGCGGTCTTGAGGGCACTGAGGACGCTGGCCTGGGTAAACGGTTTCAGCAACACGGCGTCGACGGCAGCGGCGCTAATTTCTCCCGACTGCTCGGCGACATTGTAGAGGTCCGACATCAGGAGAATTCTGATATCACCAAGTTCCTTGGTTGAACGAATTTTTTCGACGACCCGAAGGCCATCCGTTCGGGATAGCGTGTGATCGACCAGAACGAAGCGGAACGGATCGTCTTCAGCCCCCCGTTTTAAACTCAACAGAGCTTGCCTCATCGATTTGACGTGCTCGGCTCGAACCGAAGTCGTGCCGAGCAAATCCGCTAATGCCGCACCGGAGCGTTCATTGTCGTCGACAATCAGGACCCGGGAGCCATGGAGTTTACCGGCAAGCTTGCGCGGCGCGATGCGCTTGGCCTTTTGCAGTCCGAACTCGGCCGTGACGAAGAAGGTGCTGCCCTTGCCTGGCGTGCTTTCGACCCAGATATCTCCGTTCATTTTTTCGGCGAGACGCTTCGAAATCGTGAGACCCAAACCCGTGCCGCCGTATTTCCGGGTCACCGAGGCATCGGCCTGCGAAAACGCCGAGAACAGTTTGGCGATCTGTTCCTGCGAGAGCCCGATGCCGGTATCGCGCACCGACAGTTGAAGCTTCGCCTTTCCGCGTTTTTTCGACGATACCTCCACAGCCAGTTCGACCTCGCCCTGGCTGGTGAATTTCATGGCGTTGTTCGCCAGATTTATGAGGATCTGGCCAAGCCGCATGGGATCACCAATCAGGTCGGTGGGCGTGTCAGGCGAAACGGCGAAGACGAACTCCAAGGCCTTCTGGCCGAAGGGCAGGCCGAGAATGCTGGCCACATTGTCGAGCACGTCGTTGAGATTAAAGTCGATGGCTTCAAGCGTCAGCTTGCCGGACTCGATGCTTGAGAAGTCCAGGATATCGTTGATGATGGTAAGCAGGTTATCGGCGGCCGACTTGCTCTTCGTCAGATAATCCCGCTGCTTTTCCGTGAGGTCCGTTTGCAGCGCCAGGCGCGTCAGGCCGATAACGGCGTTCATCGGCGTGCGGATTTCGTGGCTCATGTTGGCCAGGAAGTCTGCCTTGGCCTTGGTCGCCGCCTCGGCGGCGTCACGGGCCTCAAGAATTTCAGTTTCCGCTTTCTTGCGATCGGTAATATCCGTGTAGGAAATCACGAAACCACCACCCATAGCAGGCTGCGATATGGTGTCGAAGTTCCGTACCTCGCCGCCTGCGTCCATGACCTCCATTTCGCCCCGATAGCGCACCCCGTCCATCAACTCCCGGACACGGGCCTTGGCGATATCCTCTACGTCACCGTCTCCGTAGATTTCCAACTCAGCGGAACGACGGGCAAAGTCCAGCATTGGTCGACCCTTCGAGATCATCCCTTCATAGTGGGGGAAAATCGACACAAACTGCTCATTCCAGGCAAGAAGTTCGGCGTTCTCGTCAAAGGCAACGATGCCCTGGCTGATATTGGCGAGCAGATCTTCGAGCAGTTTCGATTGCTCGGTAATCTGATCCTCGGCCAGCTTGCGCTCGGTGATATCGACGGAGACGGAGACCGTGTGACCATCAGGCGCCGGCGTGCGGGTGGTTTGAATGTAGCGGCCATCCGGCGTCCGGTCCTCAAAGGTCATCGTCGATCCGGGACGGAAGGAGTTTATTCGCTGCCGGAGAATGTCCTCCTCCGTTCCTTCGCCGGAAAGGATACCGCGGCCGATCGTGTGTTTTATGATTTCGCGCATGGAGGCGCCGGGCGCGGTCAGCCTGTCAGGAACGCCGTAGTATTCCCGGTAGGTGTCATTGACAAAAACGATCTTCAGGTCGCGGTCGACCACGAACATGGCGCCGGGGATGTTCTCAAGCGCCATTCGCAGTTGGGCCTCTTTCTCGGCGATTACCGCCTCTGCTTGCTTGCGGTCCGTGATGTCGTAGAGCCAGAGCAGCGCCGACTGACGTCCTTCGTATTCGATGGGGCTGATCGACAACAGCACCCAAAACTCCGTTCCGTCCCGACGAGTGGCCTGGCACTCCATATTCCGCAAAGTTTCGCCGGCATCCAGCCGTCTCTGCAGTGCCACCCGTTCATCACCCAGTTTCAGGAATTCGGATGTGGTGACGGCGCCAATTTCGGACGGCTCGATATCCATCAGTTCCGCAAATCTCGAATTTGCGAATTGGATGACGCCATCTTCCGGAGATTTGTCATCCAGCGACACGCTGACGGCGATGGGGCTGTCCTCCAGAATTTGTTTGAGCCGCAGTTCGCTGCGCTGGAGGATCTCTTCCGCCTGTTTGCGCTCCGTGATGTCCGTCAAGGTACGGACGAAACCACCTTCGGCGAGCGGTGACTGCCGGATTTCGAGCGTTTTGTCGAAAAATTGCGCTTCGTAGCGCACGTATTCCCGCGACAAATACGTCTCCATGGATCGTTCGAGTTGCGCTTCCCAATCCTCAAGTTTCATGATCTCCCGCAACATGTGTCCGGTCGCATCCGGGAGATATTCGTACTTATCAAAAATCTCGCCCGGCATACCCGACATCTCAAATGCCTTCTCGTTGCGGGCCATGATACGCATATCACCATCTACCATCAGGACGCCCTGATCCAGGTTCTCAAGCGTTGTCTCGATGATGTCCTTTTGTCTCGCGAGTTCGTGCTCGGTTTCTTTGCGCTCCGTTATGTCGTAGGCCCAGCCGAGAACGGCGGGTTCACCCTGGTATTCGAAGGGAAAGTAGGAGAGCAAGGCCCAAAACTCGGCGCCGTCTCCCCTCTTCATTTGAACCTCTGCGTCGCGAACCGCGCCCTCGCGTTGCAGGCGCTTCATAATGGATACCCGGTCATCGGGATTGACGTATAAGTCCGGCGCGACTTCGTTCAGCGCGTCCGTCTCGCTGACGCCGAAAACCTGGTGAAAGCGGGCGTTTGTGAATTTCAGCCGTTTGTCATCGGCGCCAACGATACCGACCCCGATCGGGCTTTCCTGCAAAATCGCAAAGAGGCGCTGCTCACTTTCCCGCATGGCTGCCTCGGCTTGCACCCGCTCTGTAATGTCGATTGTTACGGCAACGACCCCGCCTCCGGGGACGGGTACCTGACGAGTACTTAAGGTTCGACCGCTGGGCATCAGCCTTTCGATTTCGATTGCTTCCGGACTTCTCATATCCCGCATCCGCTTAGCGATGAGCCGTTCCTTTTGCTTAGGATCGGGGCTGCTGGCAGCGATGAGGTGACGGACGGCTTTCTCGATCGGAACACCGGCTTGCGCCAGTTCTTCGGGAACCTCATAAGTTTTGTAGAAATTATCGTTGCTCAGTACGATATTCAGGTCAGCATCCAACAGGGAAATCCCGCCCGGCATATGTTCCAGGACAATCCGCAATTGTTCCTGTTTCTTCTCCAATTCTCTTTCCGCCCGCTTGCGCTCCGTGATGTCGTTGTACGTAATGACGATGCCGCCGTCGTCCGTCGTCCGCTGCATAACGTCAAAAATCCGGTTTTCGTCACCGCGCACCTCGCTCCGGTCATCCTCGCCGCTAAACAGCAGCCTGACCCGTTCGTCCGCCAGATCTTCCGGATCGCCCTCTCCGAAATGGCCCAGTTTTGCCGCATGCAACGACAAATCCCGCAACGGGCGATTCGGCGTCATCAACTTGTCCGGTAGCCCCGTCAATTCCTGGTACTGCTTGTTCCAAACGACCAGATTTTGATTGTTGTCGAACTTGACGACGCCTTGGGGAATCGTATCGAGGACATGCCTCAACAATCGGGTGCTCTCTTCCAGTTCAGTTTCCGCCTGCTTGCGCTCCGTGATGTCGATGTTGACGCCGCCGACGCCCGCAACTTCATCGTCCGAACCGAAAACCGGAAATCTGAAGCCCATCAAATCGCGCTCCACCCCATTCACGTCCGTCGCCTTGAATTCGAACTCCAGATTTGAACCGTCGGCAATCACCGCCCGGTCATGGGCAATCATGTACTTGGCGAGGTCGGCGGGGTGGAGGTCGTCGGTCGTCTTGCCGATCACCTCTTCCGACTCCAGACCGCGCAGTTCACAGAACCGCCTGTTGACCATCTGGTAGCGTCCGTCGGCGTCTTTCAGCGTGATCGAAGCCGGGATGTGGTCGACAAACGTGTTCAGCCGATTTTCGCTTTCTTTGAGCGCCTTCTCCGCAAGTTTGCGCTCCGTGATGTCGAGACTGACGCCGCCGACGCCGACAATTTCATCATCCGCACCGAAAACCGGAAATCTTATGCCGAAAAAATCACGCTCAACGCCGTTGACGTCCCTGGTTCTGAATTCCTTCTCCAGTGTTGATCGGCTTTCCAGCACCGACCGATGTTCGGCACTCATATCAGCGTTGCGGGCAGCGGGACCCACACCATCTGTCTTCTTTCCGACGACATCCTCCAGCGTTACGCCGCGGACTTCGCTGTACTGCTTGTTCACCATCAAGTAGCGCCCATCCACATCCCTCAGTGTGATCGTCGCCGGTATGTGGTCGATGAACGTCTTGATCAGATTCTCACTGTCCTTATGCGCACGCTCTGCCTCTCTGCGCTCAGTGACATCAGTAAGCGTGACAACGGCGCCGCCGTCTTCGATTGGCGACTTGCGCAGGTCTACGATCCGCTCGCCGCCGTTGATCTGCAACTCGGTTTGGATCTGTTTTGAGTTTGAAAGCGCGTCCAGTCGCTGCCGGACCAGGTCCCTGAGCTTTCCCGGTCCATAGTCCCCGCGCCGGGCATGCGCCAAAACCGTTTTCTCCACCGGCCCGCCCAATTCAATGGCGCCGTCCGGGGTATCCACCAATTCCTTGTACCGGTCATTGTAAAGAACGAAGCGCAGGTCCTTGTCGACCACGTACATGCCGTCCGTCATGTTGTCCATGGCGGTGCGCAGCAGCGCTTCCTTCCGCGCCAGTTCGGATTCGGCCTGCTTCCGCTCGGTAATGTCGGTGTAGGTGATCACCAGCCCGCCGTCCGGCGTAGGCTGGGAGATGTTGTGGTAGGTCGTTCCGTCCGTTCCCTGAAAATCCCTTACTGCCGGCTTGCCGGACGTCAGGACGCGAAGCCGCTCCCTGGCGATTTTTTTAACCCCGACGTCGCCATAGAACCCGACCTTGGCGAGGCCGTTGACGACGTCGGCCAAGGGCGCGCCAATTTCCAGAACGTCTTCGGCGGTCGGCCACATCGATGTGTAGTTCTTGTTGAATGCGCTCACCCGGTAATCGGCGTCAAAGACGAGAATGCCCTGTCCGACGTTGTTCAGGATGTCGTTCAAAAGGTTCGTCTGCCGGCGCGATTCCGCCTCCGCGCGTTTGCGGGCGACAACGCCGCCGAATTGCCGGCCGATGTTGGCCAGAACGTCCAGCGTGCGCTGGTCCGGGTCCTCCGCCCGGTCGCTGAAGAATTCGAAAACGGCGAGGATGTCCTCGCCCAGCGTGACCGGAAAGGCCAGGCCCGAGTGGACGCCAATGTCGCCGGCCAGCTTGGCGCGGGGGAAATTCTTGTCTTTGGTGACGTCAACGATCCAGGCAGGTTTTCCGGATTTTAGGACGCGTCCAGGCAGCCCCTTCCCGAGGGAAAAATTGGTGTTTTCCGTCACCGTTCTGAAACTCGCGAATTTCTTCGGCTTTTCCAGATGCCAGACCTTTGAGGGCAGGAGGATGGCATCGTCGCTGGGCGACCGCATGTAAACGTGACCGATCGGCCATCCCATATCGCGGCAGATCTCGTCGACACAGACCTGATAAGCCTCGTCCTCCGAGGCCGCATCGTTGGTGCCTTCGGATATCCTGTGCAGCAGGCCGACAAAGCGGTTCTGGTCGCGCAGTTCCTCTTCGACCCGGATACGCGCCTCGACCATGGATGCGATATCCTTGGAGCGTTTCGTCTGCTCCAGCTGCCGTCTGAGCGAGCGTACTTCAGCAAGCAGCTGGTTCTTGGTCTTGCCTGAATCAGCTCGTTCTACATCTACGAAAGCCGTCATGATTACCCCCTCGACGGGTCGAATAGCGTTTGTGTCTTCGGCTGCTTCGAGTGGTTGCTACGTCGGCAACGGCCCTACCGCTTAAGCGGTTCGTGCGCCGGTGTGCTTGACGACGCGGCCCGAATGGTCGCCGATGACGGGTCCGAAAATATCTGCGCGGACAGCCTGCCAGGCGGTGACAGAGCCTTGGGTGTTCTCTTCGATTAGGCGCAGGCATCCCGCCACGTCGGCGGCCAGGATGGCCGACAAGCGCCGTTGAACCGCAGCTTCGTTCATCGATCATGCACCTCCCCACAGGGCAGAAAAACTCTACACAATCTTTGCAGGGCAGGCGAATCGGCGGGAATTGGAGCTTTTAAGCGGAAGTCTGTGCGAGCGGCAGGGTCAACACGAAGCGCGCGCCCTTGTCCGGTTCCGGCACCAGCCGCAGATCGCCATTGAACATCTTGGCCAGTTCGCGGCCGATGGAGAGGCCGAGGCCCGAGCCGGGCCGGTCGCTGGCCGAGGCTTCCAGGCGGGTGAACTTGCCGAATATGTGCTCCCCGTCGCTGGCCGGAATGCCGGGGCCGTTGTCGCTGAATTCGACGAACAAAGTGCCGTCGGCGACGCGGCTGGCGATATCGACCCGGGGGGCTTCCGAGGAATTGTACTTGATCGCGTTGCTGAGAATATTGATGAAGATCTGGCAGAGACGGTCGGGATCGACCGTGACCATCGCCTCCGTATTGTTTTCCGGCCGGTTGACCGTGACGCCATACTGACTGGCCAGACCCTGGCAGGTGTTGATGCCGCGCGTCAGCACCTCGTCGGCGCTGACGGTCTCGATGTTAAGCGTCAGTTCGCCGCGCTCCAGCCGGTTGGCTTCGAGGATTTCGTCGAGCAGCCGTGTCAAGCGTTCGCTCTCGGCGTGGATGATACCGAGGTAACGTTGCGACTGTTCCTGGCTAAGGTCCTTGGTCGCCGTCAGGATGTCGGTGAAGGAGCGGATGGAGGTCATGGGCGTGCGCATCTCGTGGCTGACCTGACTGAGGAAATCGTCTTTTTGCTGGTCGATCTCCTTCAACAGCTGGTTGGCGTCGCGCAACTGGCTGGCGGTCTGTTCCAACTCCAGGGACTTCTGTTCAAGCTGACGGCTGTGTTCGATAACGTGCTGGGTTTCGTCGACGATCTTCATGACCTCGTCGAAGCTGATGCGCTCGCCCGTCACCACCCGCGAAATCAGCGCCCGGGCGGAGGCGGCGCCGACGTTGCCGGCGAACCGGCGCTCCAGCTTGGCGATCAGGTTGGTGTCGGACACCGGCGACGCCATGCCGTCGTCCACCGTCATGGCGGCAAAGAACTGGGCGGCTTCTTCCCGGCCCAGCACCCTTGACGCCAAGGCATAAAGATCGCTGGTGGTCGCCGACCGCTCGATGAACAGGTCTTCCGTTCCCGTATCCCGCTTGAAGACATCGACGAACAATGTGGCCTGCAGGCGTTCCAGCGGTTTTCCGTCACGGATCAGCGAGCCGACAATAAACATCACTGTATTGAGGCCCAGGCTCCAGGCCACGGCGTGCACCAGCGGATCAGTGCCTTCCAGGCCCAACAGGGCTTCGGGGCGCAACCAGCCGAGGCCCCAGGGCCCGTGGGCAACGAACGAGTTGGCCAATTCGGAGCGGTCGACGAAGCTCGGCAGAAAAAGCGTGTAGGCCCAGACGGCAAATCCCGACAGCAATCCCAGGATGGCGCCCAGTGAATTGGCGTTGCGCCAGAACAGCCCGCCGAGCACGCTCGGCAGGAATTGGGCGACGCCGGCGAAGGCGATCAAGCCGATGGACGCCAGGGCTTCGCCCTCGTGGCTGAACAGGTAGTAAAGAAAACCAAGGCCGAGGATCAGGCAAATGCTGAAACGCCGGCTCAACAGAATCAGCCGCTTGACCTCTCCGCTGGCGTCCATGGTCAGCCAGGGTATGCGCAGGGCGATGGGCATGACGATATGGTTCGACACCATGGTGGACAGGGCGATCGAGGCGACCACGACCATCGACGTCGCCGAGGAAAACCCGCCGATGAAGGCCAAGAGAGCAAGACCACCCTGTCCCTGATCCAACGGCAGCGTCAGCACGAACATATCCGGATTGGCGTTTTCCGGCAGGTAGGCCAGACCGGCCGCGGCGATGGGCAGGACAAAGAGGCTGATCAAAAATAAATAGAGCGGAAACATCCAGGCGGCGGTCCTGATTTGCCGGTCGTCGGAGTTCTCCACCACGGTCACATGGAATTGCCGCGGCAGACAGATGATCGCGGTCGCGGCCAGGAAGGTGAGCGTTATCCAGCGTTCATCGAAGACGTCCTTGGCATTCATGACCGCCGTGATCCGGGGGCTGGAGAGCAACTCGCCCGGGCCGCCGGCAATGGCGTAAACCACGTAGAGCCCGACCGCCACGAGCGCGACAAGTTTGACGATGGCCTCGACGGCGATGGCGGCAATGACGCCGTGATGCCGCTCGTTGGCGTCGACCGTGCGGGTGCCGAACAGAATTGTGAAAATCGCCATGCCAGTGGCGATCCAGAAAGCCGTGCGGATGCGGACATCTAGGTTGGCCGGCGTGGTGGCGAAGGTATCGGAAATGCCGGTGATGACTTCCAGGCTGGAGGTCACGGCCTTCAATTGCAAGGCGATGTAGGGCGTGGTGCCGATCACCGCAATCAGGGTCGCCAACACGGCCAGGGTCGTGCTCTTGCCGTACCGCGAGGAGATCAGATCGGCGATGGAGGTGATGCGTTGCTCCCGTCCGATACGGACCAGCTTGCGCAGCAACCACCACCAGCCGACGAACACCATGGTCGGACCGAGGTAGATCGCGACGAATTCCAGGCCGTTGCGCGCCGCCGAACCGACCGCGCCGTAGAATGTCCAGGATGTGCAGTAGATCGAAATGGAAAGCGTGAAAACCAGAGGCGATTGCAGCAGCCCGGCGGTTCCCGCCTTCGCCGCCCGGTCACTGAGAAAAGCGATCAGGAACAAGAACGCGACGTAGGCAAGCGAGGTGAAAAGGACGAGTTGCGACGATAGCATTACTTCGTCGGATCAACAGAAGATGTCGGTGCGCCGCTCTTGCCGGCCGCGTCGTCGCTCAGGCGGCCAAGAAACCACGTGACCCATATGAGCGCCAACCAGGTTCCGAAGATAAAGATCAACACGACCGGGATATCGCCGATCAGGCCGGCCCCGTTGAATATCAATATGACCGGCGGCATCATCAACAGGACGGCCAGCATCGTGACGATGGCCTGCACGTCGTTGATCTTATTCCGCAGACCGTCCATTACCCTCGGCCGTCGCCGGCGGAAAGCCGATTGATTTGTTCGACCAGGTCTTGATTGGAAAATGGTTTGGTGATGAAGGCGTTGGCCCCGAGTTCAAGCGCGGTCTGGCGGTCTTTTTCCTGTCCTTTTGCCGTCAGAACCACGACCGGCAGGTTCGACAAACGGCTGTCGGCCCGCACGACCTTGAGGATTTCATAGCCGTTGCGGCCGGGCAACATGACGTCCAACACCAACAGGCCGGGCTTTGCCTGCTGTAGGACACGCAGCGCGGTATCGCCGTTGGCAACCGCACTGACGGTGTAGCCTTCCTGTTCCAACAGGAAGGTCAGCGACTCCACGATGTTGGGCTCGTCTTCAGCGATCAGGACGCTGATACCCTTGCCGGTTTCTCCCGCTTTACTCACCAATCCAGGCCCGTTTTCCAATTTCAAAGGCAAAAAACACGGTCGCCGGCCCCCACAGCGGCGCAATGTTAGTGGAACTGTTCCGCAGAGCCAAAGGATTTAA
>CAYOAD010000147.1:0-10569 GCA_964401845.1 uncultured Rhodospirillaceae bacterium | reverse complement strand
GGCCAGTGAGATAATATAGCCGTGACAGAACGTCGGCCATGGCCGCGCTGCCGGCCGGGACTTCGCCGTCCAGCGCCGCCTTGGCGCGGACGATCAATTGCGCATCATCATCCGCGGTTTGGAAAAACCCACCGGCCGGTTCGTCCCAATGATGGGCCAGCGCCGATCTGATCCAGCTTTCCGCTCTGCCCAAGTATGGGCGTTCTCCGGTGACCTCGAACAAGGCCAGCGCCGCTTGGGCCATCTGGGCATAATCTTCGACCAAACCCGGACCCGCCGATTTGCCGCCGCGAGAGGCATGGCGCAGCCGCGCATGATCGTGCTCGTCCCGCCATTCGTGGATGTCGACGAGGGCCTTGAACGCCAACCGACCCGCCTCCAGCCACGAAGCCTCTCCCAGGGCCGGGCCGGCTTCGGCCAGCGCCCGGATCATCAGCCCGTTCCAGTCGGCCAGGACCTTGTCATCGAACGGCGGCGGGCGGCGGCTGGCCTCGCGGTGACGCCGCAGAGCCAAACGCGCGGACGCCAGGGCCGGCTCAACCTCATCTTCGGCAAGGCGGGCCAACGTCGCCAGTTCGGAAGTTTTCGCTGATGTCCGGAAGAGAACACTGGCCTCGCGCTGGTAGTCAGTGGCCAGCCAATCGGCCTCGGGCTCGAACGTGCCTTCTTCGGTAACCTCATAGGCGGCCCGGAACAGGGCGGCCCGGTCCCCGAGGACTTCGTCGATTTCCGCCGCCGTCCAGAGGTAGAAACGCCCCTCCTCCGCCCCCGTCTCGGCATCAAAGGTCGAACCGAAGGCGCCGTCCGGAGTGCGCATGTTGTCCAATACGAAGTCGACCGTCTCGCGGACCGCCGCGGCAAAGTCCTCTTCTTGGGTCTCCTGCCAGGCGTGGGTCAGCAGGCGAACCAGCAGGGCGTTGGTGTAGAGCATCTTTTCGAAGTGCGGTTGGCGCCATTCCTGATCAACGGCGTAGCGCGAGAAACCGCCTCTGAGATGATCGTAAAGGCCGCCCCTCACCATGCGTTTCAAACTGGTCAGGACGGCGTCGCGATAGCGGTCCTTACCGGTGCGCAGATAGCCGCGCCACAGAACTTCGAGATTTTGGGTATGGGGATATTTCGGCGCATCGCCGAAGCCGCCAAAGAAATCATCGACCTGGGTCATGAGTTTACCGGGCGCGCGGTCCAGCTTCTTCGGCGTTACCTCGCCCGGCTGATCGTCAGCCGAGGCCAGGCCGACCCGCATGCGCCGGGTGATCGAGGCGATCTGGTCACGGTCCTTGACCCAGGCTTCCTTGATGAGCTTAAGAATCTCTTGGAAAGACTTCATGCCATGGCGGTCAACGTCGGGAAAATAGGTGCCGCCCCAAAACGGCGCGCCCTCGCCGTCGAGAAAAATGTTGAGTGGCCAGCCGCCTTGGCCGGTCATCGCGTAAAGCGCATTCTGGTACAGATAGTCGATGTCGGGGCGCTCCTCCCGGTCGACCAAAATACTGACGAAGTTTTCGTTGAGATAGGCGGCCACGCCGTCGTTTTCAAAACTCTCCCGTTCCATCACGTGGCACCAGAAACAAGAGGAATAACCGACCGAAAGGAATATCGGTTTGCCGGAAGAGCGCGCGTAGTCCAGGACTTCGGGCGTCCAGGGCTGCCAATGCACGGGATTGTCGGCGTGCTGCAGCAGGAATGGGCTGGTCGCACCACCCAGAGCGTTCCGCCCAAACCCATCGTTTCGGGCCGAGGCCGGCAGAGCCCATAAAGCCCATAACACCGCCAATATCCTTACGGCGCCGGACAACGTCTATCCCCCGCCTGCCAGTGCTTCGGCGGCCTGCACCCAGCCCGCCGCACGGACGATGCCGTCCGCCAGGGCCGGCAGTTGCCGGACGGCGTCGGCCTCCAATTCCGCCGCAGCGGCCAAGGCCGCCACGGCTTCGCCGGTGCCGGCTTCCGTCTCCCGCACCAGGTCCCGCAACATGCTCGGCCCAAAGCCGGGATTGCAGGTGAAGCAGATCACATCGCGGCCGATGGTAAAGGCCAGGGGCCGGTCGTGTTCGTCAACGGCCAATATTTCGGCGTCGTGCGGCAAAACGGGTCTGTCCCGCATGAAGATGGCGTAGGGAAACCGCTCGGGCATCAAGCCGCCCAGAGCGTCCTCCCGAACGCGTCTCGCCATGCCCACTTCAAAGGCGCACGGTGAAGGTTCCGAACCGCCGCCGGCGGCGATCGAGACGATCTGGGAACCCAAACCAAAACCCAGGATGGGCCGGTTGCGTTTCATGTGGTCGTAGGCAATACGCAATTCGTGCGTCAGGGTCGGCAGCGTCGTGCGCTCGCCATTTGTCCCCCAGGCGCCGGCCCCAAGGATCACCAGGCCGTCCGAATTGACGCCGCTGGTCACCCCTTTGCCGACGGACAAAGGGCGGTGGTAACTGTAGCCGATGCCCTGATTGCGAAACTGGTCCTCCAGCCCGCCCAGGGATTCGGCTTCGGTATAGCGCAAAACCAGCAGATTTTTCATGGCACCAAAGTATGGCGGCACAGCAAAATGGCGACAAGGGCGATGCAGGGCATATCCATTGCAGGTTTTGTTGCGCCGCAATTGAAAATAAATAAAACAACCGACGATGGATCCGCAATCACCATAATTTCAAGTATTTTTTCCATTCTTTCAAATCATTATAAATATTGCTGCAGCGCAGCATTTGCTGATTTTGCATTGCACCATATTGCAGCATATTAGAAAAAGCTCAAGAATAGTTCTTGCGACTATTCACGAATCTGTGTATCCCGGATATGTCCTCTTTTTTTAGTGGGCTGGAGTGCTAGCGGCGAAACGCAAACGCTTGGTCTGCCGGGAGAGACGGAGGCAACGTGCGAACAAAAATGCCGTCGCGCGGATCGAAGCGGATCGGTCGCGGAAGGCATCCCGCAACGGGGAGGAAGATTGGAAATGAAGTATCATCGACTGGTGGGGGCGATCGCGGGTCTGGCAATCGGCGCCGGCGCAAGCCTTGGTGCAAATGCGGAATCGGTGAAATACACCATCATCGGCGACGGCATCCCGAAATCATTGACCGGAAAGCCCGGCGACGCGAAGGCGGGCCGCAAGGTCGCCTATAACCGCAAGACGGGGAACTGCCTCGCTTGCCATGTATTGCCCATTCCAGAACAGCAGTTTCACGGCGAAGTCGGTCCCGACCTAAACGGTATCGCCGACCGGATGCGCGAAGCCGAAATCCGGCTGCGGGTCGTCAATCCCAAGATGAACAACCCGGATACCATCATGCCGGCGTTCTACCGTGACACGGGATATCACCGGCTACAGAAGAAATGGAAGGGCAAGACCATCCTCAATGCCCAGGAAGTCGAGGATATCGTCGCCTACCTGATGACTTTGAAATAACCGAATAGCCGTCCGACTACCGGACAAAGGAGATAGCAATGCAGGTGAAAGAGACCACCGGACTTAGCCGGCGCGGATTTTTCCGGGCTGCCGGCGCAAGTGCCGTGGCCGCCGCGGGCGCCGGACTGGCGTCCGCCCCCGCCTCAGCGGATATGGCCAAAACGGCCGCCGCGATCAAAAAGGTGACAGGCGGTGCGGCGACAAAATCGGGCAGGATCAAGCTGAAAACGCCGATCATCGCCGAGAACGGGCGCGTGGTGCCCATCGTCATCAGCGTCGACAGCCCCATGACCGACGCCGATCACGTCAAAACCGTCTGGGTTTACGTTCAGGAAAATCCCAACCCGGATGTCGCGGCGTTCCACTTTACGCCGGCCTGCGGGAAGGCCGAAGTCAAGGTTAACTGCCGCATGGCAAAGACTTCAGCCATCGTGGCGGTTGCCCAGATGAGCGACGGATCGTTCTATCAGGCGCAAAAAGACGTCAAAGTCACAATCGGCGGCTGCGGCGGCTGAGTAAGGTTACGAGGAGAACAGAACCATGGCATTCGCACGGCTTAAAGTTCCCAAGAAAGCCAAAAAAGGGGACATCATCACGGTCAAGAGCCTGATCAAGCACAAGATGGAAACCGGCCAGCGCAAGGGCAAGGACGGTAAAAAAATTCCGCGCATGATCGTCAACAATGTGGTCGCTACCTATAACGGCAAGGAAGTTTTCAAAGCCGACTGGTGGCCCGCAGTTGCGGCCAATCCGTTTCTTTCGTTCAACGTCCGCGCCACCGAGTCCGGCACGATCGAAGTCAAGTGGACCGAAGACAACGGTAATGTCACGACCAAATCAGCCAAATTAACGGTGCAGTAGACGCCGAAGGGGGAGGCTACCCATGAACTACAATCGTTTAATCGCCGGTATCGCCGGCCTTGGCATGGCGCTCGCCGTCACCGGGCCGGCTTTGGCAGACGAAGATGTTGTTTCCGGCTACAAGTACGCCACCAAGGACACCCAGGCCCTGCAGGATGACGAGATGCAAAATCCCGGCATGCTGTGGACCGACACGGGTGAGGAACTGTGGAGTGAGGTCGAAGGCGAGGCCGGAAAATCCTGCGAAAGCTGCCACAACGACGCGTCGGAATCGATGAAGACAGCCGGCGTCAGCTATCCCAAGTACAAAGACAGTATCGGTAAGCTTCAGAACCTGGAACAGCGCATCAACCAGTGCCGCACGGAGAACATGAAGGCCAAGGCCTGGAAGTGGGAATCGAACCAGCTTTTGAGCATGACGACCTATGTGCGCCACCAGTCGCGCGGCCTGCCGGTGTCGGTGGCCGTCGATGGTCCCGCCAAGCCGTTTTTCGAGGCCGGCAAGAAGTTCTACTATCAGCGTCGGGGCCTGCTGGACATGGCCTGCAAGCATTGTCATGAAGACAATGAGGGCAACAAGATCCGGGCCAACATCCTGACCCAGGGCCAGTTGAACGGCTTCCCGACCTACCGTCTGAAATGGCAGAAGATCGGTTCCAGCCACCGCCGTTTCCGCGGCTGCAACAAGCAGGTCCGGGCAACGCCCTACAAGAACGGATCTGACGAATACGTCAATCTCGAACTCTATGTCACCTGGCGCGGTCAGGGCTTGGGTGTCGAGACGCCCGCCGTCCGCAACTAGTCGGGGGCGTCGACTTTAACGGTGGGGGATGTGCGGTTCGCGCATCCCCCATTTTATTTCTGATATTGGATATCTGAGAGGTTCGGCATGCTGACCCGCCGTGATTTTCTCCAAGTCGCCGCCGCGACCGCCGTTGTGACGGGCGCGCCGGGCAATTTGGCCGCCGCCAGCCGCAAGTTGACCCAGGATCAGCTGCTGGAATTTGAATCCGTCGGACAGGTCACCTTACTGAATTTCACCGACTGCCACGCCCAGCTCGTTCCGCTTTACTTCCGCGAGCCGTCCATCAACGTCGGCGTGGGCGCCGTCCATGGCTTGCCGCCCCATCTGACAGGCAAAGATTTTCTCAAGCATTTCGGCCTGCGCGGCGGCAGCCCCGAAGCCTATGCCATGACCTCGGATGATTACGCGGCGCTGGCCAAGGAATGCGGCCGTGTCGGCGGCATGGACCGCATGGCGACGCTGGTCAAGGCGATCCGGGCTGAGCGGCCCGACAACACCCTGCTCCTCGACGGGGGCGATACCTGGCAGGGCTCCTACACCTCGCTGAAAACACGGGGCGAGGACATGGTCCAGGTGATGAACGCGTTGGGCGTCGACGCCATGTCGGCCCATTGGGAGTTCACCTACGGCGCCGAGCGCGTCGAGGAACTGGTCGAGATGCTCGACTTCCCCTTCCTCGCGGGCAACGTCAAGGACGCCACCTGGGACGACGACATTTTCGAACACACCAAGATCTTTGAACGGGGCGGCGTGCGTGTCGCCGTCATCGGCCAGGCCTTCCCCTACACGCCCATCGCCAACCCGCGTTACATGATGCCGGACTGGTCGTTCGGCATCGAGGAGGAAAAACTCCAGGGTCGGGTCGACGAAGCGCGCGACGCCGGCGTCGACCTCGTCGTCATCAACAGCCACAACGGCTTCGACGTCGACCGCAAGCTGGCTTCCCGCGTCACTGGCATCGACGTCATCCTGACCGGACATACGCACGACGCCATTCCCACCGCCATCAAGGTGAAGGACACCCTGCTGGTGGCATCCGGCTCACACGGCAAGTTCCTGGCCCGTCTCGACCTCAAGGTCGAAAACCGCAAGGTCGCCGATTACCGCTTCAAGCTAATCCCGGTGTTTTCGGATGTCATCAAGCCCGACCCCGAAATGGCGGCGCTGATCGACGATATCCGCCGACCCCACGCCGGCGTACTGAACAAGGTTCTGGGGCGCACCGACAGCCTGCTGTACCGCCGGGGCAATTTCAACGGCACGTTCGATGATCTCATCTGCCAGGCGCTGTTGCAGGAACGCGACGCCGAGATCGCGCTGTCGCCCGGTTTCCGTTGGGGGGCGACCCTGCTGCCCGGCGACGAGATCACCGGCGATACGGTGTATTCCCAAACCGCCATTACCTATCCCAACGCCTACCGCAACGAGTTTACCGGCGCCTTCCTGAAAGAGATCCTCGAGGACGTCGCCGACAACCTGTTCAACCCCGACCCCTACCTGCAGCAGGGCGGCGACATGGTACGGGTGGGCGGCATGGGCTACAGCATCGACATCGGCAAACCCATCGGCCAGCGCATCAGCGACATGACGCTGCTGAAAACGGGCGAGGCCATCGATCCTGCGCGCAACTACGTCGTCAGCGGCTGGGCGTCAGTCAACGAGGATACCGAGGGACCGCCCGTCTACGACGTCGTCTCAGAATACATTGCTGACAAGAAAGTGATTCGGCTGGACGAGAACCGCGGCATAAAAGTGCGGGGCATCTGACGCTTATTCTGGCGCAAAGACCCCTTGCGTACCGGTCCGCCAAGCCCCAAATTCCGGGGACATATGTAATTCGGGAGTATCGCCCTAATGGGTGCTTTTGACGTTTCCTACGGCGCCGCCGCGTTGGCCGGGCTAATCAGCTTCCTTTCCCCGTGTGTGTTGCCGCTGGTTCCGGCCTACCTCTGTTTCGTCGCCGGCACTTCGCTGGACCAGCTGCTCGACCAGGAGGATGGTCTCGATACTCAGATCGCCCGCCGGGTGAAATTGTCGGGATTGCTCTTTGTGTTGGGTTTCACGACCGTTTTCGTGATCATGGGCGCCAGCGCCTCGGCCATCAACCGCATCATCTTCGACCATATCGACGTCATCAGCAAAGTTGCGGGCGCCGTCATCATCGTCTTCGGCCTGCACTACATGGGCGTTTTCCGCTTTGCCCTGTTGCAGCGGGAAATCCGATTCAACCCGGACAAAACACCGGCCGGCCTAGTCGGCGCCTATATCATCGGCCTGGCCTTCGCTTTCGGCTGGACGCCCTGCGTCGGACCCATTCTGGCCACCATTCTGACCTTGGCGGCGGCCCAGGATTCGCTGGGCTATGGCGTATCCCTGCTGACCGTTTATTCTCTTGGTTTGGGCATTCCCTTCCTGGCGGCGGCTTTCGCCATCGAGCCCTTCATGAATTTTCTCAAGCGCTTCCGTCGCCACGTTCACAAGATCGAAATCGGAGCGGGTGTCCTGCTGGTCGCCACCGGCGTCCTGATCATGACCGATTCACTGGCCGAGCTCGCCTACTACATCCTCGAAGCCTTCCCGGCGCTGGGCAAGCTGGGTTAAAGGTGAAAATCCGAAAGCAATAAATGGTGACAGGTACACTTTTTTTAAGTGTACCTGTCACCATTTATTGCTTTGCAGGCCACCGGCCCTCAAGGTCGAGCCCCTCCGTCAAATCACCAAAGCTTCACCTCAATCCCCTTGGCCCGCAATTCATCGGCCTTGGCCGAGAGCCAGCGCTGGAAATTGGGCTGCTCAACGTAGCCCTCTTCCTTCACGTACATGAAGATGTGCTTGAAGTGGAAAGGCTTGAAATAGCCGGGCAGCCGATGGACTTCCTCCCCCTTGTCATCGGGAAAGATGATTGTCGGCGTGTACTGAACCCGATACTTGCGTCCAAATTTCTTTTCGATCAGGGTTTCGCCGTCGAAGTCGGTCATCTCCCGGTCGCCCCAAAGGTTTACCTGAACGATGTCGAAATTCGCTTTGATGTAGTCCCGGATTTCGGGGATTTTGAAGTTCACTTTGTGCATTTCGCGGCAGTAGGGGCAACCGCGCTGCTCGAACAGGATCGCCAGCCGCTTTCCGCCCGCTTTGGCTTCCGCCAGATCGTCGGCCAGGTCGAGAAACGAATCCATCTTGAACCAGGGCTGGTAGTGCAGTCCGTCGTCCGTTTTTGGCAAATCGGCTTCCTCGGCCGCCAGCCGGGCCGGCGCGGCCGACACAATGCCGAATAGGAATGTCGAGAGAATTATCAGACGTGCGGCGATCATTTGTCCCTCCCCGTGATCCAAACTGTGACCTCACACTCTGGATCATAAGCCGCCGATACGATATTTTGTAATCAATAATATTCTAATATACATGACGGTTGTGTAGGGCCGTCTCACAATTGCGTGTGATAAAAAGGCTTCTATGCAGTTACGTGTCGCGGCCTATGGCGCAACCGTCTTCATTACGGCGGCCTGCGCCCTGATCCTGGAAATCGTCGCTGGGCGTCTCTTGGCGCCTTATGTCGGCATGTCGCTCTATACCTGGACGGCGATCATCGCGGTCGTCCTGGCGGGGCTTTCCGTCGGCCATTGGGTCGGCGGATTTATGGCAGGTCCCGACGTCGACGCCGCCCGCGGCTGCCGGCGCGTTGCCGCCGCCCTGGTTTTGAGCGGGGCCTCGGCGGCGTCATCCCTCGTGCTGTTGCGCAGCTTGAGCGGGCCCGTTCTGCGCAGCGGCCTTGATACCATAAGCGCCATCACGTTGTTGACGGGCGTGGTGTTTTTCCTGCCCAGCCTGTTCGTCGGCGTGGTTTCTCCCATACTCACCAAACTGGCGGTCGACGAGGCGCCGGGCGGCCACGGCCGGGTGATCGGACGCATGTACGCCTTAGGCGCCGTCGGCAGCATCGCCGGCACCGTCCTGGCCGGCTTCCTCTTCATTTCCTGGGTCGGCTCGACCGGCACGGTTATGGCGGTTGCCGGCGCCTATCTCTTCCTGGGCCTGGCCTACGCGGTGACGCGGCCGCCAAAACTGCCGACGCTGATGATTTGGGCTGTGGGCGGCGCCGCACTTGCGGGAGCCTTGCTCGCCAAGGGTTATCAGTATCAGGCGCACAAATCTCCCTGCACGGTCGAGAGCCCCTATTTCTGCATCCGGATTGTCGACGCGGCGCCGGACACCGGCCGGGCGGGCGCCGTCATGGTGCTCGATCATCTCGGCCACGGCGTCAACGACCGGGAGGAGCCGCGCCTGCTGTTCTCCCCCTACATCCATTTTGTCGACGAATTGGCCAAAAAAAGATTATTTGCGCCGGATAGAACACGGGCTTTCTTCATTGGCGGCGGCCCCTACACGCTGCCGCGGGCCTGGCTGAAGGATTATCGCGAACCGAAATTGACTGTCGCCGAGTTGGATCCCGCTGTAACTGATGCTGCGGTCGACCATATGTGGTTAACGCTAGAAAGCGGTCTGGAAATTGTCCACCGCGACGCCCGCGCCGTGCTGCAAAACCTTCCTGCGAAACCCTCTCTCGACATCGTTTTCGGCGATGCCTTCAAGGACATTTCCATTCCCGCGCATCTGGTGACACGGGAGTTCCACCGGGAAATCGCCCAGCGCCTCAAGCCGGAGGGGTTCTACATCATAAATGTCGTCGAAAGCCGTGAGAACCCGCTGTTCCTCTGGGCGCTCGTCGACACGCTCGCCGTCGATTTCGCCGCCGTCGAAGTGTGGCTGGAGGAGGACCAACTCCAGGCGGGAGGGCGCGTTACGTACGTCGTCGTGGCGGGGCAGTCCGCGACACCCTTTGCGGTTCTCGAAGCCTCTCGCGGAATGGGCCGGCGTTGGCTGCGTCATGAATTGACCAGACCGGAGACCTCCCCGACCATTCTCACCGACGATTTCGCGCCGGTGGACCGGCTCATGGCGCATCTCATCCTCGATCCGGATCTTGCCGAAAATGACTGATATTCATTATTTCACAGAATAAAATTTGGCAATTTGCGAAAAAGTAATAAAAAACTTTCATGCTTTTCGAAATGGACTTAATTTGCTTGTCATCGTTTCGACTAATGAATGAATTTTATTGAACAGTTTTTCGCCCGGTCTGGATCTTTCCGATGTTTGGTCTTTCTCGAGTTTTGGTGACGCGCCGCCCGCGCATCTTCTCCCCATGCCAGTAACTTGTTGCAGCTCTGTTTCCGCGTGAGTGTCCGTGTCCGTTGTTGTCCTGATAGATGATGATCCCGTTGTCCGCAAAATCGCGGTCGGCATGCTGACAGCCATGGGCCACGACGTTCACGCCTGCTCGAACGTCGATGACGGCATTGCAAGTTTCCGTGACAAGTCGCCGGATTTTGTGCTGACCGATATCGTCATGCCGGAAAAAGACGGACCGGAAGCGATCCGCGAAATACTGGCCATCGATCCCGAGGCCAAGCTGATCGCCATGTCGGCGAGCGAACAC
>CAYOAD010000146.1:0-10665 GCA_964401845.1 uncultured Rhodospirillaceae bacterium | reverse complement strand
ACAACGAGGTTCGGCTCCAGCTTCACGCCCTGGCCTACAATCTGGGCAACTTCATCTTACATCAAGTTTGAGGTCCAGGGCAAACCCTGCCTATCTTTTCAAAGATATTGGGGAAAGGCCTATCTGCATCAGAGATCTCCGGGCATCGGCACCAAATTCGTGACCGGTTATTACTGCCGGAGTTCGGAGCATGCTTTCACGAGTGACCAAATAGAGGCTTTGGTCAAGGCCATCGGAGTTCGAGGTGACAAAACGCCCATGCCTCCACACGGCTATTGGCCGGAAACCGATACGACAAAAACGTCGAATGCCGCCACAAATTAGACGACCAGCGGATTTAGCGAATTTTTTTTTGAGGCTTCATGGGCCGGCGTCGGCTACTTGCGTGCCGGAAAAATGAGCGTCGCTGAATTCAACGCGAAAGGACGTATTGAGTTTACTTCACCCGGCATTGTCGAGGTATGTACCGTAGGCGAGAAACGGTAGCGGCGTGGATACGAATAGTCGGAAAATAGAAGTCAGATTCGGATCTTGAGGAACTGCCCCCCGGTAGAGCCGGTTATCGACCGGTCGAGTTTTCATCCTTCGATGTCGCGTCGACGAGGAAGGATTTGTAGTCCATGTCCTCGTTGATAACGTCGTCCATCAGGAAGAAGATCACTTCCTTGCGCAGAACCTCGCGGGCCGGCGGGTTAGCAACCACCTTTTCGGCCAGGGCCAGCATAGTGTCCATCTTGTCGTCGAGGCTGGCGTGGTGCTGGCGGTGCTTGTCGGTTTCGGGATAGCCGTACTTGGCCAACAGGGATTCCTCACGGGCGAAATGCTGTTTGGCCAACGCCACGAAATCGGGCACCAGTTTCGCGCATTCCTCAGGCTTGCCGTCGTCGAGCGCCTGGACAATTTCGTTGACGATATCCACCAAACGGCGGTGATCGGAATCGATGGCATCGACTTCGATCTCGAACGACCGCGAAATTTCGACCATTCAGCATACTCCTCAAACACGGCTAATCGACAGGGTACAGGAAAGCATGACGCCGGTCCACGCGGGCCCGGACATCGTCTATGAGAAGTGGATCGAAAGCGCCGGAAACTCGGACCTCGAACTCGGCGCCGCTGTTGACCCCCTCGCGCACTTGCAGGCGGACCAGGGAACTGTCGCCCAACAGGTGAGCCGACAACACGTTGACCGCCGTCCCACCTTTGCCGCCGTCGCCATTGCTCAATATCAGACCCTCCGGACGGATCAGCACCTTGACGGCGCGGCCATCCTCCAGATGCTTGGCATCTATCGTACCGAAGGAAGATTCGCAGCGGCCCTCTTTGACAATGCCGTCAATCGCGTTGACGGGTCCGAACAGGCGCGCCACATACTCATCCACCGGTTTGTAGTAGATATCGGCCGGCCGTCCCGATTGCAGAACCTGGCCGTTGTCGCCCATGACCTTGATACGGTCGGCCATGAACATGGCTTCTTCCGGATCGTGCGTCACCATCAGGGTGGCAACATTGGTTTGCTGCAGCACAGTCAATGTCTGCTCGCGGACCCGTGCCCGCATGTTGGTGTCGAGACCGGAAAATGGTTCATCCAGCAGAACAAGCCGGGGCTTTGGCGCCAGCGCCCGGGCCAGGGCGGCCCGTTGCTGCTGCCCGCCCGACAACGTGTGCGGATGTTTGTCGGCGTGCTGCGTCATACCGACCTGATCGAGCATTTCCATGGCCCGTTTGTCCGCTGCCCCCTTGTCCCGGCGGAACAAACCGAAAGCCACGTTCTCGAGCACCGTCAAATGGGGAAACAATGCGAAATCCTGGAACATGTAACCGATGCGCCGGTCTTCCGGCGGCAGTTGTCTGCCCGGTTCGGCGACGACTTCCTCGTCGATCGTCACGCTTCCGGCCTGAAGCCTTTCCAGCCCGGCGGCGAGGCGCAAAAGGGTCGTCTTGCCGCAGCCGGAGGGCCCCAGCAGGCAAACGAGTTCTCCGGCGGGTACGGTCAGCGATACATTATTGAGAACGTGCGTGTTCCCATAGGAATGGTGAACGCCCACCAGGTGAAGCCCCTCCATGACCCTACTTCCTCCCGCGCCGCGGGCTGGGCCGCGATTTGGCGATGGCGAGGCTGAGCAGGATCACAGGGAGGATACCAACACCGACGATGGAAAGCGCCGCCAAGGCGGCGTCGCCAAGTTGTTCGTCGGAGGCATACTGGTGCACGAAGGTTGCCAGGGTCTGGAAGTTGAAGGGCCGCAGGATGGTCGTCATCGGCAGTTCCTTCATGCAATCTACGAAGACCAGCATGACCGCCGTCAGGATGCTGCCGCGCATCAGCGGCAGGTGGATGAGACGCATGGTGTCGAACGCCCCCCGGCCCAGGCTTCGCGATGCGCCGTCCATACTCGGCGTGATTTTGGCGAGGCTGGCCTCAACGGTGCCCAGTGCGAGAGCGAGAAAACGCACGAGATAACCGAAGGTGACGGCGGCGATCGTGCCGCTGAATATCAGCCCCGTTGACAGGCCGAAGTTCCGCCGCGCCAGGGCATCAATGCTGTTGTCGAGATTGCCGAGCATGATCATCACGCCGACGGCAAGAACCGCACCCGGTACGGCATACCCCAACGCAGCGATGCGGTTGGCCACATGCAGCATGTGTCCGCCGTTGATGCGGGCGCTGTAGACCATGACCATGGCAACGATCACGGCGAGAATGCCGGCCAACACGGATAATCTGATGCTGTTGGCGGCGTGTTCCATGATTTCCGAGGTGAGTTCGGGATCGAAGTGCTGGTAGGCGTAAACCGTCAGGACCGCCGTGGGCAGAACAAAGCCCAATAGAACCAGAGTAAGACAGCCGAGCACCGCAAACCACGAACGTGCGCCCCTCAAACGAATTCCGGGAAAGGTCTGGTATTTCGTTGTTGTGTTGTGGAATCGCTTTTTTCGCCGGGCGTAGCGCTCGGCGACAACCAACAAGGCGACGAACAGAAGCATAACCATTGCCAATTGCGCCGCACCGCCGACGTTGTTCATATTCATCCAGACGTCAAAAATGCCAAGCGAAAACGTGTTGACGGCAAAGAAGTCAACCGTGCCGTAGTCGTTCAGCGTTTCCATCAGCACCAGAGATATCCCAATGACGATCGCGGGCCTGGCCAGAGGCAACGCCACCGTGAAAAAGCTGCGCCAGGGCCCCCGGCCCAACGAACGGCTGGCCTCAAGCACGCCGATTGACTGTTCCAGAAAAGCGGCCCGTGCCAACAGGTACACATATGGATACAACACCAGCGTCATCATCGAAATTGCGCCGCCGACGGAACGGATTTCGGGAAACCAGTAATCGCGTTTACTGGTCCAGCCGAAAACATCCCGAAGCATAGCCTGCAACGGGCCGGAATATTCAAGGATATCGGTGTAGACATAGGCGATGACATAGGCCGGCATCGCCATGGGCAGCAGCATGCCCCATTCGAAAAAGCGCCGGCCCGGGAAACGCAGCATCGTGACCAACCAGGCGGTACCCACCCCGATCACCAGCGTGCCGACGCCAACGCCGGCCATCAACGTCAAGGTCGTGCCGATGTACCCGGGCAACACTGTGGAGACAAGATGCGACCAGATGTTTTCTTCAGGCGTCAGCGCGAGGTAAGCGACCGCGAAAATCGGCACCGTGACGAGACCGGTAATCGACATTGTGCCGATGGTCCAACCATCGACCCGCTCGCTACTCCACAGCCTCGGCCTGGAGGCATTCGCGATCTCAGATTCCGACGTCATCTTATTCGCCGTGACCCCTTCTGTTACTCATCTACTTCCGCCTCTGCAGACGGCGGAAGGCCGATCAGCGTATACCGCCAACCGGCCTCCCGGTGCGCCCCGACGGACGCATATGTTTCTTAACCTAGTTGTTGAACGCGACTTGATCCACCAATTTGGTTGCTGTGCCACGCTGGCCGGCAATTTTCGAAAGATAGGCCTTGTCGGCTTTGAACTTCCCCCAGGACGCCACCATCGGGTGCAGCGCGACGCCGGGCTTAACGGGGTATTCGAAGTTTGTTTCGGCGTAGATTTTCTGAGCCGCATCGCCGCTCAGGAATTCGATCAGCCGAACCGCGTTGGCCTTGTTTTTTGCCGCTTTGGTAACGCCAGCCCCGCTAACGTTGACGTGGGTGCCGCGGTCGTTCTGGTTGGGGAAGATGATATTGACGGCCTTGGCCCATTCCTTCTGGACCGGGTCCTTCTTGTTGGTCGCCATCTTGCCCATGTAATAGGTGTTGCCGACGGCAACGTCGCATTCGCCTTCAAAAACCGCTTTGACCTGCGCCCGGTCGTTGCCCTGGGGCTTGCGCGCCAGATTGGCCTTCAATCCCTTGGCCCAGGCCTTGGCGCCGTCCGTGCCCTTGGCCACGACGATGGAGGCCAGGAGGGAGACGTTATAGATGTGCTTGCCGGAGCGGATGCAGACCCGGCCCTTCATTTTGGGGTCGGCAAGATCCTCATACGTCGTCACTTCGCCCGGCTTGACCCGGGCCTTGGAGGCGTAGATGACGCGGGCGCGCGCCGTCAGGCCGAACCAGTTGCCGTCGGGATGGCGGTATTGGACCGGGACGTTGTTGTTCAGAGTATTCGATACTACGGGCTGCAACAGTCCCGCCTTGTCGTGGTTGTGCAGATTTCCGATATCGGACACCAGGATCAAATCGGCCGGCGAGTTTGCGCCTTCGGATTTGAGCCGCTCGAGCATGCCTTTTTTCAGGTAGACCATGTTGACCTTGACGCCGGTCTCCTCGGTAAAGGCTTTCAAAAGCGGCTTCATGAGGAAAGGCTGGCGCGAGGAATAAAGGTTCACTTCCTCGGCGGCGGCGAACGATGCGCCGGACATCGCAACAACGGCGAACACGCCGGATACGACGACCGCACGTCTTAGAATACTCTGGGGTTTCACGACTCTTACTCCTTGACGAACCGGGGGTTGACCATGGCCTGCCCCTAATCTCTGACCACGCAAATCTAATTGCGAACAATTCTCAATTGCAGAAAATAGGTAGGTCCCTGGAGGTTGTCAACACAAATCCCAAATTTTTTTATGGGTATATGATCCCATAACCAACAATTGACGATAAGGTATTGAATTTTTTGAAGGAATTCTGGCGTGCGGCATCTCGTCGCAGGCCCTGCTCCGATGGGCTATGCCGCTGGGGTCTGGGGCTGTATCGTCTATATTGCGGAGTTCGAGGAGAGTATTTCACGCCGCTGAAATTCGACGGCAGCGCGGTAGACAGGGAATTTGCATGACGGAGAACGATATTAGCGGTGCGGAGGTCATCCGCATCGCCAATTGCAGCGGTTTTTACGGCGATAAACTTTCGGCCGCGCGGGAAATGGTGGAGGGCGGCCCGATCGACGTCCTGACCGGCGACTACCTCGCCGAACTGACGATGTCGATCCTCTTCAGCCAGAAGATGAAGAAGCCAGAGACCGGCTATGTCGGCACCTTCCTCAAACAGGTCCGCGAGGTCATCACACCCTGCCTCGAAGGCAACATCAAGATCGTGACAAACGCCGGCGGCCTTAACCCCAAGGGCATGGCTGAGGCGGTGGAAGCGATCATCTCGGAACTCGGGCTGGAGGCCAAGGTCGCCTACATCGACGGTGACGACCTGATGCCCAGACTCGCCGAACTGGCTGGGGCGGGCGAAACCCTGACCAATATTGATACGGGCGCGGCACTCAGCGACGCCGGCAGCCCGCCGGCGACGGCAAACGCCTATCTCGGCGCCTGGGGCATCAAAGAAGCGCTCGACCAAGGTGCGGATATCGTCATCTGCCCCCGCGTTACGGACGCCGCCGTGGTCATCGGACCGGCCGCCTGGAAATTCGGCTGGCGGCGCAATAATTACGATGCATTGGCGGGCGCGCTCGCGGCCGGACACATCATCGAATGCGGCGCCCAGGCCACGGGCGGCAATTATTCATTCTTCGAGGAAGTGCCGAGCTTCGACAACGTCGGCTACCCCATCGCCGAAATCGAGGCCGACGGCAGTTTCACTATTACCAAGCATCCGGGCACCGGCGGCCTGGTGTCGGAGGGAACGGTGACGGCGCAACTGCTTTACGAAATCTCCTCGCCGGCCTATCTCAACCCCGACGTCATTTCACATTTCGACACGCTGGAGATCACCCAGACCGGGCCGGACCGGGTCCGCGTCAGCGGCTGCCGGGGCTCGACGCCGCCACCCAGCCATAAGGTCTGCATCAACACACTGGGCGGTTACCGCAATGGCATGGAGATTCTGCTGACCGGCCTCGACATCGAGGAAAAGGCGGCGTTGATTGCCGATACCGTGTTCCGCTCGGTCGGCGGGCGCGAACAATTCGACGAGGTTACCGAGCAGGTCATCCGTAGCGATAAACCGGATCCGGCAACCAACGAGGAAGCATTTGCCAGCTTGCGCATCACCGTCAAATCCCGGGACCAGAAACTGGTCGGGCGCGTCTTCACGGCCAAGATCATCGAACTTGCCCTGGCCAACATCCCGGGCTTCGCCGCCCGCGACATGTCGGGTTCGGGCGGCAGCCCCTATGTCGTCCACTGGCCGGCGCTGGTGGATTCGAAACACATCCGGGAACGGGTTCACCTGGCCGGAAGCGAGGTGGAAATCGTGCCGACCAGCCAAATGGACCTCGAGGAGATTTATTACCAGAAGGTGCCCGCCGACATCCCCGCCCTACCCGGCGGCGAGACCGCCCCCTTGCCCTTCGGCCGCCTGTTCGGCACGCGATCCGGTGACAAGGGCGGCTGCGCCAACCTCGGCGTCTGGGCCAGGACCGACGCGGCCTACGGTTTCCTCTACGATTTCCTCACTGTCGACAAACTGAAGGAGCTGTTGGCCGATACCGCCGAGTTTGAGATCGAGCGTTTCGAACTGCCCAACATCCGGGCGCTCAATTTCTACATCCATGGCATCCTGGGCGAAGGCGTCTCGTCATCCACCCGCGTCGACGGGCAGGCTAAGTCACTGGGGGAATACCTGCGGGCCAAGCACATCGAGGTGCCGAAAATCCTGATCGCCTAATCCCAGACGCTCCACATGGCCTTGGCCTCGCGCCATTGTTCCTCGGTCATGCCGGGGTCGCCGTCGGGCAGAAGCCGCGTGCCCTCGAACTTGTGGTGCGGCCGTGTCCAGGTGCCGCGCTCGTGGAGCTTTTCGATGTTGGCGCGGTAGACCTTGTCGACCTCGTTGTGATGCGCCGGATCGTTCTTGAGCCAGAGGTTCTTGGGATGGATCGGTTCCCGGTACATGTCCTTGAAGAGCTCGGTGCGCAGATCCTTGAGCCAGTTGCTGTTGAGGTTCATCGTCCGGAACTGGCGCAGGGCTTCGATATCGATGATGGCCGAAACGACGGTGTTGGTGCCCGACGAGGAGTGGCTGAGAACCTCGCCACGATAGCCGACGATATGGCTGTTGCCGCCCGAGATATCGATCGGGTGCTTCGACGAAGCCGAAAGATAGACCGGCCCGATGTTGGGACACAGCATGTAGACGTTGTTGAACTCAGCATGACCCCGGTTCTGTACCATCCAGCTGCCGCCGCCGTCCGAGCCGATGTTGGTCATCGGCACGGCTTCGGACGGCCGGTAGACCACCTCGGCGCCGTTGAACGTGAGGGCGCGCACGGCCTCGGGGTATTCGCCGTCGGAACAGCAGATGGTGCCGATGTTGCCGATGTCGTCGGTTTTCAGCACGGGGTAGAAGGCCTCGATGCCGTCGCCGAACACCTCCACCCAGCGGTCGTAGATGTCGTGCGGCGTGCAGGACCGTTCGCGGCACCACAGGTGGTTCTTGGCGGCCTTGTGCACGACCTTGCCGTTGGGGCCGATGACGAACAGGGTGTTGAAAAACCGGTCGTCCATGACCTCCGGCCAGCGCGCCTTGCACTGCACGATGATGTAGGTCTCGTACATCTTGGCCAGCCGGCCCAGCACCTCGGTCTCCTCGCCGGGGATATCGATGAACAGCTCCTTCGCCGCCAGGGTATGGGGCAGGTCGAAGATCTCGTCGGTGAAACCCGTCAGCGCGCCTTCGGCCAGCGAGATGATCTTGACCGGCATGTTGATGCCGACCATGGAGACGGCGGCATGGATGGCGTCCTCGATGGTCTCCAGGTTGTGCTTGATGTGGCTGCGCTCGGCGATGCCGTAAGCGACGGTGGAAAGCCCGATGGCCATGTAAGGCGCGATGGGGCCGGCGGACGTGTTCTTTGTCGCGGCCATGAGCCGATCCGGATCGAATCCTGCTGATAGGTAGCCATGGTGTGTTCGCGTACCCGGGCCATGCCCCTGAGCCAGCGGTCCCGGTCATCGGCCTTGCGTTTCATGTATTCGTAAACGGTGTCGTGGGGGAAGATCAGGAAGCGGCCCTCGGCCATGCCCTGCACGACGGCTTCCGCGACGTCCTCAGGCTGCAGCATACCGTCGACCGCAGCGGGCGAATCGGTGCGCCCGCCGGTCATGCCGGTAACGACGCCCTGGGGACAGACGACCGAAACGCCCACCCCGTGGGGCCCATATTTGGCGGCGAGGAATTCCGCGAAACCGATGGCGGCGTGCTTGCTGATGGTGTAGGCGGCGCTGTCGACCTGGATCAATATGCCGGCGGCCGACGCCGTGTTGACCAGGTAACCCGAGCCCCGTTCCGCCATGCCCGGCGCCACCGCCCGCGCGGCGTAGACGTGGCTCATGGTGTTGATCCGCCAGCTCGCCTCGAAATCGTCGTCCGACTGGTCCTCATCTCCGAAGCGGAAGATGCCGGCGTTGGAGCAGAACACGTCGACGGGACCGAAGGCCTTTTCGGTCTCGGCAACCAGGGCCTTGATCTGGTCCTCGTCGCCGACATCGCAGGCCATGGAGAAGGCACCCAGATCGTCGGCCACGGCTTTGGCGCCGCCACCGTTGATGTCCGCCAGCGCCAGGCCCTTGGCCCCTTCCGCCTTGAACCGTTCCGCCATGGCTTTGCCGATGCCGCTGGCTGCACCCGTGACGACGACGACCTTGTCCTTGATTTCCATGGTTCGACTCCGCTGCTGAAACGTCTAGATCGGGCAGTCCTTGGGGAATTCCGGCTGCCGCTTCTCCATGTGGGAGGCGAGCCCCTCGCGGGCTTCTTCGCCGGCGAAGCCGAGGATTTCGAGGGCCGTCGAGGCGTCGTAGATGGGCCCGGCCGAGCGCAGCCAGTTGTTGAGGGCGTATTTGGTCCAGCGGATGGCGCTTTGGGCCCCGTTGGTCAGTTCGACCGCGACCTCCAGGGCGGTGTCCTGCAACTCGTCATCCTCGACGCACATGGAAACCAGGCCGATGCGGTCCGCTTCCTCACCCGATACCGGCCGGCAGGTCATCAGGTAGTACTTGGCCTTGGCCATGCCGCACAAGAGCGGCCAGATGATGGCGGATACGTCGCCCGCGGCGACACCGAGGCGCGTGTGACCGTCGACGATCTTGGCCGATTTACCGGCGATGGAAACGTCGGCCAGGATGCCGACCACCAGGCCGGCCCCGACGGCGACGCCGTTGATGGCCGAGATGATCGGCTTGTTGCAGTTGATCACGTTGTAAACGAGGTCGCGGGCTTCCTTCCAGGTCGCCATGCGGAGCACCGGATCGTCCAGCACCTTCTTGATCATTTCAAAATCGCCGCCGGCCGAAAACGCCTTGCCGGCGCCCGTCACCAGGACGGCCGAAATGTCGGGGTCCTGATCGATGTCCTTCCAGATTTCGGTGAGCTCGGTATGGGTCTCGGCATCGACCGAATTGTAGGTTTCGGGGCGGTTGAAGGTGATGCGGAGGACGCGGTCGGCGGGGTAGTCGATATCGAGTTTCTTGTAGGCGGCATAACGGTCGCTCATCTGAATACCATTCCATGTTTGCTATCGGGAGGGTCAAAATTCGGAGCGGCATTCTATCAGAATATAGAGCACACCGTCCGCATCCCGATTTCGACCGCCGCGGAATCGCCCCCATCAGGGGGACCTGCCCTGCTCCAAACAAACAAAGCCCGCATCCGAAGATGCGGGCTTTGTTTTGGTGCTGGTCGGGGCCGGTTCGCCGGCCCGCGATCATCAGGTTCTCATGCAGCGGAGCTTAGGCGCGATCAAGCCTCATCATCGATCTTGATGCCCTTGCCCCGTTCGACTCCGGGATCGCTTTTGACTTTCCTCACCGCCAATTCGCGCTCAACCGCTTTGTCGGCGATGCTTTCACTGCTGCCGCTGAGTTTCGTTGGATGCAGACCGGTCGCCAAGGCGACCGTGCGCGGGCCAACTGCTTCAACCTTCATGACGAACCTCCAAAATCACGAAAACAAGCACTGCGGACGTCTATAGATAGATAATAACAAATCCGATTATTTCAAACACGAATTTTTCGGCATCGATAACTGCAATTTTACCGGCCGTTATTCACATGAGAATTTCAAATGCTCGAAACAACTTCGTTGTCCCACGTGATTTCTCAATCTAATGCCGATTATTGCCGCTTAGTCATCTGGCTGGTCGAAGTCGAAGGGATCGAAGTCGTTGGAATCCTTAGGATACCCGTCGTCCGCGACCGGCTTGTCGTCTGACCTGAAACCTTGAAAGTGATCCGAGACGTTTGAGAGGATTTGGCGCATTCTG
>CAYOAD010000145.1:0-10728 GCA_964401845.1 uncultured Rhodospirillaceae bacterium | reverse complement strand
CCGCCGACCGGCTGGCGCAAGTGATCGAAATCCGCCGCCCGTACGCCGACGCCAGCGTAGGAATAGGCGCCCAAGGTATACGGGTCCTTTGACCAGCGCGTGACGATCATCTCTTCGGGCTCAACTACGCCATCCCACGCATGTTCCAACATATCGGCGATCTCGGCCCAGATCTGCTCATCGGTCTTGCTTTCGGCAACGCTGGCGTAATTACCGAACGAAAGGCCGACCAGAATGTTGACATCGCTGAAGGTGCGGTAATTGACGAAGTAGGGCCATTTACCTTTCACTTCGGTGACGAAGCCGAAGTACTGGGTACCGGTGGGCCAGAAGGCTTTGGGAAATTTCAATGCCGCCTTGGTGACGTTGCCCATCGGCACCATGGCTAGCGCTTTCCGGTGCTTGGCGGGTAGCGCTGGGTGGAACCGGACACCTCCCGATTTCAGAACGCCTAGCGGCAGCGTGCAGACCAGATAATCCGCGCTGATGCGCCGACCCGATGCCAACATGACGAAAATGTTGTCGCCGGTATGCGCAATGGCCGCCACGGCTGCCCCCAAGCGGATATCGAGTCCTTTTGTCAGCGGCTTAAGTATCTCGTCGTAACCCGTCGTCAAAATGACGTCTTCGCCCTCGAAGCGTCCATCCTCGTCGAACTCGGTGGCGCTGAGATTCTCGATTGACCCGCCCGTCGAGAATTCGATAAACGCAGAGAGCGCCCAGAGCACCAACGGATCGGATAGCGCTGAGCCGTCGATACGCGAAATGGCCTGCCTGAGGGAAAGCCGTTCGTGGTCTTCGATTTCTTCGTTGAGCCGGTCGAGCAGGCGCGAGATTCGGCCATCCAGTTTATCAAGCGCTACGTCGCTGAATTCCGCGCCGTTGGCTGCGTAGACCCTGAGGCTGTCATCAGATGTAACGACCGTCTTGGCGCCGACCGCTTCCGCCAAATGGGAGATGGGGTTGCCGCCGTCGGGGCCGTGGATCCAGCCCGCGCCCAATTCGAACGGCGCGCCCATTGAATGGTCCGTCAGCAATCGTCCGCCGACGTGGTCCTTGGCTTCGACCACCGTGACCTTGGCGCCCATTTTCCGCAGCGCATGCGCCGCAGCCAGGCCGGAAATCCCCGCCCCGACGACAATGACGTGCGTTCCGCCGTGCTCATCGGCCAATGCAGCTACGGACTTCGCGGCCGCGCAAATCGCGGTAACGGCTGCCGCACAGCGTAAAAAATCGCGCCTGTTCTTCCCGCCGTTTCGGCTTGGCCCCATCGCAATGCTCCCATTCGAACATTAGCCCGGATGTGCGCATAATCAAGCGGACAGGGGAAGTCTAGAGAAGGACCTGCTGGTGGGTTTCCTGCTTGTAAGGGGTAAAGCCGGCCCTCTGGTAGGTGGCCAGGGCCTTGGGGTGGTCCAGCGTGCAGGTGTGCAGCCAGAACCGGTCGGGGCCGTAGCTCCAGGCCTGGCGGATGGCCCAGTCGAGCAGATAGGGTCCAAGCTTGCGGCCGATAAAGCGGGTGACGATACCGAAGTAGGCGAGTTCGATATCATTGCCGCTGCGCCGATCCAGTTCGGCAAAGCCGGCGGGTTCGCCGTCGACGTAGAGGATGTAGACCTCGACCTTGTCGTCGCTCAGGATCGCCGACAACTCGTCGTCGCCCAGCCGTTTGCGGTCGGTCCAGCTCCAGGCGTCACCGACGGCGCTGTAAACGTAGCGATAGAAATCGACGCCGATGTCGTGCGCACGGAGTAGGACGAGTTTGTCCGTCGGTGGCTGAACCGGCGCGGTCGTCGGTGCTTCGGTCATCTCCAGGGAGGTGACAATGGTTTCGACCGTTCGGCTGACCGGCACGTGCTCACGTCCGTCCAACCGCTTCGACAGGGTTTTGACAGGCTCGTGGACGTAGCCGATGAAATCGTAAAAATCGAGCACATCCTGATTGACGTCTCGAACCAGGATTTCGACCTTCGGCAGGCCGCGCCGGCGCAGCCAATCCTCGGCCGCCTCGACCATAGCCCGGCCGAAGCCCTTGCGCTGGTGCTCAGGGGCCGTCGCCAGGTAATAATACCAACCCCGGTGGCCATCGTGACCCACCATGACGGATGCCACGACCTCCTTGCCCTCCACGCCGACCAGAACCTCGCCGTGGCCGGAGGTCCGGCACAACTCGATATCGGCGCGCGGATTGTTCAGCGGGTTGATGTTGAGACCGGCTGCGTCCCAAAGTTCGACGACATCATCCTCATCCGACTTTTCGAAGACGCGGATTTCCATATGACTTGTTCAGGCCGCCTCGACAGGTACGTCGTCCCGTCCGCCCCATTCGGTCCAGGAGCCGTCATAAACGGCAATGCGACGGTGGCCCAGCAGATGCAGGGCAAGCACGGTCAGGGCGGCGCTGACGCCGGAACCGCAGGAAGCGACCACAGATTTGTGCATGTCGATGCCGGCGCGTCCGAAAGCGGCCGACAGGCCGTCGGCGTCAAGGAGTGTCTTGTCCTCGTTGAGGAGGTCGGTGAAGGGGACGCAAACGCTGCCGGGGATGTGGCCGCCACGCAAACCTTCGCGCGGTTCGGGGGCTGTGCCGTCGAAACGGCCTTGCGAGCGGGCGTCGACCACCTGATCGGCGCCGCTGTCGAGGTTGGCGATCATCTGGTCGATGTTGCGCACCATGGTCGAATTCAGGCGGGCCGTGAAATGACGCTCCCGCGGAGAACGTGGATGGTCATCCACCGGGCGGCCTTCGTCCATCCATTTGGTCAGCCCGCCGTCCAGCACCGCCACGTCGTCGTGGCCGAACGTCCGAAGCATCCACCAGGCGCGCGAGGCGCTCATCATCATGCCGCCGTCATAACAGACGATGCGGTTGCCGTCGCCCAGACCGAGTTTGCGCATGCGGCTGGCGAACTTCTCCGGACTCGGCAGCATATGGGGCAGGGGGTCGTCGGTGTCAGCGATGTCATCGATATCGAAGAACACGGCCTCGCGGATGTGGCGCATTTCATATTCGACGGCGGGGTCGCGGCCCTCCTGGGGCATGTACCAGGAAGCATCGACGATGCGCACATCGGGCGCGGACATATGTTCGGCGAGCCACTCGGTCGAAACGAGTGATTGAGGGTTGGCGTATTCCATGAAACCGGGGAGTCCTTGAGGTATGAAATCTGAGATCAGAGAAGATTAACGGAAACGCGGCGGTTTTGCCGCCCCTTCTTTTGGATTTTTCCGATCTCCACCGAACCGATTTCGCTTGTGCGGGCCACGTGGGTACCCCCGCAGGGCTGAAGATCCAGGCCCTCGACCCGGATCAGGCGAACCCGTCCAGCGCCGGACGGCGGTTTGACCGACATGGTCTTGACCAGATCGGGCTGCGCCGCCAGTTCCGCGTCGGTGATCCAGTCGCTGGTCACCGCGGCGTCGCTCTGGACCAGCCGATTGAGTTCGGCGTTGAGTTCTTCCTTGTCGAGGGTGGCCTCGGGAATATCGAAATCAAGCCGGCCCTTGCCGTCGCTGACCTGGCCGCCGGTAACCGGATAGGTGAGTACGGCGGACAACAGATGGAGGCAGGTGTGCATGCGCATCAGGCGGTAGCGCCGATCCCAGTCGAGTTCGACGCTGACTTCGGCGCCCTCGGCAAATTCCGGTGCGTCCTCGGCCAGGATGTGGACGATCCCCTGGCCTTCCGGCCCTTTGCGGGTATCGACGACCTGCGCTTCCGTTCCCTCGGCGGCGCGGAGCACGCCGGTATCGCCCGGCTGGCCGCCGCCTGTCGGGTAGAACACCGTCCGATCCAGATAAATGCCGGTATCGTCGACTTTGGTAATCACCGCCTCGCAGGTTTTGGCGTAGGCGTCTTGGCGAAAAAGTTCTTCCGTCATCGGGCTTCCTAATCTTCCAGCCAGGGCGCGACGGGCAGGCCTTTTTCGCGCAGGAAATCGGGGTTGAACAGGCGGCTCGCGTAACGGTCGCCGGAATCGCAGAGCAGTGTGACGATGGTGTGTCCCGGGCCCATTTCCCGGGCCATGCGAACGGCGCCCGCCACATTGATGCCGCTGGATCCGCCCAGCACCAGGCCTTCGTCGGCGATCATGTCGAAGACGTACTGCACCGATTCTTCGTCCGCAATCTGGTAGGGCATATCAATTTCGAGTTCCGTGATATTTGCCGTGATGCGGCCTTGGCCGATACCCTCCGTGATGGAACTGCCTTCAGCCTTCAGTTCGCCGTGGGCGTAGTAATTGTAGAGCGCCGCTCCCGGCGGGTCGGACAGGCCAATTTTGACATTGGCGTTCTGCTCCTTGAGGTATTTGGCGACGCCGCCCAGGGATCCGCCCGAGCCGACCGCGCAAATGAAGGCGTCGATCTTGCCGTCCGTCTGGCTCCATATTTCTGGGCCGGTGGTCTGATAGTGAATGTCGCGGTTGGCGACATTGTCGAACTGGTTGGCCCAGACCGCGCCGTTGTCCGAACTTTCGTTCAATTCCTCAGCGAGGCGTCCCGAGAACTTCACGTAGTTGTTGGGATCCTTGTAGGGCACGGCGGGAACCTGTTTGAGTTCGGCTCCGCACATGCGGATCATCGCCTTTTTTTCCTCGGACTGGGTTTCGGGAATGACGATTACCGACTTGTAGCCCAGTGCATCGCCGACAAGCGCCAATCCGATGCCGGTGTTGCCTGCGGTACCCTCGACGATCAACCCGCCGGGCTTGAGCGCGCCGCTGTCTTCGGCCGCCCTGATAATCCCCAACGCGGCGCGGTCCTTGACCGAGCCGCCGGGATTGAGGAATTCGGCCTTGCCCAATATCTCGCAGCCCGTCTCTTCGGAAAGTTTGCGCAGGCGTATCATCGGCGTGTTGCCGATCGTCTCGATTAGTCCGTTCCGAACGTCCATGTGCTTCTGCCTGTTTTCCGGGAGCCCCAGTGATCGCGCGTTGAGAAAACTTAGTGGCCCGGCGGGGATGTATCAAGGCACGAGGATGTGAGAATTACGGATTGCCGATATCTTCCCTGATTTTCTCCAGATTCAATGCCAACCACTGCAAAAGCACGACGGTGAATGCCGTATTGATGCGCCCGTTCTCGATGGCCGACATGGCGTCCCCGCGGTCCATCACGACCACCCGGATGTCTTCTCCTTCGTCATCCTTGCCGTGAACACCCCCTGCGCCGGACGCATCGGCAAAGCCGCAAAACAGCCAAACATACTCGTCACTGCCGCCGGGAGACGGGTAAATGCCGGGTATTTGAATGAGACCCTCAACCGTAATATCCGCTTCTTCCCGAGCTTCGCGGATGACCAGGTCCGCGACGTCCTCACCGGGTTCGAGAATGCCGGCCACGGCTTCCAGGGTCCAAGGAGTATCGTCACCGGCGGCGTAGGCGCCAGGGCGGAACTGTTCGACCAACACAACTTTGTCGGCATCCCTGTCATAGAGCAATACGGACGCCGCCTGTCCCCTGGCAAAGACCTCGCGTGCGATTTCACCGCTCCAGCCGCCTTGGAACAGGCGGTGCCGGAGGCGATATTTGTCCAGGCGGAAAAAGCTCTTACATAGGGTTTCGTGTTCGACTAATTCAACGTCTCGGCGCTGCATATCCATTTTGGCGTTGTCCCGCTTGCGTCGGTGATAGTGCGGCACACCATATTCCATGGCGGCGCAAATTCGAAACCGGCGTAAGGGAATAAAATGGATTTGGGCGAATAGCCTTTGGTCACTGCCACTGAAAATTGTACAAGATTTCCAGAATACAGAATATCTGTGCTATCTTTGTCGACAGGTCTGATCGCGTTGAATGGGTTACCGAGGGAATCGATGGCGGAGGAAAATGGAACGCCGCCTGACGGGAGCAAAGCTGCTGAACCGCGACGTTTAGGGCCGTCGATGCTGCCGTTGGCGTCCGTAGCCGCCGTAATTTCCGCAGCGACAATCGGCCTTTGGCTCATTTTCACTTTCTCGAACGAGTATGCCGGGCGCACCCACGGTGAGGCACAACACGCCGATCACCTAGCCCGCTCAGGCGGTTGGCCGTTCCTCGATTTGCCTGATTTTGCCTATTGGGTTTCTTCGGCGTTTGCGCTGGCTGGGGCCGTTTTCATAGCCTACTACCTCGGAAAACACTCTCGAACACAAAGCGCTCAACGAGACCAAGCCATGAGAGAACTGGAGGACAGCCGGCAACGGCTTATGGATTTCGCCGTTGCCTCGTCCGACTGGTTCTGGGAAATGGACGCCGATTTGAGGTTCACTTATCTCTCGGACCGGAATGCCGAGATTCTCGGGGATTTATCGAGAAAATACCTTGGTCTGACGCGACGGGAGGTAATGCAGGGGGTGCAGGAGGAACCGGGAGTAGTCGAAGCTCACTTCCGCGACCTGGAGGCACGAAAGCCGTTTAGGAATTTTACCTACCGGACGGCCGATTCCGAGGGTGTCTCGCGGGTATTTCGGGTTAGCGGCATCCCGGTTTTCGACGGTGACAAGTTTGTCGGCTATCGGGGCACGGGTTCGGATGTCACCGCCGAAGCGGAAGCCACCAAGCGTGCGGAGCAGGCCAGCACGCGCCTGGTCGAAGCCATCGAAACGATTTCCGAGGGCTTTATTCTCTACGACGCCGACGGACACATCGTTTTGTGCAACAGCCGGCTAAAGGAAATGTTTCCCACCACCGCCCACCTACATGTTCCGGGCGTTCATTTCGAGGACATTTGCCGCTGGGATTTCGAAAACGGCCTGATGCCGGAATCCGATATGGATTTTGACGCCTGGATCGCCAAGCGAAATCTTGCCTTCGAGGGCCAAAGCGAACCGTTTGAGATGCGGACACCCGAGGGTTTGGTGTTGCTCTCGCACGACTACCGAACCCACGACGGCGGGTTGGTGGGCATCCGTACCGACATTACCGCCCGCCGGGAGTCCGAACAGGCTCTGGTGCGCAGCGAGGAGTATTATCGTTCGCTGATCGAAGACTCTCTGGATTTGATCCTTGTGACGGACGCGAACGGGCTGTCGACGTACGAATCACCATCGATCAAACGCATTACGGGTTATGATTCGAGTGACATTCGCGGACATTTTGTGGGCGAGTGGGTGCATCCTGACGATAGGCCTGTCATTCAGGATGCATTTGCCGACGCTCTGGCCGGCCAATCGAACATTCCGCCTATGCAATACCGCATGAAATTTGCCAATGGCGACTGGCGGATCATGGAATCCCATGGCCGCAATATGTTGGATCATCCCGTTGTGAAGGGCTTTGTCATCGTCACCCGCGACGTCACCGACCAGATCGCCGCGGAAGACGCCTTGGAGACGGCCCGCCAGAGGCTTCGCACTATCATCGAAAACGCACCGCTTATTATTTGGTCGGTGGACCCAAACGGCATCATTACGATGTCCGAGGGAAAAGCCTTGTCGTTGATCGGCCTGGAACCGGGAGAAATCGTGGGCGCCAATGTCTTTGATCTTTACGTCGACAACGCGCAAGCCATTTGGGGCATACGCTCCGCCCTGAAAGGAGAATCGGTCACGGCCACTGTTCCCATGGGTGAATTCACGTTCGATAGCTGGTTTATCCCGATGACAACAGGCGCAAACGAATTGGTTGGCGCCATCGGCGTGTCACTGAATGTCACGGAGAGGCAAAAAGCGGAAGATGTCCTTCGTCAAATCGCCGAGGGCCTTTCTTCTTCGACGGGCGAAGAATTCTATCGCTCATTGATCGAGTCCGTGGCCGAAGCCGTCGGGGCGGCTGCCGTGTTTGTCGGCTTGATTGATGAGGGTGGAGAGAGCGTCACGACCCTGGCCGCATACTTGTATGGCGCGATCGTCGAGAACCATTCCTATGATATTGCCGGAACGCCCTCTGAATCCGTCATCGGGAATGAACTCTGTCTGTACAAGAAAGATCTCCAGAAAATGTTCCCCGTCGATACCGACCTCGTCAAAAAGGGAATCGAGGCTTATGTCGGCGTCCCTTTGTTTGATTCAAATGGCGACTCTCTGGGGCTGATATCCGTGATGTTCAATTCCGAAATCGAAGATGCCTCAGCGGTTGAAGCATTGCTTCCCGTGTATGCGGCACGCGCGGCGGCGGAGATCGAGCGCCAACGTTCCGAGGCGTCGATGATAAGGGCAAAGGAGGAAGCAGAGTTTGCCGACCGGGCCAAATCCGAATTCCTCGCCAACATGAGCCATGAGCTGCGCACCCCGCTCAACGCGATAATCGGGTTCTCGGAAATGATGCGGTCGGGCTACGCCGGTTCGTTGGAGGATCAGCAAATCGGATATGCCACGGATATCACCAATTCGGGTGAGCATCTGCTGCAGATCATCAACGATATTCTCGACCTATCGAAAATCGAGGCCGGCGAACAAACGATGAATGAAGAACCCGTCGAAATCTCCAACTCTGTATCAAGCGCTTTTCGGATCGTTCAGGATCGCGCCAGGGCGGCCAAACTGGATCTTAGGGTCGATATCCAATCGGGATTGCCTGCCCTGTTGGCGGATGACCGCATGGTGAAGCAGATCCTTATCAATCTGTTGTCGAACGCCGTCAAATTCACGCCTGCCAAAGGGCATGTGACCGTCGTTGCGCAGCAGAATGACAAGGGAAGCGTCATGATCGATGTTGTCGACGACGGCATCGGCATGGCGCCGGAGGACATCCCCGTTGCGCTGTCGCCGTTCGGCCAGGTTGAGAGCGCCTTCGAGGGACAGTACCCGGGGACGGGTTTGGGGCTGCCACTGGTCAAATCTCTGGCCGAAATGCACGGGGCCTCTCTTGGTATCACGAGCGAGCCTGGCAAGGGCACCAAGGTGAGGATAACGTTTCCCGCGGAGCGAAATTGGGTGTCGTCGGCGGTTTCAAAAAAAACCGGTTAGAGCCGGTCAGTTGCCGTTGAAACAAATTTGCCGGCAAAACGTTACTTCCGGACATCGGGGGGAGTAAACCGAGATGGCAAAAATCAAGCTCACGATCGGCGACTGTGCAATCACTGCCGACACACTCGATACGCCAACGGCGAAGGCTGTCATCGACGCCTTGCCTTTCTCGGCCAGGGTGCAAACCTGGGGGGAAGAGATTTACTTCTCGACGCCGGTCGAGATGCCGCGAGAGCCTGACGCCCGCGATGTCGTTGAAGCAGGAGAGCTTGCGATTTGGGTGGAGGGGGCAGCAATAGACATCGGCTTCGGTCGAACTCCCATATCCATCGGCGATGAAATTCGGTTGGCATCCCCCACCAACATTTGGGCGCGGACAACCGACGACGTTCGGGTCCTCGCACGGGTGGAGGAGGGAGAGCTGGTTTTGCTGGAGCTTGTGTAGGCGATGCGGGCCCGCGCCGGTAGCGGATGGACAGAATACGACCGGATGTTTCGGCAGTCAGGCGCTTTGGGAAGTCGCGAGTTCTCTCAGTTGGTTGAGGGCAACAAGGCGGACCGCGGGATCTTTAATTTCGCTGAATGCGCGGACTAATTCCAAAGTTTCGGCCGGGGTGACCAAATTTGCGTCGTCGTGGGCAGCCGGTTTTGCCCGGTTCCGTATGGCATCGGCCATATTGACAACAACATTCGTATGATTGGTCTTCACATCCGACATCTTGCCCACCCGTGAATGTTACACCTCGACGATGGGATTCTGACTTCGGTCAGCCTAGGCATTCGCTCTGAGTTGAGAGCCTTACGCTGACTATCAATAACCCATTCAACTTGGTTCTTTAAAGCATCGACAATGACTTCCGTCCGGTCAATAGGAATTTTCCTATTGGCCTGATTTGTCGCAAAGCAACTTATACGCGCGTTGAAAAAGGATGTCTAATCAAGTTTGCAGTAATTCTAAATCGTCCTGCGGCGCGGCAGTCCATGTTTCGGCAATTCAAGTTTGGCGTCATCCTCACGCGAATCAAAGCCGTCGCCACGGATCAGCCAATCCAACGATATGCGGGCAACTTGCGAGATGTGGTCGAGTTCCCGGATGCTTGGATCTTCCTCTCCCGTCTCCAATTCGATGTAGCGAAGGTAGTCGATATCGGTCGCTTGGGAGAATTCCGCAGCCGTTCGATATAGTGAGTTTTGCCGTGCCGCCTCCAATCTGCTGGCGAAGGTGTTCAGGGGCAGCGAAGACGAAATAGCCGGACGATTTTGGCTCGTTCGATTAGGGTTCGATGCACCCAATTCCGACTCCGGAACCGCCAAAATTCGGGCTAAATCGCGTCTCACGTCTTCCGGCAGCCGCTTCGGCGTACCACGCCGAATGAACTGCTGAAGATAAGCGTGGTTGCGCCCGAGCAGGCGCGACAACTGCGCCAAATTCGTGCCCTGCTGCCGGGTGAGTTCGACGATACGCCGCCGCACCGGATCAAGACGCATATTCAATGCCTGATTAGTCAAAGGACCTGCTCCTTACTGACACCATCGAGGCGGCTCAGTCTTGGGCGGGAAATTCCCCGTTGGTGAACGCCTCGCGCCACATACCTGAAGTTGTTTAGCGCTTCGTCAGCATCATAGCACAGCACACCCGTCATTTACCACGGGAAGTTGGCCGTTTTCGAACGCCGGATCGATTTAGTACAGGCTTTTTAAACGATTACTTAAAAATGCAATTCAATTACTACGAGCTAAATTTTCGCAGGGCTCATTCCTGTGTATTATTTTTAATTGTTAAAGTGCAGATTGTGGTTTTTTAGGACAACGGAAGCGGGCTCATCAGCACCGGCGTAAC
>CAYOAD010000144.1:0-10731 GCA_964401845.1 uncultured Rhodospirillaceae bacterium | reverse complement strand
CGGAATTCGCTGACCACGAAGACGTGGTTTTCTGTCACGACCGTGACGCAGGCCTCAAAGCCATCATCGCCATTCATGACACGACGCTTGGTCCCGCTCTGGGCGGCCTTCGCATGTGGCCTTACGCCTCAGATGAAGAAGCCCTGACAGACGTCCTCCGCCTTTCGCGCGGCATGACCTACAAGGCCGCAATGGCCGGACTGAATCTGGGCGGTGGCAAAGCGGTGATCATCGGCGACCCCCACCAGGATAAATCCCCAGCCCTCCTTGAATCGTTCGGCAGTTTTGTCGACAGCCTCGGAGGCCGCTACATCACTGCCGAGGACGTCGGCACGTCGGTTGTAGACCTTGGCCTGGTCGCTCGCGGGACCAGCCACGTTGCCGGCCTGGCCGAGCTTTCCGGCGACCCCTCCCCCGCCACGGCTTGGGGCGTCTATCACGGTATTCGCGCCGCCGTTGCGCATCGACTGGGCCAGTCGGAACTAGGTGGTGTCACAGTCGCCGTTCAGGGCGTGGGCCATGTCGGTTTCCACCTCTGCGAATATCTTCATCAGGCCGGTGCTTCGCTGATCGTCACGGACATCGACGGAAACGCCGCCAAGGGCGTCGCCGACCGCTTTGGCGCCCACACCGTTCGTCCCGATGACATCTACTCGACTGATGCGGAGGTTTTTGCGCCTTGCGCCATGGGCGCCGTGTTGAATGACAAAACCGTCGGGCGCTTGACGGCGAAAATCGTGGCCGGCTCCGCCAACAACCAGATGGCGGAGGATCATCACGGCGATGTTTTGGCAGCCCGCAACATCCTCTATGCACCGGATTACGTCATCAACGCCGGCGGTATCATCAATATCTCCCACGAGCGGCCGGTCTACGACAAGGCAAAGGCTTTCGACCATACGGCCGGGATTTTCGACACGCTGCTGAGCCTGTTCGCCCAGGCCGACGCTTCCAGCCTTCCGCCCTATGTGATGGCTGATAGAATGGCCGAAAGGCGCATCCAGGACGCCAGGGAAGCCAGGGCCGAAGCCGCCTGATCAAAACGCCGATCTACAAGAGGCCGAGTTCACGCAGTTGGTCGGCCATATCGGGTGGAAAATCCGAAATATTCTGTCCGGCGACGATATCGGGCGGCGCCACCGCATCTTCAAAATAACGCCAACCCTGGTGCGGCCTGCGCGGTTGGGGATAGGTCCGCACCAGTTCGGGATCAAGCACGATGCCGCAGCGCGTAATGCCGTCTTCACCCTTAACGACGTCCAGAGCGAGTATGCGTTGCCGCACCGCTATGCGGCGCCTGATGACCCAGTAGAGGGAACCGCCATCCAACACTTCGGCGTCGCGCCTGGGGCGGTGGCGGGTGAAGTGAACCAACCGTTCACCGCGGGCAAGACGCCTTTCCTGGGATTCGCGCAATTGTTCAACCTCATCGACTCCGACACACAATTTGAGGAGATGAAGCGGCATGGACGTCGTATCCGGGAAGCAATTGCGAGGCTTCCGTTGTGCCACGATGTCAGGTGGCGATCAACCCGCCCGACGAGGAAATGTGAATTTCCCGGGTCCGGCGCTCGACGCGCGGCGGCGGTTCTTCACGCCGGCGGCGGTCAGGCCCCTGAAAGCTGTTCTGATAGACAAACTCGCGTGGCCGGTCGAGCACGGCGAGAACGCGGTGAAACAGGTCGATGGGCATATATGGTTTGCGCATGACTTCCGTGACACCGGCGTCCCGGGCCGCCTCCACGTTGACCAGGGTGCTGTAGCCCGTGGAGACGATGATGGGTATTTCGCGAACGTAGGCCATTGGCAGGCGCCTGATGCGCCGGGCGAGTTCGAAACCGTCCATCCCTGCCATTAACAGATCGCTTATGACCATGTCGACCCGGCCGGTTTGGAACCTCTCGAGGGCTTCCTCGCCGTTATTGGCTTTCGCCAGCTTGACGACGCCGATCATGCGCAGAATCTTGCCGATCAGTGCCACTTGGGCCGGATCGTCGTCGACAATCAGGAAAACCTTACCGTCCAGCCGGTGGGTCACGCGTTCACCCTTTCTGTGTTCGCCCCGCATCATGTATAGGCGAAAAATTTTAGGATTTCGTGAATCCCGGCTAGCTCAGCCAGCCAATGGCGATTCCAGGTGAAGGAGAGACAAGCTTTTACTTATTGCGGAAGCGTGCTGGCGACACGGAAGCCATTGAATTTGCTTCTGAAAGAGATTTTGCTTCTGTAGCGTTTTGTGAGCCGGAGAGCCCTTGATTCATCGAACCAGGAACCGCCGCGCAGGACGCGGTAATCACATTCCCCGGTCGCCCTAGCAAGACCGTCGTTCGGAGCGTTGAAATAGCTCTCGTTCCAACAGTCCGCCACCCACTCCCAGACATTGCCGTGTACGTCGTATAGGCCAAAGGCATTCGCCGGATACCTTCCCACAGGCGTTGTTTCGCCAACCTGCCGGCGATAGTTCGATTTTCCGCTATCTATGCCGTTTCCCCACCAAAACTTTGTCTTCGCTCCCGCTCGCGCCACATACTCCCATTCAGCCTCGCTCAGAAGCCGATAGGTCCTACCCGTCTTGGCCGTCAGCTTCCGCAAAAATTCCTGTGCATCTTTCCACGAAACGCCCTCTACCGGACGATGATCGCCCTTGAAACGGCTTGGGTTGCTCCCCATCACCGCCTGCCATTGCACCTGCGTCACCTCGTACTTACCAACGGCAAACGGGTAACCAAATGACACCTGATACACGGGTTTTTCATCCTTGCCGCCAGCCCTCGATCCCATTGCGAACGAACCGGTCGGCATCACCACCATCTCCGGGCAATCCGGGCAGTCGCGGAATACCGTTCCTGGCTGAGTCCCGCCCGCGTAGACACCGACAGCAGGCTTCACCAAGGGTGATGGTTTAGGCTTCAGTTTCGACCCGGTCGTTGACGTCGTCACTGAAGCCGTCTGCTTACGCGGCGATCCGGTCTTCGGTCGGGATTTGACGATTTCGGGCACCAGGATTGTGGCACCGCTTCCCGTGAGGCTTGCGTTCTGCCGCCGGCCAAAACGGCGACGTGCTTGATACGACATCTCCCGGTCGAGGTATTTGCCGACTTCGGCGAGGGATACGCGGCCATTGCCGTCGCCATATTTGGCTGTATCGGCAGCACCGTATAAAGCCTCCAGCACGTGCTTGGTGAAAAGCCCCAACCGGGCGTCCTCGTCCCAACTGGCCAATTGGTCACCCTGAGCTGCCGTCAATGTGACGAGGCGTGAGACGCTCTTTGGCGTCTTGGGTACGACACTGATGCCTGAAGCGGCACGGATAACCATGCCTTTCGGCGTCTCCCCGGAGAAACAGGCGTCGATGAACACCCGAATCGACCGAGCCTGAAGCTTGCCCAGGTTTTGATAAAGCGTCTCGACTGAATAACCCGATATCTCGGCCCGGTTGGCATCGCCGTCAACCGGAAGCAGATATGCGCGCTTGTCCTTCAGTCCCGGCACGCCGTGCCCGGAATAGAACACCACAACATCCGATTCACCCGGCCTGATCCAGTCGAACAACTTTCCTTCATGCGTTTTGTCATTCCCGAACACCGTGTCCAGTTCAGCCCTCGTGGCGTCACGCAGATCGATTATGTTGCCTTTGCGGAAGCCCAATCCCTCAATCACAAACCTCTTCATGGCCTCTGCGTCGTTATGGGCAAATGAAACTTCGGGAATCTTACCGCCATAGGTCTTGTTGCCAATGATGACGGCAACCGCATCTTCATTGAGCACCGCCGCATGCGTGGTTTTCTGGCTCGCCGAAATACCCACGGCAAACACGACCAGCAGCAAAAATAAAGTGCTCAATTTACTGAGGTGCGGGCGCATGTCCGATCCCTCTAAACCGAGTTGGAATCCCTACCTTGACGCACAATCGGATAACATTACCACGATGACGCGCCCTATTCGGCCTTGATAATAGATATGGGAAGACAAGGGATGGAATCCGGCTAGTGCAGATAGCCGAGAAAGCGCCACCAAAGGTAGTTCACCGGCATCACGCCAATAAGTGTCACAACGAGCAGCACCAGGCTGGTTTTGATCGAATCCCGGACACGAACGCCGCAAATCTGTGCGGCAACGACCAGCGGCGCCGCCTGAAAGGGCAGGATAACCACGGAAAATCCGATGACGATCATCATGAGGACGGTAGCGACGGGCAGCCCCGCGGCATCGGCGATGCTGCCGGCCAGAGGCGCCATGACGACCGGAATGCCGGGATTGGTCACCAGCGGTCCAATCAGGGTACCGACTACCGTCATAACGAAAAACGTCCAGGTGTCGTTACCCGGCTCGAATTCGGCAACCTCGATCAACCAGTTCCCCAAGATATGGGCAAGGCCGCTGTCCGCCACCAGAGCGCCAAGCCCCATGATGCCGGCAACGTATATGAACGGCGATACGTCCACTTTTTCGGCAAAGGTGCGCGAACTGACGACGCCGATCCCCGGGATCATGCATAGCGCGGCCACCGCCAGGGCGATCCAGGCCGGAGAAATGTGGTGAACAAAATCTGTTACCCACAGGACCAGAGCGACGGCCAGCATCAGCGCCAGACGATACTCGTCTGCGCCCGCCGAGCCGGCCTTCGAGACTTCCGATTTTGACGGTTTGTCGGGGAACAGGAAAACAATGGCGGCGATGATCACGAACGACCTCAACAGGCCCAGTACGGGAAAATGAAGCAGCAGATAGCTGCCGTATTCCGGCACGATGCCGTACAGCGTTTCCGCCGCGCCCACCAGTACGATATTGGGGACGTTTGCCGGTAGTATGCTCATGGGTACCAGAAACGTGCCGTAAGCCAAGGCCAATACCATGCCCGTGCGCCCCCGGCTGCCTTCGCCGAAACCGTAGGAATCGGCGATGGCAAGGACGATCGGCGCCAACAACAAGACGCGCCCCATGGTGGCTGGCATGATGAAGGCCAGGCCGACGCTGACGAACACCACACCGGAGATGATGCCGATGTAGCTGGCTCCAAATTTCGGTGCGATGAATTGTGCGATGCGTTCGCCCAGTCCGGTAAGCCGAACCGCCACGGCAATGATCAGGCCCGCAAAAACCATCCAGAGCGCCGCCGAATGAAAACCCGAAAAGATCACGTCGGCGGGTGCCGCGCCGAGCAGCATGGCAAAAAGGAAGAACAAAAGAGCGGTCACAAATTCCGGGATGATGGCGCTGGCCAGTAGACCCAGCATCGCGACCCCCAGCGCGGCGGCTCTGGCGGCTTGAGGCGTCAAGGCGTCCGGCGGAAAGAAGAACAGATAGATGGCGATCCCGGCCGTCAGCCCGGAAACCGCTTTGGGCAGAAAGCTGACCACCGGTTCAGGCGGATTTGGCCGCTAACGCCAAGGCGGATTTCGAGGCCGGCGCCCGACCCAGGGCATCGCATATGAAACGGCCGCCTGCGGCGACCTTGTCGAGATCGACCCCAGTCCGAACGCCGAGGCCGTCGAGCATGAACACGACATCCTCGGTGGCGACGTTGCCGGCGGCGCCCGGCGCAAAGGGACAACCGCCAAGACCGGCAGTCGAACTGTCAATGACGGAAATGCCGGATTCCATAGCTACCAGAATATTCGCCAGCGCCTGACTGTAGGTGTCGTGAAAATGAACCGCCAGGCGGTCATGGGGGATGGACTGCGAAACCACATCGATCAGGTCACGTGCCTTGTCGGCGGTGCCGACGCCAATGGAATCGCCGAGGGAAATCTCATAACAACCCATCGCCAGCAGTTTTTCGGCAATCTCAACGACAGCGCCGGGGTCGACATCGCCTTCGTAGGGGCAGCCCAAAACGCAGCTGATGTAGCCTCTGACCCGTACGTTCTTTTCACTGGCGACATCGCAAATAGCGGCAGCGCGCTCCAGAGACTCCGCAATCGAGCATCGCGTATTCTTCTGCGAAAAGGTCTCGGACGCTGCGGCGAACGAGGCCACCTCCTCGACACCCGCCGCGATCGCCGCTTGCAGCCCCTTCAGATTGGGCGTGAGTACAGCGTAGACCACGCCGTCACGCCGCTTAAGCGTGGCGATGACATCGGCGGTATCGGCCATCTGCGGTACCGCGTTGGCTGATACGAAAGCGCCCGCCTCAACGTAGGGCAGGCCGGCGCTTGCCAGCATATCGATGAATGCCACCTTGGTAACGGTCGGTACCATTTGCGGCTCGTTCTGCAATCCGTCACGGGGGCCTACTTCAACGATCTTCACCTGCCTCGGCCTGCTCATGTCATGCCTCCGCAGCTTCAAAATCGATCAGCACGGCCCCTTCGTCGACGGAATCGCCATGAGCATAGCGCACGGCCGCAATGCGACCGGCGGCGGGAGCCGAAATGGTGTGTTCCATCTTCATCGCCTCCACGATCATCAGGGGTGAGCCCTTCTCTACCTCGGCGCCCTCCTCCGTCAGGATGGCGATCACTTTACCGGGCAACGGCGCGATGACGCCCGTATCACCGGCATCACCAACATCCGACGCCTTTAACGGATCGTAGCGCTCCAGGCGGTAGGCCGCTCCTTTATCGATCACCGTCACCGCGTCATCGCCGCGAATGATGGTTTTGACGACACGCACGCCGTCGAGGTTGGCGACGATACGGTCGTCTTCGTCGAACTCGCCACTGACCTTCATCGGCCCCGCCGGAAAATCAAAGACGTAACCGTCGGCCCGGGCGTGAACCGTGACACTCACTTCTACGCCGCCGTTGACGAAACGAATTTCATCATGCGCTTCGTCGTTCAGACGCCAGCTGTCGACATTGTGCCAGGGCGATGTGCCGTCACTGCTGGACCAGGCCCCCAGTTCGGCTTCGCCCTGACGTTCAAGGAGCACGGCCAGCGCCGCCAGTGCCAGGGTGCGGTCGGGTGTCGGACCCTCCTCCGGCAGCAATTGGGCGCTGTGTCGTTCGATGAAGCCGGTATCGAGGTCGGCGGCCGCGAAATCCTCGTTCACGGCGATGCGGCCGAGGAAAGAAAGGTTCGTCGTCACGCCCACCACCTCGGTATCCGCCAGGGCATGGCGCAGGCGTTGCAGCGCCCGCGGGCGGTCATCGTCCCAGACCACGAGTTTGGCGATCATCGGGTCGTAATGCGGCGTCACGGCGTCACCCTCGATCACACCGGTATCGATCCGCACATGGGTTCCTTCCTCGGCAAAGCGCAAGCGGTTCAGGACGCCGGTTGCGGGCAGGAAGTCACGAGCCGGGTTTTCCGCGTACAGACGGACCTCGAAGGCGTGGCCGGTGATCTCGAGGTCTTCTTGGCGCAACGGCAACGCCTCGCCGTCCGCAATGCGCAATTGCCATTCGACCAGATCGACACCAGTGATCATTTCGGTCACGGGATGCTCGACCTGCAGGCGGGTGTTCATTTCCATGAAGTAGAACGGCGCGCCGTCCAAGCCGTCGGCCACATCGACGATGAATTCGACGGTGCCGGCCCCCTCGTAATTGATCGCCAGCGCCGCCTTGACGGCAGCCTCGCCCATGGCGCCACGCATCGCGGCGCTGATGCCTGGCGCCGGCGCTTCCTCAACGACCTTTTGGTGCCGACGCTGCAGCGAGCAATCCCGCTCAAAGAGGTAAACCGCATTGCCGTGACGATCGGCGAACACCTGGACTTCGATGTGGCGGGGTTTTTCGATGTATTTTTCGATCAGTACCCTATCGTCGCCGAAGGCGGCCTTGCCCTCCCGCTGCGCCCCGGCCAGGGCATCGGCGAACTCACCGGCGGCATCGACACGCCGCATACCTTTACCGCCGCCGCCCGACGTGGCCTTGATCAGGACGGGATAGCCTATCTCTTCGGCGGCTTTGGACAGCACGGCCTCGTCCTGATCGTCGCCGTGATAGCCCGGCACGACTGGCACGCCGGCCTCCGACATCATGGCTTTGGCGGCGTGCTTTTCTCCCATCGCCCGGATCGCATCCGGCGGCGGGCCGACGAATGTGATGCCCGCGGCGGCGCAGGCCTCCGCAAAAGCCGCATTCTCTGACAGGAAGCCATAGCCCGGATGGATGGCGTCAGCGCCCGCTTCCTCGGCTGCGACGATGATCTTGTCACCGACCAGATAGCTTTCGGCGGCGGCGGCTGGACCTATGTGGCGGGCTTCGTCCGCCAGGGTTACGTGCCGGGCTTGGACATCTGCATCGGAATAAACGGCGGTTGTCCGCACCCCAAGACGGTGGGCAGAGGAAATGACCCGGCAGGCGATCTCGCCCCGGTTGGCGATCAGCAGGTTGTTGAACAAATGACTGTCTCGTTTATCTAATCTGCCCAGTTGGGCTTGCGCTTTTCAAAAAATGCTGAGATGCCCTCGCTGGCCTCGTCGGTGGCGCGCCGCTCGGCGATGCGCTTGGCCGTGTCCTCGATTAGATCATCATCGAGCAGGTGCCCATGAACGGCGGCAATCAGGTCCTTGGAGGCCGCCACCGCGCCGGGCGCCGTATCCAGGAACATGCGGGCAAAACGCTCGCACGAGGACCGCATTTCACCCTCGTCGTTGACGACAAGATGCAACAGGCCGATACGCTGCGCCTCCAGGGCGTCGAAGCGTTCCGCCGTCAAGAAGAAACGCCGGGCCTGCCTGGCGCCAAGCGCTGCAATCACATAGGGTGAGATGACCGCCGGGATGAGCCCGAGTTTGACCTCCGAAAGCGAAACCGTGGCGCTGCGTACGCCGATGGCGATATCACAAGCCGCCACCAAACCCACACCCCCGCCGAATGCAGCGCCCTGCACAAGGGCAACCGTCGGTTTCGCCATGACGTCCAGCTTTCGTAGCATGTCGCCGAGTTGTCTCGAATCCGCGAGGTTTTCCTCCTCCGAGTACGCGGCAACGCGCTTCATCCAGTCGAGATCCGCGCCGGCACAGAAACTCCGGCCCCGGGCCGCGATAACGACCATGCGGACTTCTTCATCGTCCGCGACGGCATCGAAGCGGCTGGACAATTCGACAATGACGTTTTCATCGAAAGCGTTGTGAACTTCCGGGCGGTTGAGGGTGATCGTCGCGACGCCCAGGTCGTCTATTTGCAAGGTCGTTGTGTCTGCCATTTTTCTACATCCGGAAAATGCCGAAATCGGTTTTTTCGACCGGTTTGTTGAGTGCCGCCGAGACCGACAGGCCGAGCACCATCCGGGATTCTGCCGGATCGATGATGCCGTCGTCCCACAGGCGGGCACTGGCGTAGTAAGGATGCCCCTGTGTTTCGTATTGTTCGCGAATCGGTTTCTTGAACTCCACCTCTTCGCTTTCCGGCCAGGTCTCGCCGCGGGCTTCCATGGAATCGCGTTTTACCTGGCTCAGCACGTTGGCGGCCTGTTCACCGCCCATCACTGAAATGCGCGCGTTGGGCCACATCCAGAGGAAGCGCGGACTGTAGGCCCGGCCGCACATGCCGTAGTTGCCGGCGCCGTGGGAACCGCCGATGATCATGGTGAACTTGGGCACTTGGGCGCAAGCCACCGCCGTCACCATTTTCGCTCCGTCCTTGGCGATACCGCCCGCCTCATACTTTTGCCCGACCATGAATCCCGTGATGTTCTGCAGGAAGATCAGGGGAATGCCGCGCTGGCAGCACAATTCGACGAAATGTGCGCCCTTCAGTGCGGATTCGGAAAACAATATACCGTTATTGGCGACAATGCCGATCGGGTAGCCGAACAGGTGGGCAAAGCCGGTTACCAGCGTCGTGCCGTACAGTTTCTTGAATTCGTCGAATTCGCTGCCGTCGACGATGCGGGCGATAACTTCGCGTACGTCGTAGGGCGTGCGCACATCGGCCGGAATAACGCCGTGCATTTCCTCCGGCGCATAGGCCGGATCGCGGCTCTCTTTGACCACCACGTTGGGGATTTTTTCACGGTTGAGATTGCCCACCACCCGCCGGGCCAAAGCTAGCGCATGTTCGTCGTTGACCGCGTAGTGATCGGTCACGCCCGAGGTGCGCGAATGAACGTCCGCGCCGCCCAGTTCCTCCGCCGTCACCACCTCGCCCGTGGCCGCCTTCACCAGCGGCGGGCCGCCGAGGAAGATGGTGCCCTGGTTGCGCACGATGATGCTTTCGTCCGACATCGCCGGCACGTAGGCGCCGCCAGCTGTGCAACTGCCCATGACAATGGCGATCTGGGGAATGCGTGCCGCCGACATGTTGGCCTGATTATAGAAGATGCGACCGAAGTGTTCCCGGTCGGGAAAGACCTCGTCCTGGGAAGGCAAATTGGCGCCGCCGGAATCGACGAGATAGATGCACGGTAGGTTGTTTTGGCTGGCGATCTCCTGGGCCCGGAGATGCTTCTTCACCGTCATGGGGAAGTAGCTCCCCCCCTTGACCGTGGCGTCGTTGGCGACGACGACGCATTCCTGGCCCTTAACCCGGCCGATGCCGGTGATGACGCCGGCTGAGGAGATATCTCCGCTGTACATGCCGTGCGCCGCTAACTGGGAGAACTCCAGGAAGGGCGATCCCGGATCAAGCAAATGACGCACGCGGTCACGCGGCAAAAGCTTACCGCGGTCGGTGTGCTTTTTCCGGGCCCGCTCGCCGCCGCCCTGCTTGACCGCCCCAACCTGCTCCCGCAAGTCGTCGACCAGCGTGCCCATGACGGCAGCATTTTCCTTGAACTGCGACGCCCGGGTATCGGTCTGGCTCTGCAAAATGGTCATTGAGGCGAATTCCCACTTTTCAA
>CAYOAD010000143.1:0-10793 GCA_964401845.1 uncultured Rhodospirillaceae bacterium | reverse complement strand
TTTGAAAAATTATCTAAACTTTTAGGTAATATTTAGGCATTACCGTTGAAGCTCGAATAAGGGCAAAACGCGGCAAGAGACGGGGACCACCCCGCCGGCCGCCAAAGATGATGACTTCAACGGGATCGTGACAACCGCAAACGCGCCTACTGTCGTCCAGCACGCCGCCTTGCCGGCACAAATCGTCCGGCCGGAATCCGCTGTTCCGGCCGCGGAGGCGTTTGCCCAGCAGATGGCGAACCAAAGCCAGGCGCGCCGCCCCGTCGCGGAACCCGAAGCGATCGAGCCGCGCTTCCGGCGCTCGGAAGGCAACGTCACTTACCTCCGGGACCGCCGCCGGGCCGCCGACCCCCGCGACGATCAGGACCGCCGAACCGCCGAACGCCGCGAAGCGAAACACGAGCGGCGCAACTTTCAAGCAACCAGCAGCGGGTTCCTCACCCAAATGATCGCCCAGGAAATTGCGCCCGACACCGGCCGCAGCCGAAGCACCTTCGTCGAAACCAGCGTGGCCGCCTACGAGGCCTCCATCGAACGCGCCGAGGTCTTCATCGATCCTTTCCGCACCCTCGCCGTCAGCGCCTAGCTTTATCCACCTGAAATACCTATCACGTACATTTGCAGTGCATGATATCGTGCCTTGTGGTCCAGTTGTGACGTTGGGGGACGCTGCCGCGAACAAGTGATTCTCGAGAGTGCCATGCCGACGTCCGACAGCATCAAGAGTAACCCGTCTGTTTCCAGCCTGGCCGTCGCGGTACTGTTGGCCATTCTCAGCTCCATACAAATTTCGACCACCGCTGAAGCCGAAGAACTGAGGTTTGGATTTCACGGTACCCAATGCCCTGTCGTCTGCGATCCGGGTGTCGACGGGCAACACGGCTACGTCATTGACATCCTCCGGGAAATCGGCCGCCCGGCGGGCGTTGGCGTAACCTTGAAGGTGCTACCTAAAACCCGGCTCGTCCGGGAACTCAACGCCGGCAACCTCGATTTTCTGCTGCTGCCGCCCACCGCCGTAAAGAAGTACAATCTCGTCAGCACGTCCCTGCCGGTGGTCTATTATGCCATCGGCGTTCTTCGGCGGCGCGATTTCCCGTTCGAGTTCAGCGGCGTCGAAAGCCTGGAGAAAGTCGTCTGGGGCGTGGTCGGTGGTGAACGCTGGCGGCCCGCCTATCAACGTTACATCGAGGCCAATAAAAACAAGGGCGTTATCGAAGTGTTCGGCGCCAAGCCGTTCGAAAGACTGATCAAAATGATGGTGCGGAACCGCGTCGACGTGGTGATCGGGCTTTACGACATGCTGGAACGCAAACGAACGGATTCCGCCTCGGCCGAAAAGCTCACCGTTGAGCGGACCATGGTATTCGGCAAGCACGTACCGATCTACCTGGCCTTCAGTCCCAACAACGACCAGGCAATATCGCGCTCAAAGTTTTTCTCGGAGGGTATCAGGCGTCTTGCACAAACGGGCCGGCTCAAACAAATATTTGCAGCCTATGACATCGGCGATTGGGCCCAGATCGACGTATCCTCGTTCGAGGATTAATCTAGTTTGAGTGCCTGGATAGGGAGGTGTTGGCCAGTGAGCGGATCGAACAATCAGAAAAAGGTGTTGCAAACCAGGCAGCGGGACGGCGTCCTCTATGCAATCCTGAACAGACCAGACTTTGGCAACAGTTTGTCCCTGGACCTTATCGCCGAATTGCAGGCGCTGTGGACCCGTCTCGAGGACGACCGTGCGGTCAAGGTCGTTGTGCTCGCCGGCGAGGGCCGGTTTTTCTGTACGGGCCATGATTTGAAGGAAATTCTGTCGGCCAACGAGAACGCCTCCGAATTCGCCCGTGAGTTGGCCGAGCGTTGTAACCGGATGATGCAGGGTATGACCCGGCTGCCGCAGCCTGTGATCGCCCGGGTCCACGGCATTGCGACCGCCGCCGGCTGCCAGCTGGTCGCCACGTGCGATCTCGCCATCGCCTCGACGGAGGCGCAATTCGCTACACCCGGCGTCAATATCGGCACCTGGTGCTCCACGCCGTCCGTCGCCCTCAGCCGGACCGTCGGGCGAAAGCATGCTATGCAAATGCTGCTTACCGGCCGTCTGGAAGTTGCCGAAACGGCCTTGCGCATGGGGCTTGTCAACGAAGTCGCAGCGCCCGATAAACTTGATGCGGCCGTGGATTCGCTGGCGGATGAAATTGCCGCAAAATCCCCCTACGCGATCGCCCTCGGCAAAAAATCGTTTTACCGCCAACTTGAGCTGGAAACGGCCGCCGCCTACGAGTTTGCCGGGGAGGTGGCGGCCCGCAACGCTGCGGCGGCGGATAGTGAAGAGGGCATCGCGGCGTTTCTGGAGAAGCGCGACCCGGCCTGGCCCGGTCGTTAGCCCCGCAACCGCCTCGGATTTCGGACAGCGTGGCATGGTGAACCTGTCTTACTATTTGACCCGCGCGGCCCGGCGTGCCCCGGACGCCACTGCGATATGTCACGGCGACGAGAGGCTGGATTACGCGTCGCTCAATGACCGCGTCGGGCGGCTGGCGGACGGCTTGCGCCGGCTTGGCCTGCAGCCGGGCGACCGGATTGGTTTGATCGTCGATACGGAACCCCGGTCCCTGGAGTGCCTATTGGCGCCTTTACGGGCGGGCCTGACCATCGTCCCGGTGAACAACCGGCTGCACCCGGCCGAGCACGCCTACATGCTGGACGATTGCGGCGCCCGTGCGGTTTTGTGCAGCGCGCCGCGCGTGGCGCCCTTGCTTGGGGTCCGCGACCGGATACCAACGCTTGAATACTTCATCGCGATGGACCGCGCCTCTATCGACGAAGCCGGCGTTCACGACTACGAAGAACTGATCGAACAATCGGCACCGATGAGCGATATGCCCGTCACTGGGGATACGCTGGCCTGGATTTTTTTCACCTCCGGGACCACGGGTCATCCCAAAGGCGCGATGCACACCCACAGATCGCTCGGCGCGATGGTGTCGGCGCAGTTGATCGACATCTTTCCGCCCGAGCCGGACGATTGCATGGCATTTGTCACGCCGATGAGCCATGCCGCCGGCTTGCTTGTTTTTCATCAGGTTGCGGTTGGCGGCGTCAACGTATTCCCGTCGTTCAACCGTTTCACGCCGGAGAACTTCTACGCGTTGATCGAACGCTACCGGGTGACCAAGGTGTGTCTGGTTCCGACCATGATCCAGAGGCTTCTCGATGGTTCCTGGCCCGCCGAGCATGACCTTTCCAGTCTCAAGACCGTCATGTACGGCGCCGCCCCGATGTACCTTGAGCCCCTACGCGAAGCACTCAGGCGTTTCGGGCCGGTCTTTACCGGCGTCCATGCCCAGGGTGAAGCGCCGCTGGCGGTTTCGTTCTTGCCGAAGGCCGAACACGTCGCCAAATCAGCCGTCGAGGAGCAGCGCTTGTCTTCGGTCCGCGTCGAATGTTTTGGTGTTCAGCTGGATGTTGTCGATTCCGAAGATCGTCCGTCGCCGCCAAACGTGCCCGGTGAAATCGTCGTGCATGGCGATTTGGTCATGCAGGGCTATTGGAACGCGCCCGAGGCGTCGGCGGAAACACTGCGCAACGGCTGGCTGCACACCGGCGATATCGGACATCTCGACGAGGACCGTTATCTCTACATCACCGATCGCCTGAAAGACATGATCATCAAGGGCGGAACGAACGTATATCCGCGGGAAATCGAGGAAATTCTGCACCGCCACCCCGCCGTCGCCGAGGCGACGGTTTTTGGCATTCCCGATACGGAGTGGGGCGAAAGAATTGCGACGGCCATCGTTTTGCGACCGGACACGGCAGTTGATGCTGCGGAGATTGTCGACTGGTGCGGCAAATCGATCGCTTCCTTCAAATTGCCGTCGGACGTGCATTTTGTTCCCGAACTCATCAAAAGCAGTTACGGCAAGGTCCTGAAACGCGAGATGAAGGCGTCCCTGTATCCGCCATGACTGCAAAATTTGGATTCTCTCTGACCCGGCACCCTGACGAAGATTCTAATAGCCGCTGGCGGCGCCGTCCTTGCGCGAATCGGAACCGCCGGCGAGCGTGCCCTTGTCCCAATCGATCCAGATAGCCTGGCCGCCGCCGTGGGGCGTGGCGATGCGTGCAGTGGCATGTCCCAGCGCCTGAAGTTCCGCTTCAGCCTCGGCTGAAATGCCGCTTTCCAGCTGGAAGGTTTCGTCGAAATGGAACGACCGCGGCATATCGAGGGCGGCCTGCGGGTCCATGCCGAAATCGACCACGTTGGTCACCACCTGCGACTGGCCGACGGACTGGTATTGGCCGCCCATGACGCCATAGGGCATGACGCTGCGCCCGTCGCGGCTGAGCATGCCCGGCGTGATGGTGTGCAGCGGCCGCTTGCCCGGCGCGATGCAGTTGGGATGGCCGGGCTCGATGCGGAACCCCGCGCCCCGGTTCTGCAGATGCACGCCGGTCTGGGGGCTGACGATGCCTGAACCGAAGGGATAGAAGACGGAGTTGATGAAGGAAAGCGCGTTGCGGTCCCTGTCGACCACGGTAAGGTATATCGTGTCGGGGTGGCCGGGCGGCCGGATGTAGTCCATCTCCAGCGCCTTATCGGGGCTGATATTAGCCCTTAGTTCGGCGGCGAACTCCTTGGACAAGAGCTTATCCAGCGGCACGTCCGTCTGGCGCGGATCGCCGACGTAGGTTTCCCGCGCATTGAAGGCAAGCCGTGTCGCCTCCCCCAGCAGGTGCAACCGCTCTGCGCCATGCGGATCCAGGGCGGCAAGATCGAAGCCTTCCAGGATATTGAGCATGATCAGCGTCGTGATCCCGGGATTGTTGGGCGGCACGGTAGAAATCTCGTAATCGCGATAGCTCGTGCGGATGGGCTGGAGGACCTCGGTGTCGTGAGCGGCGAAATCGTCCAGCGAATGCAGGCCGCCCAGGGAATTGAGGTGCGCCACGAGGTCTTCGGCGACCCAGCCCGTGTAGAAGCCATCGCGGCCTTCCGACACGATGGTGCGCAGCGTTTCGGCCAGTTTTTGGTTGCGTCTGATTTCACCGATTTCCGGCGGCCTGCCGTCCGGCAGGTAGAGTTCGGCGGCATTGGCGTCGTGGCTGATGGTGTCGATGGACGCCTGCCAGTCGTGCGCCACGCGGGGCGATACCGCAAAACCCTCGTCGGCGTAACCGATGGCCTGCGCCAGAACCGTTTCGAATCCCATCGTGCCGTGATCGGCCAGCAGCCGGGACCAGGCGGCGACCGCGCCGGGTACGCTGACCGCATGGGGCGAGGTCAGGCCAATGCGTTCTATGCCTTCGTCGACATACCATTGTACATCGGCCTTGGCGGGCGCCGCACCGGAACCGTTGACGGCGACGGCCTCGGCCATGTCGCCGCCCGGTGCATAGACGGCGAAGCAGTCGCCGCCGATGCCCGTCGATTGCGGTTCCACCACGCACAAGACGGCGCTGGCGGCAATGGCGGCATCGACGGCGTTGCCGCCGGCCCGCAAGGTGTCGACCGCAGCCAGCGTCGCCAGGGGATGCGAGGTCGCGGCCATGCCGTTGAGGCCGTGAACGGTCGAGCGGCCGGGTAGATGAAAATCGCGCATGCGGGTTGGCTTCCTTTTCTTAGACGGTCGCGACGGGCGAGACGGGTGAACCGACGGCCCGGGGCAGGCGCAGCGGCGGCGCGGTCAGCATGAAACGGCTGCGGCCCGCCGCTTGCAGCCATTCCGCCAGATCCTTGAAGAACCAGAGTTCGCCCAACGGCAGGCCGAGTTTGAAGAGGCAGTGCTCGTGGAGCGGCAGGGCCGAGCATGGTGTTTCGCTGCCCTTACCGAGATAATTTTCGACGGCGTAGTTGTCGGCGCAAATCGCGGCGATGCCGCTGTCGCTGATCCACTGCAGCAGCCGGCCGTCGCTGCCGTCAAGGGCGGCGCAGGAGGTGTCCAGCACCGACTTGTCCGGATGGTGTTCCATTTCCACGATCAGTTCGGCGAAACCGGTGCGCAGGCACAGCATGTCGCCCTCCTCCACCGCGACGCCATCCGCTTCCATCACGCCCATCAGATCGTCGTAGTCGACCGCCTTGCGGTCGCGGCCAAAGTGCTTGGCAAGGTCGACCAATACGCCGCGCCCCTGGATCGGCCGGGCGGCGAAGTTGTCGATAGAGAGGGCGTGGGCGCCGGTATCGCCGGCATGGTCGATACCCAGAATGTGCTCGCCGGCGCGGAAGCCGTTGTAGAAAACCCGCTCCGCCTCGCCGTCGCCGTCGGCATCGAAGTGGCTGCCGACATGCGCCAGGGCGTCCCATTGGGTGGAGTATTGCAGGCAGAGCAGGACCTGATCGTCGCAGATCACGTCGGTGGCGTTGTCGATGAAGCGGTTCATGGGGTAGTTCATCCACTCCTCGCCGTCCAGTTCGGTGGGACTGAGGCGGGGCGGATGGCGGCGCGCGTTGAGCACGTTGCCGCCGGGATAATCCAGCGGCAGGCTGAGACAGAACGTCTGGCCGTCCCGGACCTCGGCGGCGGCGGCGCGGACGCGCTCCGCCGTCAGCAGATTGATCCGGCCCAACTGGTCGTCTTCCCCGAAATCCCCCCAGTTGGAGCCCTCGGGCCGATTTACCCAACGCTTCGCCATGATCCCACTCTCCTATCCAGGCGTTCAACTATCCAGCGTCCAAAATAAAGGCTAGCACGAGCCGCACCCAACGCCTATGCGACACAACGTCAATCGGCCTATTATGGACGGCATCACACTTGGATAGACCCATGAACGAACGCGATTCCTCAGAAACCGGTGGCACAAATCCGGATATTACCGAAGCCGGGGTGGCCGAGGTGCAGGCTTGGCTGGCCGACGGCGAGGCGGTTCTGATCGACGTGCGGGAGCCGCAGGAGTACGAATACGAGCACGTGCCGGGCGCGCTGCTGCATCCGCTGTCATTTCTAGACCCCGACGTTTTCCCGCCGATCTCAGGTCCCCGCATGGTCTTCATGTGCGCCGTCGGCAAACGTTCGGCGGCGGCGATCAAACAGCTTCAGAAGGCGGGCTTCGCCGACCTCGTCAACATGGCCGGCGGTCTCGATGCCTGGCGCGAAGCCGGCTATGACCTCGAGGGCGCGCGCTTCGAAGCCCACGATTACATGATCTGACCGCTTCCCGTTGCCTGAAACACGCCCGATGACTTGGTCACGACCCATTCCGCTCGAAATCGGCGACGAAACGCATTTCGGCGACCGCCGCATGAAGTGCTTCGTGGATCGTCCCGCCAGCCTCGATCGGATGCTGGTCGAGGCCGTCGCGCTCGGCCCCGAACGCGAGGCGGTCGTGGAGGGGGAAACGCGCCTGACCTACGGTGCGTTGGATGGCCTGGTGAACCGCATCGCGGGCAATCTTGCGGCCCTGGGCGTCACGGCGGGCGACCGCATCGCCGTCCTGATGGCCAATCGCTGTGAATACGTCGCTGCGGTCATGGCGGCGGCGCGCCTCGGCGCCATATCGGTGCCCATCAACATCCGCGAACAAACCCCGGCGCTGGAATACGCGCTCAATCACTGCGGCGCCACGGTATTGCTGTTCGAAGCCGGCCTTGCCGACCGGCTGCCGCCGCGTGACTGGCTGTCCGGCCTGGAGCACGCCTTTGTCATCGGCGGCGAGGCGCCGGGCGCATTGCCGTTCGCCGACCTCTCCAAACCGTCGGCCACGCCGGCGGCGGCGGCGGTCAATGAGGACGACCCGGCGGTCATTCTCTACACCTCCGGCACCACGGGCCAGCCCAAGGGCGCCATGCTGACGCACCTCAACATCATCCACACGGTGCTGCACTACAAGGTCTGCATGGAACTGGGCCCCGACGACAGCACGCTGCTGGTGGTCCCGGCGAGCCACGTCACCGGACTCTGCGCCCTGATCCACACCATGATCGGCATCGGAGGGCGCACCGTCATGATGCGCGAGTTTGACGCCGCCGGCATGGTCGAACTGATGGCCGCCGAGCGCATCAGCCACACCATGATGGTGCCGGCGATGTATAACCTCTGCCTGCTGCGTGCCGATTTCAGCCAATATGACCTTTCGGCCTGGCGCATCGGCAGCTTCGGCGGCGCACCGATGCCGGAGGACACCATCACCCGCCTGGCCGAACTGCTGCCCGACCTCAAACTGATGAACGCCTACGGCGCCACCGAAACCACCTCGCCCACCACCTGCCTGCCCATCGGCGATATCGCCAGCCGCCCAGACAGCGTCGGCCAGGTCGTGCCCTGCGGCGAGGTACGGATCGTCGATGACGACGGCGCCGACGTGGCGGCGGGAGAGAGCGGCGAGTTGTGGATCGCCGGGCCCATGGTGGTGCCGGGTTACTGGGACAACGCGGAAGCCACGGCGCGCGAGTTTACCGACGGTTACTGGAAATCCGGCGACATCGGCAGCCTCGATGCCGAGGGCTATGTCCGCGTATTCGACCGCAAGAAGGACATGATCATCCGGGGCGGCTACAACATCTACAGCGCCGAGATCGAAAACATGCTGTCGCACCACGAGGACATTATCGAATGCGCCGTGATCGGCCGGCCCGATCCCGTGCTGGGCGAGAAGATCCACGTCTTCATCGTGACGGAGAACGGAAAGCTCGACGCCCAAACCGTAGCGGATTATTGCGCCGCGCGCATTTCGGATTACAAAGTGCCGGATTTCTTCACGTTGTCCGCCAATCCCCTGCCCCGCAACGCCAACGGCAAGATCATCAAGCGCGTGTTGCGCGATCGCAGTCAGGCCGGCGCCGCCGATGGCGGTAAATGACGATCTCTTCTAAGGTGGGTCCATGACGCAAATGAAACTGTCTGCCGAGCAGCACGATGCCTACCGGCGGGACGGCTATGTCCTAGTGCCTGGCCTGTTCGACGAGGCGGAGGTCGAGCTTTTGCGCACGGCGATGGAGCGCGACCCCAAAATCGCCGACAACCTATACGCCCGGCAAGACAATGACGGCGGCGCCACCCGCATGATGACCTGGAACCACCCCGGCGACAGCGTCTACGGCCTGGCCGCCCGGTCGGAACGCGTTGTCGGCACGATGGAGAAACTGTTGGGCGGGGAGGTCTACCACTATCACTCCAAACTGACGGCCAAGAACGCCCGCGAGGGCGGCGCCTGGGAATGGCACCAGGATTACGGTTACTGGTACCACAACGGCTGCCTCGAGCCGTTGATGGCGAGCGTCATGATCGCGCTCGACCAGGCGACGCCGGAGAACGGCTGTCTGCAGGTGCTGAAGGGCTCCCACGCCTTGGGCAGGATCGATCACGACATCACGCCGGGCGCCCAGGTCGGCGCCGACCTCGACCGGGTGGCGGCTGTCAAAGAACGTCTGGAGTTGGTCCATTGCGAAATGGCGCCCGGCGACGGCCTGTTCTTTCACTGCAACACGCTGCACCGCTCGGATGCCAACCACTCCGATAAGCGCCGCTGGACCCTGATCTATTGTTACAACGCCGCCCGCAACGATCCGGTGATCGAGCATCACCATCCCGGCTACACGCCGCTTGAAAGGGTACCCGACGGCGCTCTTCTCGATGCGGGCCTAACCTTCGCCAGCGGCGATACCGAGGGGTTTTTTTCCGCGCCCGCCAACCCCAAGAGCCTGGAAGAGCGCTCCGAATAACCCCATATTATTGACTAAGTTCGACTGCTCGGAATTGGGGGAATGTTCATGAGCAAGCCGGTTTGTATCGTCGTCGGCGTCGGCCCCGGCCTGGGTGGCGCGCTGGTTCGCCGTTTTGCCCAAGGCGGTTACGCCGTGGCGGCCATATCCCGCGGCCAGGCTGGTCTCGACGCCGTGACGGAAGGCGTTGCCAATTGCCGCACCTATGCCTGCGACACCACAGATGGCCGCCAGGTCGCTGAAACGCTGACCCGAATTCAAAGTGATATGGGAGAGCCTACCGCCCTGATGTACAATTCGGGCTCCGGCACACGCGGTTCCATCCGCGACGTCACGCCCGAAGACTTCATGGCGACGCTGGAGATCAACGCCCTCGGCCTGTTCCATTGGGCCAAGGATCTCGCGCCCGCCATGGCGGCATCCGAAGGCGGCGGCGTGATCGGCGTCACGGGTGCAACGGCATCGCTCAGGGGCAAGCCGCTGACCACCGCGTTCGCCGCCGGCAAGGCGGCCCAGCGCAGCCTAGCGCAATCGCTGGCCCGGGATTTCGCGCCCGACGGCGTCCATGTTTTCTACGCCATCATCGACGGCGCCATCGACCTGCCGCGTTCGCGCGAGCGTATGCCGGACAAGCCTGACGCATTCTTCCTCTCCCCCGACGACATCGCCGAGACCTACTGGTCGATTGCCGCTCAGGGCCGTTCGGCCTGGACATTCGAAGTCGACTTGCGGCCCCACATCGAGAACTGGTAAGCCTCTCGCAGGAACGATGATAAGCTTGGTATCGCATGACTGAAATTGAAGATTGGGAAATCCCGGCCGCCGCCCAACCGAACCCGGCGACATGCAACTACGACTTGGACGCCGCCCTTTCGTCGGTCGTCGCGCTACATTCGCGCATCCCGCCCGATGCCTTCACGGCGCCGATCCTCGGCACCGAACGCAGCGGCAATGCCGTGGTGATCGGCGACAGCGGGCTCGTTCTCACCATCGGCTATCTCATAACCGAAGCCACGGAAATCTGGCTCACCACCAACAGCGGCGTTGCGGCGCGGGCCGATGTCACGGCCTATGACCCGGAAACGGGCTTCGCCCTGCTGCAGGTACTGGGACGCCTCGGCGTGCCAGC
>CAYOAD010000142.1:0-10836 GCA_964401845.1 uncultured Rhodospirillaceae bacterium | reverse complement strand
AATCTCCATCTCAGGGCATCGATTAACGAGTTCATCTGGGAAATGGGGGCTAAAAAGAGGAAATTTGAAGTTTTGTAGTGAAATTTAGTTGGCGTTCCGGGGGAATTCTGGCGTCACGTTCCTGCGACAATATTCCCAATTCACTCACTCCCCAAACGGATCCACCACCGCCACGCCTGTCGGTTCGAAGTGGCGGATGTTGCGGGTGGCGACGGTGAGGCCGTGTTCCTGGGCCGTGGCGGCGATCATCAGGTCGGCGCCACCGTGGCCGAGTGCCGCGCTGAGGCGGCCCCAGCGGCGGCAGACGTTGGTGTCGGCGGCCAGGATGCGGTCGGCGTAGAGGCTCAGGATCCGGTCGAGCCAGTTGGCCAGGGCGCGGGCGAAGGCCGGGTCCTTCTTTTCCTGCAGCGCGATGCCGCGCTCGATCTCGCCGATGGTGACGGCGCTGAGGTAGAGGTCGGCGGTGTGCCGGCCGGCGATCCAGCGCTCCAGATTGGCGTCGCGGTTTTTCTTCCTGAGTTCGGAGAGGACCACGGTGTCCAGGAGAAACATCAGAAGTCGACCTCGCGCGGCTCTAGCGGAGCGGTCTCGAACGCCTCGTCGTCCCTCGGCATGGCCAGCAATAGATCGGCGAAGGAGGGGGCGGCCGCCCGCTCGAGGTCGTGCAGCCGTTCGTATTCCTCCGCCGATACGACGACGGCGGCGGGTTTGCCGTGGCGCGTCACCATCTGCGGCTTGCCCTCACGGGCGGCGTCGACAACGGCGCTGAATTTGTTCTTGGCGTCCTGTAGGGACCAACGGGTCGGCGGCATCGGCTTTTCCTATCTAGTTTATAAATCTAGATTTAATATCTGGCTAGTTTTTCGTCAAGATGTTTCCCGCCTTGACTCTTCCCTCGAGTCAAATTAGAACAAAACGAGAACATTCGCAAAATTGAGAACGGTTTGCCGGGGGAGGGGTTTCTCCGGAACGAATCGTCATCCCGGTTGCTGCAATTGGGCCGATTGCCGCCATCGGGAACTCTGTCTGTTTCGGGAGGAAGGACCGCCATGCGATCGCCGCCAGCCGCCGCCAATACGAACGCACCCGATGCCGCCGACACGCGCGACGTCAGTCCGGACGTCATTGCCGACCTCAAGGCGCAGATCCGGGCGATGGAGCGCAAGGGGACGATCGCCGGCATGAAGGCCGGCGGCGGCGGGCGGGTGGAACTCAGTCCGGCGCTGGACGGCTTGCTGCCGGCGGGCGGGCTGGCGCGGGGGAGCTTGCACGAGATCACCGGCACGGCCGGCGCGAACGGCGCCGCCGCCGGGTTCGCCGCCGCCTTGCTGGGGCTTTTGGGCCGGGCGGAAAGCGGCGGCGAGGCGGACCGGGCCGGACCCGCCCAAGACCAACCCGCGCTCTGGTGCCGCCGCCATTGGGACGCCCACGAGAACGGCGAATTGTATGCCCCCGGCCTCGCCGCCTTCGGCCTCGACGAGGAGCGCCTGCTGCTGGTCCGGGCGAAGCGCGACGCCGACGTGCTGTGGGCCATGGAGGAGGGCCTGCGCAGCCCGGCGCTGGCCGCCGTGCTGGGCGAGGTCGACGGCCTCGATTTCACCGCCAGCCGCCGCCTGCAGTTGGCCGCCGAGAGCAGCGGCGTCACCTGCCTGGTGCTGCGGGGCGCGGAGCGGGGCCTGCCGTCGAGCGCCGCGGCGACGCGATGGCAGGTGGAACCGGGCCGAGTGGAAGCAGGACGGGCGGGCGGGATGACGAACGGAGAGGGCGCGCGCTGGCAACTCCGGCTGCTGCGCGTGCGGGGCGGCGAGACGGAAGGCGAACCAAGAACGTGGCCCGTGGAGTGGCGCGATGGACAACTATGTGATGGAACCGGCGAAGTCGGAGACGGCCCCGGAAGCGACAAAGACGGCGCGCGTCGCCGCGCTGTGGCTGCCGACCTTCGCGACCGACCGGGCGAGCCTTCGCCGTCCGGCCTGGCGCTCTAAGCCGCTGGCCGTGATTACGGCGGCGCACGGCGGCATCCGGCTGGCGGCGGTCAACGCCCCGGCGGCCTCGGGCGGCCTGGTGCCCGGCCTGACGCTGGCCGCCGCCCGCGCCATCGTGCCCAACGTCGAAACCACGCCCGCCGATCCCGACCGCGACGCCCGCGCCCTCGAGCGCCTGGCCGACTGGTGCGGCCGCTACACGCCGTGGACGGCGGCGGAACCGCCGTCGGAGCCCGCCGCCGGGGCCGGGGTCTGGCTCGACGTCACGGGCTGCGGCCACCTGTTTGACGGCGAAGATACGCTGCTGGAGGACCTGCTGGCGCGGGTGCGCGGCCAGGGCTTCGCGGCCCGGGCGGCGCTGGCCGACACGCCGGGTGCCGCCTGGGGCGTGGCGCGTTATGGGGGCGAGGGGGGAGACGGGATTGTCGTCGCGCCGGGCGCGCACCGCCAAACCCTGAAGGCGCTGCCGGTGGCGGCGCTGCGTCCTGGCGCCCAGGTCAACGAAGGGCTCGACCGGCTGGGCGTGCGCCGCGTCGGCGATCTCTACGACCTGCCGCGCGGGCCCCTGGCGGCGCGCTTCGGCGAGGGGCTGCTCAACCGCCTCGACCAGGCCCTGGGCCGTCAGGCCGAACCGGTCTCGCCGCGCCTGCCGGTAACGGCCCACCGCGTACGCCTTGCCTTCCCCGAGGCCATCGGCCAGCTCGACGACGTCGCCGCCGGCCTCGCGCGTCTCTTGGACCACATGGCCGCACGCCTGGCGCACGAACGGTTGGGCCTGCGCCGGGCCGAATTCACGCTCTACCGCTCGGACGGCGGTATTGCCCGCGCCGCCGTCGGCACCAGCCGCCCGGTGCGCGATCCCGGCCACCTGCAGCGCCTGTTCGCCGAACACCTCGATAAGCTCGATCTCGGCTTCGGCGTCGACGTCATGACGCTGGCGGCGCCCGTGGTCGAACCGCTGGCGGCGGCGCAGCTTGATCTCTCGGACGGCGGCCGCGGCGGCGGTTTCGACCGCCAGCAGGGCCAGCAGGTCGACCGCCTGGTCGACCGTCTGGAAACCCGTCTCGGGCGGGGCAGCGTCGTGCGCCTGGAAAACCGCGCCAGTCACATCCCCGAACGTGCCGGCATTCCCGTCTCGGCCCTCAGCGGCCGCACCCCGCCGGACAGCGCGCCGGAATTGACGTCCGAGACCGCACCGGCGCGCAGCGTCCGGCCCCGACCCTTGCGTTTGTTCCCCCAACCCCAGGCCATCGAGGCCGTGGCCGAGGTGCCGGACGGTCCGCCCGTGCTGTTCCGCTGGCGCCGTCTGGTGCACCGCGTCGTCCATGCCGAGGGGCCCGAACGCATCGCCGCCGAGTGGTGGCGCGACAAAGCCCCGCCGGGCGAGGACCGCAGCCACCTGACGCGTGACTACTACCGCATCGAGGACACGGAAGGCCGCCGCTTCTGGCTCTTCCGCGAAGGGCTTTATCTCATGGGCGAGGACGAGATATCCGCCAACGACAACGCCCCCGAACCCCGCCCCACCCGCGCCCCCCGCTGGTTCATACATGGAGTATTCGCATGACAGCCAACCTCGCTTACGTCGAACTGGAAGTGACCTCGAACTTCAGTTTCCTGCGCGGCGCGTCGCACCCGGAGGAACTGGTGACGCGGGCCGCCGAGTTGGGGCACGCGGCGGCGGCGGTCGCCGACCGCAATTCCCTGGCGGGGGTCGTGCGCGGGCACGTGGCGGCCAAGGCGGCGGGCGTGCCCTATCTCGTCGGTTGCCGCCTGCTGCCGGAGGACGGGCCGGAGATGATCTGCTTCCCGCGCGACCGGGCGGCCTACGGGCGGCTGTCGGAGCTTCTGACGCTGGGCAACCGCCGGGCGCCCAAGGGTGAATGCTGGTTCGCCCTGGACGACCTGTTCGGGCCGGTGTTCGGGGCCGGGCGCGATCAGGTCCTGATCGTCGTGCCGCCGGCCGATCTGGATAAGGAGGCGGAGAGTTTCGCCGGGGCGCTGGCCGCCATTCGCCGCCGGGCCCACGCCTCGGCCCATGTCTACCTTGCCGCCCGGCACCTCTACCGGGGTGATGACGCCGCCCGCATCGCCCGGCTTTCGGCCCTGGCGCAGGCCCACGGCACACCCTTGGTGGCGACCAACGACGTGCATGCCCACGATCCCTTGAGGCGTTCGCTGCAGGACGTGCTGACCTGCATCCGCGAACACTGCACGGTGGCCGAGGCCGGCTTCCGCCTGCACGCCAACGCCGAACGGCACCTCAAGACGCCGGCCGAGATGGCCCGGCTGTTCGGGGGCTACGCCGACGCCGTCGCCCGCAGCGCCGAAATCGCCGGTCTCTGCGACTTCAGCCTGGACGAGCTGGCCTACGAATACCCCGATGAGACCGTCAGCCCCGGCGAGACGCCGCACAGCGAGCTTACGCGCCTGACCTGGGAAGGGGCGGCGAAGCGCTATCCCGACGGCATCCCCGACAAGGTGCGGGGATTGCTGGAGCACGAGCTGAAACTGGTCGGTGAACTGGGGTTTGCGCCCTATTTCCTCACCGTGCACGACATCGTCTGCTTCGCTCGGGCGCGCGGCATCCTCTGCCAGGGCCGCGGCTCGGCGGCCAACTCGGCGGTCTGCTACTGCCTCGGCGTCACGGCGGTCGATCCCGACCGCGTCGATTTGCTGTTCGAACGCTTCGTCTCGGCCGAGCGTAACGAGCCGCCCGACATAGACGTCGATTTCGAACACGAGCGCCGCGAGGAGGTGATCCAGTACATCTACCAGAAATACGGCCGCGACCGGGCCGCACTCACCGCCACCGTCATCAGCTACCGCACCAAGAGCGCCGTGCGCGAGATCTCCAAGGCCCTGGGCCTCTCGGAGGACGTCGGCGCGGCGCTCTCGGGCATGGCCTGGGGCTGGAGCCGGGATGGCTTCAAGGACGAACAGGTGCGCGAGGCCGGCCTCGATCCGACCGATCCCCGGCTGCAGCAGGCGCTGGAACTGGCCGTCGAAATCCGCGGTTTCCCGCGCCATCTCTCGCAGCACGTCGGCGGCTTCGTCATGACGCGGGGGCCGCTCTCCAGCGTCGTGCCCATCGCCAACGCGGCGATGGACGACCGCACCGTGATCGAATGGGACAAGGACGACATCGACGCCCTGGGCATCCTGAAGGTCGACGTCCTGGCGCTGGGCATGCTGAGCTGCATCCGCCGCGCCTTCGACCTGATCGAACGCCACCACGGGCGGTCCTTGACGCTGGCCGACGTGCCGGCGGAGGACCCCCGCGTCTACGACATGCTCTGCCGGGGCGATTCGGTCGGCGTCTTCCAGGTCGAAAGCCGGGCCCAGATGTCGATGCTGCCGCGCCTCAAGCCGCGCAATTTCTACGACCTGGTGATCGAGGTCGCCATCGTGCGGCCCGGCCCGATCCAGGGCGACATGGTGCACCCCTACCTCCGGCGGCGCAGCGGCGAGGAACAGGTCGATTACCCCTCCGCCGAACTGGAGGCCGTGCTGGGCAAGACCATGGGCGTGCCGCTCTTTCAGGAGCAGGCCATGAAGATCGCCGTCGTCGGCGCCGGCTTTTCGCCGTCCGAGGCCGACGGCCTGCGCCGCGCCATGGCGACCTTCCGCAAGACCGGCCAGATCTACGGCTTCCGCGACAAGTTCATCGAAGGCATGAAGGGGCGCGGCTACGAGGAGGAGTTTGCGCTGCGCTGCTTCAAGCAGATCGAGGGCTTCGGCGAATACGGCTTTCCCGAATCCCACGCCGCCAGTTTCGCGCTCTTGGTCTACGTTTCGGCCTGGATCAAGTGCCATTACCCGTCGGCCTTCGCGGCGGGGCTCTTGAACAGCCAGCCCATGGGCTTTTACGCCCCGGCCCAGATCGTGCGCGACGCCCGCGACCACGGCGCCATCGTGCGCCCGGTCGACGTCAACCACAGCAACTGGGACTGCACGCTGGAAGCCTGTGACGCCAAGAACGAACAGGGCCGGGTGGCCCTGCGGCTGGGACTCAGGCAGATCAAGGGATTGAAGGAGGAATCGGCGGAGGCGTTGGTGGCGGCGCGCGGCGGGGGCAAGGCAGCGCGCTACAAGGAGGTGCGCGAGATGTGGCGCCGCTCCGGCCTTTCGGCCCGGGTGCTCGAACGCCTGGCCCGGGCCGACGCCTACGCCTCGCTGGGCCTCGACCGCCGCGCCGCGCTGTGGGCGGTCAAGGGGCTCGACGACACCGTACTGCCGCTGTTCGCGGCAGCGGAACAGCGCGAAGCCCGCAAATATCAGACGGCTTTGCAGAACGAACCCGAGGTGACGCTGCCGCCGGCGGGTCTGGGGGAGGAGGTGATCGACGATTACATGGCGGTCCGCCTCAGCCTCAAGGCCCACCCCCTGAAGCTGCTGCGCCGCCGCCTGCAGGCCCGGCGCATGATCACTGCGGAGGCATTGAACACGACCGAGACCGACCAGACCATCCGGGTCGCCGGCCTGGTGATCTGCCGCCAGCGTCCGGGCACGGCCAGCGGCGTCATCTTCGCCCCGCTGGAGGACGTGGCGGGTGTGGCCAACGTGATCGTCTGGCCCAAGATGTTCGAGCGCTACCGCAAGATCGTCATGCGCTCGCGCTTGCTCGGCGTGCGCGGCATCGTGCAGCGCGAGGGCCGCGTCATCCACATCGTCGCCCGGCACCTGGAGGATTTGAGTGACTTGTTGGGCGACCTCGACGGCCACCAGGAGGACCAGACGGAAAACTTTCCGACCTCGCGATACAGCGAACCGTCGATTTCGGAGAAACACCCCCTGCTGCCCTCGGTCGCCGATCCCGCCAGCTTCCCGTCACGGGATTTTCATTAAGACCGGTCTCGGCAACGCTGGCGGAGCGGCGGGCGGCATGCTATGAAGCCGCCCAACCGAATTTCCCTTAAACGGACGAGACCTTGACCGATCAAGATCCCAACTCCGCCGGACCCGAGGCGGAGGATGCCAGCGGCAGCCAGACCGCTCTCGAAGCCGGCATCGCCCATCACAGCGCCGGCGACCTGGCGGGCGCCAAGGCGGCCTACGAGGCCGTGCTGGAGGCCGAACCCGAGAACGGCGAGGCCCATCATCTGCTGGGCCTGATCGCCTTCCAGACCGGCGATCCGGCGGCCGCCACCGAGCACCTGCAGCGCGCCCTGGCGGCCCAGCCCGACAATCCGCAATACCATCTCAATTTCGCCGAAACGCTTCGCGCCCAGGGTGAGACCGCCGGCGCCCTGGCCGCCTACCGGCGCGCCACGGCCATCAATCCCGAATTTTTCGAGGCCTATACCAATCTCGGCCTCCTGGCGATGGAGAACGAATACGTCGGCGAAGGCATCGAGGCCTTGCGGCGGGCCGTCGCCATCCAGCCGACCAACCCCAGCGCCCAATCCAATCTGGGCGTGGCGCTGCGTGAAGTGGGCGAGCACGACGGGGCGCTCGAAGCCTTTGCCCGCGCCCTCGCCATTGCGCCGGAGCAGCCGGCATTCCGCCAGAACTTCCAGGACCTGCTGAGGAGCGGCGCCTTCATCACCGTGCCGGAGGCCGTGCGCCGGGCCATCGAGAACGCTTTCCTGCGTGAAGGCCCGGACCACCAGTCCCTGGTCAACGCCGGCGTCGCGCTGGTCAAGCGCACCGAAATGTTCCAGGGCTTGCTGGCCATGGCCCAGGAGGAAAACGTCGACGCCCTGGCGGCCGCCGTTTCCGGCGGCGTCTTCGACGGCTTCTTCTCAAGCATTCTGGTGCGCAGCCTGTTGACGCGCACCATTATCGTCGACGTGGATTTCGAACTCGTGCTGACCCGCCTGCGCCGGGTGATCCTCGAGGAAGGCGTCGCACCCTACCCAGCCGAAGCGGCCGTGGGTCGCCAGCCCCAGTTCGCCGCCGCCCTGGCGATGCAAGCCTACAACGTGCAGTACGCCTGGCGCGAAACGCCCGGCGAAGGCGCCATTGCCGGTGTGCTGCTGAAGGACATCCGCCGTGCCTTTGATCAGCTCGAGCCTCAGGCGATGAGCGCCGATACGGCGTTTTGGAGCATCATCCTGGTCGCCGCTTGCTACCGGCCGCTGGGCGATATGGAAGGCGCCGAGAAACTGCTGCAGACCGATGTCGCGGGGCTGCCGGCCTTCGTCATGGGCGTGGTCGGTCAACAGGTGGCAGACCAGATGTTGGAATCCGACATTGCCGACAACATCGAAAGCATCACCGAGATAAAAGGCGAAATCTCGGCGGCGGCGCAGGAACAGTACGAAACCCGGCCCTATCCCCGCTGGCTGACCGTTGCCGTCAAGCAGCCCGGCACGCTGGGCGACGTCCTCAGGGCGCAATCGCCCGGACGCCCGCTGCCGGCCTTCGCGGAAGGGCCGATCAATGCGCTGGTTGCCGGTTGTGGCACGGGCAAGCACGCCATCGATGTGGCGACGCAGTACCCGGATTCGAAAGTTCTCGGCATCGATCTCAGTAAGCCGAGCCTCGCCTTCGCCTGGCGCATGGCGATGGAGATGCAGCTTACCAACGTCCGCTTCGCCCAAGGCGACATCGCAGAACTGGGTGGCCATACCGAGCGCTACCATCTGATCGAATGCGTCGGCGTTCTGCACAGCATGGCGGATCCCGTTGCCGGCTGGCGTATCCTCGTCGATCTCCTGGAGCCCGGCGGTATCATGAAGATCGGCCTTTACAGCGAAACCGCGCGGCAGGGCGTGCGTGCCGCCCGTGAGGCGATCACCGAAAGCGGCGTCGGGAAAGGAGCGGCGGCGGGCGATGTCTTCGGCGCCGACGCCATCCGCCAGGCGCGCCAGGTGGTGCTGGACCTGGCGCCCGACCATCCCGCCCGCGGCATCGTGCATTCGCGCGATTTTTATTCGCTGTCAGGCTGCCGGGAATTGCTGTTCCCGTCGCAGGAAACCGCCTTCACCATCCCATCGATCGCGGCGTCGTTGGGCCAGTTGGGCCTGGAATTCCTGAGCTTTCACATCTCCGATCCGCAGATGGCGGCCCGCTATCTCGAGATTTTTCCTGAGGCCCAGGACCTCGCCGACCTCGACAAGTGGCAGGAGGTCGAACGCCAATACCCCAATACGTTCTTCGGCATGTATCAGTTCTGGTGCCAGAAACGGGAATAGAGAGCGAAGCGCGTTACGGCGTCATTCCCGCGAATGCGGGAATCCATGCAGCGGCATCTGAAATTGGCGCTCCGTTCCGACAATCGAAAGCTCAGGCTTGGATTCCGGACATTTGCTCCGCAAATTCCGGAGTGACGAAAGAGCGTAACCCCTACCGGTTCAGTTCCCGCATGGCCTGATCGAGGCCTTCGAGGGTGAGGCCGTACATGCGGCCTTCCATCAGCTGGTGGGTCATCTGGGTCGACGGCGTGTAGTCCCAGTGGCGTTCAGGCACCGGATTGAGCCAGACGGCGTGCTTGTAGTGCGCCAGCATGCGCTCGATCCAGACCTGGCCGGCTTCCTCGTTCCAGTGCTCGACGCTGCCGCCGGGATAGACGATCTCGTAGGGGCTCATGGTGGCGTCGCCGACGAAGATCACCTTGTAGTCCGGCCCGTAGGTGTGGATCACCTCCCAGGTCGAAAGCTTCTCCGAGTGACGGCGGTAGTTGTCCTTCCAGACGCCCTCATAGAGGAAGTTGTGGAAATAGAAGTATTCGAGGTGCTTGAACTCGGCGTGGGCCGCCGAAAAGAGTTCCTCGCAGGTGCGGATGTGGTCGTCCATCGAGCCGCCGATGTCGAGGAAAAGCAGCACTTTGATCTTGTTGTGGCGCTCAGGCACCATCTTGATGTCGAGATAGCCGCCGTTGTTGGCCGTCGAATTGATGGTGTCGGGCATGTCGAGCTCGAGCTCGGCGCCTTCGCGGGCGAAGCGCCTAAGACGCCGGAGCGCGATCTTGATGTTGCGCGTGCCGAGAACAACCGAATCGTCGAGGTTCTTGTATTCCCGCTTGTCCCAGACCTTGACGGCGCGGCGGTGGCGGGAGCTGTCCTGGCCGATGCGTACGCCTTCGGGATTGTAGCCGTGCGCGCCGTAGGGCGAGGTCCCGGCCGTGCCGATCCACTTGGAGCCGCCCTGATGACGCTTTTCCTGCTCCTCGAGGCGCTTCTTCAACTCCTCCATGAGCTTTTCCCAGCCGCCCATGGCCTCGATCTGCGCTTTTTCGTGCTCCGTCAGCGTCAGTTCGGCGAGTTTTTGCAGCCATTCCTCCGGGATTTCCGCCTCGACGCCCTCGCCCAGGTTCTCCAGCCCCTTGAAGGTTTCGGCGAAGACCCGGTCGAACTTGTCGAGGTTGCGCTCGTCCTTCACCAGGGCGCTGCGCGAGAGGTAGTAGAAATCCTCGACTTCGTAGGACGCGACGCCGGCCTCCATGGCCTCCAGGAGCATCAGGTACTCCTTCAACGAGACCGGCACCTTGCCGGTCCTGAGGTCATAGAAGAATTGCGTGAACATCGCAGAACTCCGCTGTCGGTATTAGCGGTCGCGCTTCGCCATGAAGGCCAGGCGCTCGAACAAGTGTACATCCTGCTCGTTTTTGAGCAACGCGCCATGTAGCGGCGGGATCAGCTTTTTCATATCGCGCGTGCGCAGCGTCTCGGGATCGATATCTTCCGCCAGCAACAGTTTGATCCAGTCGATCAACTCGGACGTCGAGGGTTTCTTCTTCAGGCCCGGCACCTCGCGGATTTCGAAAAAGACGTTGAGTGCTTCGGACACCAGGTTGCGTTTGAGGCCGGGGTAGTGGACCTCGACGATGTCCTCCATGGTGTCTTTTTCGGGGAAGCGGATGTAATGGAAGAAGCAGCGGCGCAGGAAGGCGTCCGGCAATTCTTTT
>CAYOAD010000141.1:0-10966 GCA_964401845.1 uncultured Rhodospirillaceae bacterium | reverse complement strand
CGGTGAAATTCTCGCCGAGCTGCTCCTTGAGTTTGCTGATGGCGCGCTTCAAGCCGCTTTCGGTCTGTTCACTAAACGAAGTTATACGGACGTAGGCGGCGTTGCCTTCGGCCCGCGAGCGCACGCTTTGTACCTTGATGACGGCGCGGGTGATGGACACCTCCAGAGGTTTGTCCGTGCCTTCCCGGCTGATGGTGAGCTTGATGTTGGTGTTGACAGGGCCGCGCATCTTTTCGACGGCCTGGGCCAGGGTCAAGCCCAGCACCTGTTCGTCGTCGATGTGTGTGACCAGGTCGCCGGCCTTTACGCCGGCCCGGAACGCCGGCGTATCGTCGATCGGGGACACGACCTTGACATAGCCGTTCTCCATCGTGACCTCGATGCCAAGGCCGCCGAATTCGCCCTTTGTCTGGACCTGCATGTCGCGGTAGTTCTTGGCGTTGAGATAACTGGAATGCGGATCCAGCGACGTCAACATGCCGTTGATGGCCGCTTCGATCAGGTCCTCGTCGGTGACCTCGCGGACGTACTCAGCGCGGACACGTTCAAAAACGTCGCCGAACAGGTTGAGCTGTCGATAGGTTTCGGAGCTCTCCGCCGCGGCCTGAACCGCCATGGTCATAAGCGCGAAACCCGTTAGTCCCGCGACGATTTTATTGCGCATTATCCGCTAACCTTCCTCTCACTCGCAGCCAACCAGGGTAAGGGGTTGATCGGTTCGTTCTCGCGACGCAATTCGAGATAGAGCGTCGGCGAACCTCCCCCCGCACTAGGGCCTAAATTGTTGCCGCTGCCCATATGGCCAACGGGTTCACCGGCCAGCAACCACTGCCCGACAACGCCGTCGATGCGAGACATCCCGGCAATGAGCGTATGATATCCCTCGCCATGGCTGATGATCAAGAGTTGCCCATAGCGGCGGAACGGCCCGGCATAGACCACGCGGCCGTCGTAGGGAGCCACGACGGGCGCGGCGGTCCGCGTGGAGATGCGAATTCCCTTCGATCGGATGCCGCTGTCGTTGCGCTGGCCGAAGTGCGTGACGATACGCCCGCGGGTCGGCAGCGGCAGGCGTCCGCGTTCGCCGGAGAAGCTGCTGCCTTCGCTGAGCGGCGGCGCAATCGTGACGCCGGCCAGGCGGGCCCGTTCCTCTTCCTCGGTCAGTTTCCGCATTAGGGTGCGCAAATCCTCGGCTTCCTCGGCCAGCCGGGTCATGCGGCGTTTTTCCTTGGCGCTGGCGACCATGACCAGCGTGCGCTGCCGTGCCGTGCGCTTCATTAGCCGGTTTAGGGCAATGCGTTCCTTGCTCAGGTTTTCGCTGGCCGAGGCGAGTTTGGCGCGTTTCGAGCTGATCTCACGACGCACCTTGCGCAGCGCCGAAAGTTCCGCCGCCAGGGCTTCGGCGCGGCGTTCCATTTCCGGAATGACCGCCGACAGCACCAGCGAACCCCGCACCATGTCGACCGGGGGCGAGGGGCTGGCGATCAAGGCTTCGGGCGGCTGGCGGGAGAGCCGGGCGAGGGTGCCCAAGGTATCCGCCAGAGCCGTCCGGCGATGCTTGAGGCTCGCGGATTTGGCCGCTTCCTCGGCGGACAAGCCGGCCAGGCGCCGCTCCAGCGAGGTCACCATGTCCTCCTGACGCTGAACCGATGCCGCCGCGCCGATCAGGGAGCGGCGCATCTTGACGACGTCCCGTTTCAGCCGTTGAGCTTTGTTTTCCAAGTTCTTGGTTACGCCGCGGCGCTTTTCCAACTCGCGCTCGACATCCTGAAGTTTCTTTTTAGCCGTGGCGGATATGTCGGAATCGGCGGCTAAACCGGACTGGCCGGGTATGCCCAGCGCCAATATCGCGCACCCGAGGGTAATCAAGGCCGCGCGGCCTAGCTTCGGCCGTCTAGGCAATGGCTTTGTTTTCTTCGGCATCTGTTAGATCCGAAGGATCGCTCCGCGCCAACGACGCACCCGTCATGGCGGCGGGCTGAGGCAGACCCATCAGGGCCAGCATGGTCGGCGCCACGTCCGCCAAACGACCGTTGTTCAGGTGGCTTATTCCGGCGGGCGGATTGATTAGAACGGCCGGTACCGGATCCATGGTATGGGCGGTATGGGGCTCGCCCGTCGAGGGGTCGCGCATGCACTCGGCGTTGCCGTGGTCGGCCGTGATCAGCATCGTGCCGCCGGTCTCCCCGACGGCTTCCTCCAGGCGTCCCAGGCAGGCGTCGACGGCCTCGGCCGCCTGCACGGCAGCGGCGAGGATGCCGGTGTGGCCGACCATGTCGCCGTTGGCGAAATTCACCAAGATGAAGTCGAAGCGGCCGGAACGGATGGCTGCGCAGAGTTCCTCCGTGACCTCGGGTGCCGACATTTCCGGCTGCAGATCGTAAGTCGCGACATGGGGCGAGGGCACCAGGATGCGCTCCTCGCCGGCGAAAACCGTTTCGATGCCGCCGTTGAAGAAGAACGTCACGTGGGCGTATTTCTCGGTTTCGGCGATCCGCAGCTGCTTCAAGCCGGCGTCCGAGACGATCTGGCCAATGGTGTCGTCCAGCGGCGTCGGCGGGTAAAGCGCCGTCATACGCGTTGCCAGGGCGGCCGAATACTCGACCATGCCGCAGGCCGCGGCGAGGCCGGGCACCGGGCCACGGTCAAAACCGTCGAAGTCCGAATCGGTCAGGGCGGTGAGAATTTCGCGTGCTCGGTCCGCCCGGAAGTTCGCCATCAACAGACCATCTCCGTCGGCCATTCCGGCATAGCCGCCGATCACGCGCGGGGTGACGAATTCATCGGTTTGCCCGTCGCCGTAGGCGTTTTCGATGGCAGCCACGGCATCACCGGCCGCTTCGCCCTCGCCCTTGGCGATGGCGGCATATCCCTGGCTCACCCGGTCCCAGCGTTTGTCCCGGTCCATGGTGTAATAGCGTCCCGACACCGTTGCCAGTGAGACGCCGGACAGATCCGTTATGTCGCTTGCGAACCTTTCCATATAGCCGGCTGCGCTCTTAGGCGGCGTGTCGCGGCCATCGAGGAAAGCATGGACGGCAACGGAGATGCCTTCCTGCGACAGTTTTCGCGCCAGGGCCACCATGTGATCCTGGTGGGAATGGACGCCGCCGGGCGACAGCAGGCCCATCAGGTGGCAGACGCCGCCGCTTCCTTTGAGATCGGCCGCCAAATTGGCCAGCACCGGATTGGCCGCCAGGGCACCGCTGGCCACGTCGGCGTCGATGCGCGGCAGGTCCTGCAGCACGATACGGCCGGCGCCGAGGTTCATGTGTCCCACTTCCGAATTGCCCATTTGGCCGTTGGGCAAACCGACTTCATCGCCCGAGGTCTGGAGAAAGGCCCGCGGGCTGTCCGCCATGAAGCGGTCCCAAACAGGCGTCTCGGCTTGGGCGATTGCGTTTTCCGCCTTCTCGTCCCGGTGGCCCCAACCATCCAGTATGCAGAGCACGGCGGGCCGCGGCGTGGCATCAGATTTCATGGCGCGCAATATAACAGAAAAGCCGGTCCGGACATCGAATTCACGCGGATGTCAGCGATCCGGCCTAGGCCCGGTGATAAGGGTGGCCGGCAAGAATGCTGTCCGCCCGGTAGAGCTGCTCGGCCAACATGACCCGAACCAGCATGTGGGGCCAAGTCTGGGCGCCCAGGGAGAGCGTAAAGTCCGCCCGGTCCAGCACCGTTTTGTCCAGGCCGTCGGCGCCGCCGATGACAAAGGCCGCGGTGCGGATACCTTCGTCCCGCCAGTTGCCCAACCGTTTGGCCAGGTCCTCGCTGGAAAGGGATTTGCCGCCTCCGTCCAGGGCTAAGACAAGGCCGTCCTTGGGCAGGGCGTCGAGCAACAGCGCGCCCTCGCGGGACTTCAGTTCACGGCCTTTAAGGGGGCGGCGTTCCTCAACCTCGCGAAGCTCCAGCGGCGGTTTCAGGCGCTTGGCGTAGTCATCAAACAAATCCCGCATCGGCCCGGAACGCGCCCGGCCGACGGCGACGATTTGACACTGCATGGCCCGATAAAGGCGTTAGTGGGCCACTGACTCGACGGCAACCGCCAGATCATCGGTCAGCTCTGCCGACCACATCTTTTCCAGGGCATAGAAGTCACGGACTTCCGGGCGGAAGAGATGAACGATGATGTCGCCGACGTCGATCAGCACCCAGTCGCACTGGGGCAGACCTTCGGTCGCGGGACGGGCATAGCCGGCTTCCTTCACCTTCTTGCTCAGGCGGTCGGCCATGGCGCCCACGTGGCGTTGCGACGTTCCCGAGGCAATCACCATATGGTCGGCGAGTGAGGTTTTTCCGTGGAGGTCAATCGATACGATATCGACCGCTTTGTCATCGTCGAGCGATGTCATCACGGTCTCCAGCAGGGGCGCGGATGCGATTCCTGCGGCATGGGGACTGGATATGGCTGCTTTCTCCTTGTTCAGCGTTACACCCATCAGACGAGGCACATGATTGTGCGCCAACTACTCTACCAAACGCATCATGTAGACGTTAACACACTTTGCCGCATTCGTGTTGGATGATCGTTAACCTTTTCGTGTGCTCCGGATGGCAGTGGCGGATGCCGGATCGTTGGCCGCCCAGAGAAACACCCAGGCGGGCGGACGCGTGCCGGCGAGACGGCGGCAAGCCCGGCGCCCCGACCCCTTGGCGGCCAGGCGGGCGCCGGCATAGCGGACCGCAGCCTTGCCCGCCAACGCCTTATGGGAATAGCTGGGCCGGTCGAAAACGGCGACGGGCACCGTCTCCAATATCTCGGTCCAGCGCTGCCAGTGCGGCAACTGAACCAGGTTGTCGGCGCCCATGATCCAGACGAAATCATGACCCGGAAAGCGCCTGACCAGCGCCGCCAGCGTATCGGCGGTATAGCGCGTGCCCAATTCGGCCTCAATACCGCTGACACGGATGCGTCGATTGGCGGCGGCGGCTTCGGCCTGGCGCAGACGTTCGGCAAACGGCGCCATGCCGGCCTCATCTTTTAGCGGATTCTGCGGCGATACCAGCCACCAGACCTCATGCAGGTTCAACAGCTTTAGCGCCAGTTCGCTGATCTTGCGGTGACCGTCATGGGCGGGGTTGAACGACCCGCCGAGGAGACCGATGCGCCGGCCCCCGCTATTCGATTTGGCGATGTTCACGGGCGGGTTTGGCCGGACCCGCGCACGACGTACTTGAAGGTCGTCAACTGTTCGACGCCGACCGGGCCGCGGGCGTGCATGCGCCCCGTGGAGATGCCGATTTCTGCCCCCATGCCGAACTCGCCGCCGTCGGCATACTGGGTCGAGGCGTTGTGCAGCAGGATGGCGCTGTCGACCTCCGCCAGGAAGCGTTCAGCCGTCGCGTCGTCTTCCGTGACGATGGTTTCGGTGTGATGGGAGCCGTAGTGGTCGATGTGTTCCATCGCTTCCCCGACGCCGTCGACGACGCGGGCCGAGATGATGGTGTCGAGGTACTCCGTGATCCAGTCTTCCTCGGTGGCGGCGGTGACGCGTTCGTCGGCAGCCTGAACGGCCTCGTCGCCGCGCACTTCGCAACCGGCGTCGATCAGGGCGTCGAGCAGAGGTTTGAGGTGGGTTTCGGCCACCTTGCGGTCGACCAGCAAGGTCTCCGCCGCGCCGCAGATGCTGGTGCGGCGCAGTTTTGCGTTCAATACGATGTCGCGCGCCATGTCGAGATCGGCGGCGCCATCGACATAGACGTGGCAGAGACCCTCCAGGTGCGCGAAAACCGGCACCCGGCTTTCCTCCAACACCCGCTCGATCAGCGACCGGCCGCCGCGCGGCACGATGACGTCGACGTGTTGGTTCATGCGCAGCAACTCGCCGACCGCGGCGCGGTCGGTGGTGGGCACCAGCTGGACGCACTTCTCCGGCAGCCCGGCGGCGCGGATGCCGGCCTGCAGGCAGTCGAAGATGGCGCGCGAGGAATGGAAGCTGTCGGAGCCGCCGCGCAGGATCGTGGTGTTGCCGGATTTCAGACAGAGTGCGCCGGCGTCCGCCGTCACGTTGGGCCGCGATTCATAAATGATGCCGATGACGCCCAGCGGCACCCGCACGCGGCTGATCTTGAGCCCGCTGGGCACGTCCCATTCGCTGATGACGGCGCCGACGGGATCCTCCATGGCGGCGATGTCCTCGACCGCTTTGGCCACGCCCTCGATGCGGGCTTCGTCGAGCATCAGGCGGTCCAGCATGGGTTTGCTCAGGCCGCGCGCCTCGCCCGCCGCCATATCCTTGGCGTTGGCCTCGATAATCGCGGCGGTGGTGGCGCGCAATTCGGCGGCGGCGGTCAACAGCGCCTTGTTCTTGGCCTCCGGGCTGGCCAGCGACAGCGGACGCATGGCGGCGCGGGCGTCGCGGCCTACCTGCATCATCATTTCATGGATGTCTTCGCTGGTCTGTTGCTCTTCGGCTGCGATGGCGCTCATGACGATTTCCTTGATTTTCAGCGCTTAAGTCAGGGCCAGATCGTCGCGGTGAATCATTTCATCGCGACCACGGTAGCCCAGCAGGTCTTCGATATCACGGCTTTTGTGGCCCATGATGAGGCGGGCGTCGGCCGCCGAATAGGCGCACAAGCCCCGCCCCAGTTCCTCGCCGCCAGGGCCGGCGACCACGACGGAATCGCCGCGTCCGAAGTCGCCTTCGATGGCCGCGACGCCGGCCGGCAGCAGGCTCTTGCCGTCGGCCAGCGCGGCGGCGGCGCCGGCGTCGACGATCAGCCGGCCGGCCGGTTTAAGGCTGCCGTAAATCCAGCGCTTGCGGGCCGTGCGCGGCGTGGCGGAGGGCACGAACCAGGTACGCGGCGCCTCGGCTTCCAGGGCACTCAAGGGCGCCAGGCCAGTACCGTCCGTAATGACCATATGGCAGCCGGCGTTGAGCGCGATGCGGGCCGCCGCCAGCTTGGTGATCATGCCGCCCGAGGCGTGGCTGCCGCCGGCCTCACCTGCCATGTCGAGGATTTCAGGCGTGATTTCCCTGACCTCGGAAATATGCGCCGCGTCGGCATTGTGCCGGGGGTCGGCATTATAGAGGCCGTCGATGTCCGACAGCAGCACGAAACAGTCGGCGGATGCCATTTCGGCCACGCGGGCGGCCAGGCGGTCGTTGTCGCCAAAGCGGATCTCGTCGGTCGCCACGGTGTCGTTCTCGTTGATCACGGGCACGGCGTCGACTTTCAGCAGCGCGTTAATGGTGTTGCGGGCGTTGAGGTACCTGCGCCGGGCTTCGGTATCGGAACTCGTGAGCAGGATCTGCGCCGTGTGCAAGCCGTGGCGGCCCAGCGTTTCCTGATAGGCGTGGGCGAGGCGGATTTGTCCGGCCGCGGCGGCAGCCTGGCTTTCCTCCAGCCGCAGTTCCTTGTCGCCGAGTTCAAGGTGGCGGCGGCCCAGCGCGATGGCGCCGGAGGAGACGATGATGACCTCCTGGCCCCGCGCCTTGAGGCGGGCGACGTCGTCGGCAAGAGCCTCCAGCCAGGGCCGGTGCAGCGTGCCGGTGTCGTCGTCCACCAAGAGGGCGGAGCCGATCTTGACGACGACGCGTTTGGCTTCGGTGAACCGAGTGCTCATGGCGACCACGCGGTTTCAGCTTGTCGCTCGGGCTGATCGGCTTCCGTCTCCGCGGCGCGTCGTTGCTTGACGTGCTCGTAAAGCGCCAACAGCGCTTCGTCGACGCCGATGCCAGCGACGCCGGACAGCACCAGTACGCTTCCACCCGAGGCTTCCTCCAGGGCCTGTCGTTTGGCCGTCACATCGTCGTCCGTCAGGGCGTCGCATTTGTTCAGCGCCAGGACCTCGGCCTTTTCGCCGAGGCCGTGGCCGTAGGCCTCCAGTTCGTCGCGGATCATGCGGTATTGGGCCGCCACGTCCTCTTCCGAGCCGTCAACGAGATGCAGCAACGCGCCGCAGCGTTCGACGTGGCCGAGGAAACGGTCGCCCAGCCCCGCGCCCTCGTGGGCGCCCTCGATCAGGCCGGGAATGTCGGCCAGGACGAATTCCTCGTCACCCGCCTTGACGACGCCGAGCTGGGGATTGAGGGTCGTGAAGGGATAGTCGGCAATCTTTGGCTTGGCGCGCGTGGTGGCGGCCAGGAAGGTCGATTTGCCGGCGTTGGGGGCGCCCACCAGACCGGCGTCCGCTATGAGTTTGAGACGGAGCCAGATGGTGCGCTCCTCACCGGGCCAGCCGGGATCGGCCCGGCGGGGCGCCTGGTTGGTCGCGGTCTTGAAATGGGCGTTGCCGAAGCCGCCGTCGCCGCCCTTGCAGATCAGCACCCTCTGGCCCAGCGTACTGAGGTCGGCGATGACAGTGTCGTTGTCTTCCTCGAGGATCTGCGTGCCGACCGGTACCTTGAGCACCAGATCGTCCCCGGCCTTGCCGCTGCGGTCGCGGCCCGCGCCGCCTTCGCCGGTCTTGGCCTTGTGGTGCTGTCGGAAGCGGTAATCGATCAGGGTGTTTAGGCCGTCGACAGCCTCGGCCCAGATGTCGCCGCCGCGGCCGCCGTCACCGCCGTTGGGGCCGCCGAACTCGATGTATTTCTCACGCCGGAAGCTGACGCAACCGCTGCCGCCGTTGCCGCTTTTGACGTAGATCTTGGTTTGATCGAGAAACTTCATCGTTTCGTGCCGTCGTGATTGCCTGGGCTTGCAAAGAAAAAGGGGAATGGCTCGCCATTCCCCTTCAATCCGTCAGGAACGCGAGCTTGATATTTAGCTCGACGGCTCCACTGAAACATATACACGGTCGCCGCGTTTCTTGGCGAAGGCGACCTCGCCCTCGACCTTGGCGAAGATGGTGTGGTCCTTGCCCATGCCGACGTTGTCGCCGGGGTGCCACTTGGTGCCGCGCTGACGCAGGATGATGTTGCCGGGAATGACGTGCTCGCCGCCGTACTTCTTGATGCCGAGACGGCGGCCTTCGGAATCGCGGCCGTTGCGTGAACTGCCGCCTGCCTTTTTATGAGCCATATCTCTTTACTCCTTCGCCTTGTCGTCGGCTTTTTTCTTCGCGGCCGGCTTCTTCGCGGGCGCTTTCTTCTTTGGCGCGGCTTTCTTTTCCGCGGGCTTCTTGGCTTCGGCCTTGGCTTCCTTCTTGGCGGCCGGCTTCTTGGCCGGCGCCTTCTTCTCAGCCTTGGCCTTGGGCTCGGCCTTTGCCTTGGGCTTGGCGTCGGCTTTCGCCTCGGCCGCGTCGTCGGCCTTGGCTTCCGCCTTCTTCGGCGCCGCTTTCTTGGCGGCGGCCTTCTTGGCGCCAGACTGGTTGATGTCGGTGATGCGCAGGACGGTCAGGTCCTGGCGGTGGCCCTTGGTGCGGCGGTAGCCCTGGCGGCGTTTCTTCTTGAACACCACGACCTTGTCGCCCCGGCCCTGCTCGATGACGGTCGCCGACACGCTGGCGCCCTCGACGGCGGGCGTGCCGACCGTGGTCTTGGCGCCGTCGCCGATCATCAGAACATCTTCGAGTTGGACGTCGGCGCCGGCGTCTCCGGCCAATTTCTCGACCAGGATGACGTCGTCCTTGGCAACCTTGTATTGCTTGCCGCCGGTCCGAATCACTGCGTACATAACGTGTCTCCGCTCGCGCGCCTACATGCGCGTCGGGGATCAATATCCCCACTAAAAATCCTACAGGCCAAATGGCTTGGTTTAGCTAAAACCTCGGTTTCGGCCGCCCCACCCGGGAGGGCATCACAGGGGGCTGAAAACCCAACGCACCGGTCCCACACGAGGCGGGCCGGTGACGCAGGCGGGAATATAGCCGCCAAAGCCGTCCTGTCAACGTCTTTCGTGCCGCAAATGACCGAGAATTCGGTCCCCGGCCACATATGGTTCCGCAGCCGTCTCCGGCCCACAGAATGGGTGTCCGGCCAACATCAAGGTTGGCATCGGGGGCCCCCGAGCATGTATTAAACGCCTCGCGTTTTCGTTTCGACCCAAAAAGTAAGAAAACGCCTTGCGGAGAGATGCCGGAGTGGTCGAACGGGGCGGTCTCGAAATTCGGAAGCCCGCATATTGGCCTGTATTGTTTGGTCCGGAACGGTCCTGTTTCTGCCGCTTATTCTTCTGATGCACCTGAGTTGGTACTACCCAGTCCGGGGCCGTGTCATATAGTTCGTGACCATTGTGTGACCATTCAGGGTCCTACCGAGCCGAATTCGATTTCACTACCCCCACCCCCCTAGTCATCAATTACCACCCTCATATCCGACTTTGCATTGCATTCCTCTCTCTCACGGAGGGGTCAGTTTAGGAAAAGGCCATCCGAAAAAAATTCCCAAAAAAATTTTGGGCTGATTGAACAAATCTAGTACGAGATTTGCTGGCCCCTTTGATGCGCTGGCCAGCTAACCTCAGATCAAGTTGCCGCCTTGGCATTCCATGCGTCGGCTATGCCTCATCCCACTTCGCACGGCTCTACTCGTTACCTCAGCCTCTTCTCCTGCCGCCATACTTTCGCCACGGACCTCTCCGACAAATCTCGGGGGCAGAGTAATGGCCGTGTGGTGCGAGGATGATCAAACGAATTTGGAGAGGTGAACTACCGCTCTGGGTGTCCTATTGGATCGTGGGAGTAGGTGGTGCAGTGTTCCTCGGCGTTCCGGTATTCGCCGCATTGCTGGCGTTGACTGATGTTCCCGAAAACGATGTCGCGTCCATGTTCCTTGGGGCGCTAGCATTTCTACTCTGTTATCAAATCTGGGCATCCGTCGGTATTTGGAGAGCCGCTTCTTCTTATCGAGGAGACCCGACGTGGGCCTTGGCTGCCAAACTTTGCGTTGCCGCGTCTGCTCTCGGCGTGATCCTGATGACGCTAACCGTCCTATTCGCCGATGTGACTTAACGGATGTAGGCCATGCTCATGAACCAGAGACATGGCCCCAGACCGTCCAGCAGCCAATCAGGATGAAGCCAATACCAGCGATGAGCTTGAGCGGTACCATGGTCAGGTACCGCTCCGCCAAGGTCC
>CAYOAD010000140.1:0-11110 GCA_964401845.1 uncultured Rhodospirillaceae bacterium | reverse complement strand
GTAGAATTCACCGTTGGCTACCAGCACGGCGCCGCCGGGTTCGGAAAAAGGCTGATCCCCGGTATCGAGGTCGATGATAGCGAGGCGTGTATGCACCAGGCCGACGCCGCCGGCGGTGTAGTGCCCGTCTCCGTCGGGCCCGCGGTGGGACAGTGTCTGGGTCATCGCCGCCAGGGCACCGCTGTCGGGGGGCGTGCCGAAACGCGTCATGATGCCGGCGATGCCGCACATCAGCCCTGCTCCGCGATCCGCTCGAAGAAAGCCATGTATTGCGCCACCACGGCGCTGTCGGTGAAGTCGGCCTCGTAGGCCGCCCGGCCGCCGACGCCGATCACCGCGCAGAGCTCCGGGCTTTCCAGCGCCCGGTTTAGGGTTCCGGCCAGCGCCCCGGCATCATCGACCGGCGTCAACAGACCGGTGACACCGTCCTCAATCAGGGCGGCGGGACCGGCGGCGTCGCAGGCCACCACCGGCACGCCCTGGGCCCAGGCCTCGATCACCACATTGCCCAGCGGCTCGTGGCGCGAGGGACAGACCAGCAAGTCGGCCGCGGCAAACAGCGCCGCCGGGTCGTCGCGCCAGCCCAAAAGGCGCACCCGGTCCGCGACGCCGGTGCGCGCCGCCAACGTCCTGAGCGCCGCTTCCTCCGGTCCCGAACCGGCAATCCAGAGGTGGGCGCCGGGAATGTCCGCCAATGCCGTAATCAGGACATCGAAGGCCTTGTTGGAGTGAAGGCGCCCGAGCGCCAGCAGGAGCGGCGCGTCTTCCGGCGTTTTATGAACCGCCCGCGCCTCTGCCGGCGCTTTGGCGTCGTCGACGAAATTGGGCAGGTAGTGGGCGCGGTCAGCTGGCCAGCCCTCCCGCACGAGGTAGTTCACGATGTCGCGGGTGTTGCCGATCAGGTGGTCGCAGTTCCGGTAGTTCTTGAGTTTGTAGTACCCGCCCAGCCGGGCCGCATGGACGAAACGCAACGCGGGCGATTTGGCCGGGCAAAACCGCGTCGCCCGGTTCATCCAGGTCAGCACGATATCGGGCTGAAACGCCTTGATTTCCTTCCGGAAACGGCTGCGCGTGGTGAGGTCGAACAGGCCGCCGAAGGCCAACCCGACAGGTTCGATCCCGCTGTCGCGCAGAAATCCGTCCCACACCGCACCGCGCTTGATCAGAACCTTCTGTTCGATATCGTCACGTTGATGCAAAGCGCCGGCGAGACGGACGAAAAAGGCTTCGGCGCCGCCGTGCCTGCCGCCCGCCATGGCCTGCAACAGCCGCATCAGGCGGCCTCGTCCTCTTCGTAGCGGGCCTTAAGGTAGGAGAGGACGGGATAAAGCCCGGCCATCAGCGCAATGAGGAACCCGTAGTGGCCCTCGCGGTAGCCCTTACGCCCGACGTAGCACTTCCAGAAGCGGGAAAAGATCCGCCGCACGTTGCTTCCGAAGGTGCCGATGTCGCCGCTTTCGCGCAAATCCCGCGCGTTGGCGGTGGTGTAGCTGTCCAAGCGTTTAAGCATGTCCGAGATGTCGCGGTCGACATAGTGGATCATGCGGCTTTTTAATGTCCGTTTTTCGCCCTGGAGCTCCAGCGAGGGATGTACGCGCTGACCGCCCCAGCGCTTGGCGCCCTTGGAGAACAGCCGCGGTGCCGCGCTGACGCCCCAGTAGGCGCCCCAGCCGTGACGCACCAGCCGGTCGCCAATGTAATTGTCGAAGGGGATGAGGAAGTGACCGGGGGCGGTGCCGGCGATGACGTTGCGGATTTCTTCCGCCAACTCCGGCGTCACGCGCTCGTCGGCGTCGACCTCCAATGTCCAGTCGCCGCTGCAGGCGTCGATGCCGGCATTGCGCCGGTCGCCTTCAATGGGCCAGGCGCCTTCGAGGATGGTCGCCGAATATCCTCGCGCGATGTCCGCGGAACCATCCGTGCAGCGGTCGAGCACGACAACAATTTCATCGGCGAACGACAAGCGCTCCAGGCAGTCCCCGAGCTGATCCTCTTCGTCATGGGCGACAACCAGGGCGGAGAGCCGGGGTGGCTCCGCTGCGGACATGCCGGCCTGGCTGCTCATCTAGAATGCAAAGAGATTGGCAAAGTGATCCTCCGCCGCCGCCACGACACGGTCGACGGAGAGGCCCGACATGTGGCTGTCGTGCTTGCGGTAGTCGTAGTCCTCGGCGCCAGTCAGTTCCTCGAAGCTTTGTTCGGTCCGCACCGAGCGGCACATCCGACCCCACGGCGCGTAGTGCTCTTCGCGGCTGGGCCCGAACAAGCCCAACGTCGGCACGCCGACGGCGGCAGCCAGGTGCATCAGCCCTGAATCGTTGCCGATGAAGTACTCCATTTGGGAAAGGCAGGCGGCGGAAACCGTCAGGCCCGTGACGCCCACCAGATTGATGGTGCGTTCGGTCGGCAACGCCTCCAGCAAGGGCGCCGCCATGGCGGCTTCTTCCGGTCCCGGTCCGCCGAGGACGGCGATATCGACGCCCGGCAGGATGCCATCCGGGGCGGTCAGTCGTTCGACGGTTTGGGCGAATCGTTCGCCCGGCCATTGTTTGCCGCCCCAATTGGCGGTCGGACCGATGCCCAGGATCTTGTCGCTGGCCGACAACAGCGCCTTGGCCTGATCGCGGTCGTCGTTGGTGAGCCAGACACGGGGCGAAGGCGGTGGATCAAGCTCTAGGAGCTCGGCCAACTGGATCACGCGGTGCACCGGTTCGGCCGATTTTCCGGTATCGAGGACGTAGCGCTTGTCGGCGCGTAGCATCCAAGACAAGGCCGAAGCGCGCAGGTCGACGACGATGTCCCACTGCGTGCCAACAACCTGGCGCCACAAATCGAGCCAATGCTGCGACCACTTGCGCTTGGGCATCGGAATGACGGTTTCAACCATGCCGACGGCTTCGAACAACGGCGTGACGACGGGACCGCAGGCCACGGTGAAACTGGCCTCGCGGTATTCGTGAACGAGGTAGTCCAACAATCCCGTCGACAGCACGGCATCGCCGATCCGGTTTGAAGTCACGAAAAGAATTTTCATACGCCGGCGAATTTCCCTCAGCGCGGATAATTGAGTAGGGTTTCTTGCTATCGGCGGCAAGAGACCATAAGTCTAACGCCTAGGCAACACCCTAACGCCCCTCGGACGCCGTCACGCAAAAAGGCAGTGGAAACCATGTCCAACAAGCAATTCGCCATTCTCGAAGATCGCGGTCTCCTGCGCCTCAGCGGCGCGGATGTTCGGGATTTTCTGCAGGGCATGATCTCCAACGATGTCGCCGACGTCGGTGCCGACCGGGCGGTCTACGCCGTCTTGCTGACGCCGCAGGGGAAATTCCTGTTCGACTTCTTCGTTTTTACGGGACTTGGCGGGGACGACGCGCTCTACCTCGATTGCGAAGGGGACCGCAGCGCCGACCTCGTGCGCCGCCTTTCCATGTACAAATTGCGCGCGGACGTGGAGATCACAGATGTAACCGCCGACCGCGAGGTCGCGGCGGCTTTCGGCGACGGGACTATTGAGGCGCTGGCATTGGGCACCGGCCCCGGCGCGGCGGCAAGCTTCGCCGCTGACGGACTGGCGTTCGCCGACCCGCGGCTGGCAGCGCTGGGGGCACGCTGCGTAATGCCGAAGGATTCCGCCGGCGAGAGCCTCGAGGCCGCCGGATTCGCCGCCGCGTCGGCCCAGGACTACGACCTGCACCGTCTGGCGTTGGGCGTGCCGGACGGCAGCCGCGACGTGCTGGTCGAAAAATCCTTCCCCCTGGAATGTAATCTCGATGACCTCAACGCCATCAGCTACACCAAAGGCTGCTACGTGGGCCAGGAATTGACGGCCCGCACCCACCACCGCGGCACCATCCGAAAACGCCTGTTGCCGGTCGACGTCGATGGACCTCTGCCGGTATCCGGAACGCCCGTCGCGTTGGGCGAAAAGGAAATCGGGGAGATCAGGTCGGGCGCCGGCCAAACCGCCCTTGCTTTCCTCCGCCTGGAACACTTGGATGCCAAAGGTGCCGAAATGACCGCGCTGACCGCCGGTGACGCGACCTTGACGGCCCACATTCCCACCTGGATGGATCTCCCCGCCGAACCCGCGGGCGACTAGCGGCTTGCGCCACTCCGCCCGAACGTCTATCGTTCATGAGAACATATAGTGAACAAATGAAATGGGGCCGATATGACGGAAGTTTCGCGCTGCGGCTGGCCGGGCACGGACCCGCTTTACGTCGCCTACCACGACGAGGAGTGGGGCGTGCCCATCTACGACGACCGCGCCTTGTTCGAAAAGCTACTGCTGGATGGCTTTCAGGCTGGCCTGGCCTGGATCACGATCTTGCGTAAACGTGAAAATTTCATCACAGCCTTCGACGGCTTCGAGCCCGCGATCATGGCCAATTACGGCCCGGAAAAAATCGAAAGCCTGATGCAGGACAAGGGCATTGTCCGCAACCGGCTGAAAATCGAAAGTTCGGTGCGCAGCGCCCGGGCCTGGCTCGACATCCAGGACAGCGGCACCACTTTCAGCGATTTCCTTTGGGAATTCGTCGGCGGCGAACCGATCAGGAATTCGTGGAAGACCATGGCCGACATGCCGGCCGAAACGGCCGAAAGCAAGGCCATGAGCAAAGCCCTCAAACAAGCAGGCTTCAACTTCTGCGGCCCAACGATCTGTTACGCCTTCATGCAGGCCGTTGGCATGGTCAACGACCACACCACCGACTGCTTCCGCTACGATGAAGTATGAGCGAACCGCGTCTCAAAGCTGAAATTGTCGTCAAGGCCCTAATCCGGCGCTGTCAGAGCGCCGGCGCCATGGCCATGGTGGTGCGCCGCGGCGACGCCGACGCGGGATCCCTGCTGCTGAAGCTCAACACCCTGGACGGCAACGCCGTCGTGCTGGCGCCCGGATACGACCTGGAGGGCGTGCGGGTCTGGCGCCGCGCCGCCGGTGACGCGCCGGTCGCGGATGCCGAAGCCGAGGCCTATATTGCCCGCGCGCTGAAGCGGGATCCCGATATCTGGGTGGTTGAGATCGAGGACCGCGAAGGCCGCCATTTCCTCGACGAACCGGTCGAGGCTTGAAGAACTAAACCTCGGTCGGTTCGACCTGCGCCGCACGCCGTTCGCGGTAAATCACAAAGAGACCGGCCAGGGCGACAATCGCCGCGCCGCCGACGGTCGCAGCATCCGGCACGTCCGAGAACAGGACCCAACTCAGCACCATGGCGAATACCAGCTGGGTGTAGGCGAACGGCGCCAGCACCGAGGCCGGCGCCAGCTGCAGCGAACGGATCACCAGGAAATGGCCGAACCCGCCGGTGGCGCCCATGGCGGCCATCTCCAGCCACTGCAGCGGCGTCGGCATCTGCCACAGGAAGGGCACCACGGCGCTCATCGCCAAGGCGCCCAGGACGGCGGTATAGAAAACGCTGGTGACGGGCCCGTCATCGCCGCCCACCATGCGCGTCAGGATCTGATAAAGGCCGTAGCAGACCGCCATGCAGAGCGGCATCAGCGTGGCCCAATGGATCAGGCCGGCGCCCGGCTGGATGATGATGAGGGCACCGACAAATCCGGCGACAACGGCGGCCCAGCGGGGCAGCCCGACGCGCTCGCCCAACAACGGCACGGACAAGGCGGTAACAATCAGAGGCTGGGTAAAACCGATGGCGGCGGCGTCGGCCAACGGCATGTATTTGAGCGCCGTGAAGAATGACATCGTCGCCCCCAGCAGCAGCAACGAGCGCGCCACCTGCTTGACCGGATGGCGCGTTGCAAACAGGCCGGTGAGGCTGCGCGGACGCATCAGGACGACGATGAACAGCAGATGAAAGACGTACCGTCCCCAGACCACCTCCAGCACCGGCAGGCCGCGGCCGAGGTGCTTGGCTAAGCTATCCAACAGCAGGAACATCAATGATCCGGAGATCATCAAGGTGATGCCGCCCAGCCGGTTTTGCTGAAGTGAGGAGGAACGCTCGGACATATCGTCCAGCGTCAGTCAATTGAGCCCGCTCCGCAAGGGGAAACGATCCAAACGCTAATTCGCCGCTTTACTCCGCGGCCTGCGCTGCGGCGCTGGGCAGCGAAAAGTGGAAGGTCGTGCCCTGCCCCGGCGTGCTTTCGACGGACAGTTCGCTGTGGTGCTTTGCCAGGAATTCCTTGCACAACAGCAGCCCCAATCCGGTTCCGGCCTCGCCGCCCGTGCCCTTTGTGGAGGTGTGCGTATCGATGCGGAAGAGGCCGGCAATCTGTTCCCCGTTCATGCCGACGCCGGTGTCCGACACCCGGACGCCGACATATTCGCCCTTGGCCTCGGCGGCAACCGTCACTACCCCGCCGGCCTCGGTGAATTTGATGGCGTTTCCGACCAGGTTCCGCAACACCGTCACCAGCATTTCACGATCCGCCGAAACATAGAGCTCCGGTACGTTTAATTTCAGCGTCACGCCCTTTTCCCGCGCCACATCCGCCAGAACGGCCGTCCCGGCGTCGGTCACCTCGCCGAGATCGAGCGTATCCGGCTCGAACACCACCTGGTCCATCTGCGTCCGCCCCCAGGCCAGCAAATCCTCGAGCAAACCGAACAGCCGTTCCGCGGCCTCGCTGATGGAGACGCCGAAATCGACGAGTTGCTGGCGACTCAGTTTGTCGCCCGACTTCGCCATCAACCGGCTGAAGCCGAGCAGCGAATTGAAGGGATTTTTGAGATCGTGGGCGATGATGGAGAAGAATTTGTTCTTTTGCTGGTCCAGAAGTTCAAGCTCGTCCCGCGTCTCGGCCAGGTCTTCGGCGAAAGCAACCAATTCAGCGGCCTGTTTTTCGAGAAGTTCCTCCCGCTTTTTCAGTTCGATGACCTGCTGGGTCAACTGTTCTTCCTTTTTGCGCAGTCTCCTTACCGAGCGGTCGCGCTCGTGGACGCGGCCCAGTTGCGTGCCAACCTGAATCAGACTGTCCAGTAGTGTCTGATCGGGCTCGACGGCATCGGGTGCGAAAAACTCAAGCACTCCGACCACTTTCGAACCTGCCAACACCGGACAGGCGAAACCCGCCTTAACCCCAATATCCAGTGCCAGATTGGCTCTTGGGAAATTTTCATCCTTCGTCACATCCACGATCCAGGCGGGTTCCCCGCTCTCCAGAACTCGGCCCGGAAGTCCAACGCCCCTCTCGAACGGTGTGTTTTCGGTTAGTTCGCGGAACGTGGCAAACCGTTTGGGATCGTCCAGATGCCATATCCCCGACGGCACCACCAAATCCGGATCGTCCTCGCTGAGCAGGTAAGCGTGACCGACGGGCCAGCCGTTATAGGCGCAGACGTCATCGAGCGTCGCCTTTATGGCATCGGTAAGATCGGCGGCGCGATTGGCGTCAGTCGCGGTACGGCCCAAGAGATGGATGAGCTCCGTTTTGCTTTGCAGTTCCCGTTCCGCCTCGCGCCGTTCCGTAATGTCGCGGGCAACGGATTGAAATCCCGTCAATCCGTCGTCGCTGTCGTAGAAGGCGCTGTTCGTCCATTCGAAAATGCGCTCGACGCCGTCGTGGCGCTGCAAGGCGTTCTCGTTGGTTTGAAGCTGCTGTTCCTTGGTAAAGTTCGAGAAATAGGCCCGCAACGCATCGGCCTCCTCTCCCGGTACATCATCATAAATCGACGTGCCCAACAGCTCGGCCTGCGATTTGCCGACAAACCGGCAATACGCATCGTTGGCAAAGGTGAACTCGCCGTCGGGAGCAAACCTCGTGACGAGTTCCGACTGCCCTTCCACCACCGCCTGATACTGGGCGCGGCTTTGGCGAAGTTCCTCGTCGGCGACCTTCCGGTCCGTCACGTCGCGCCCGACGCCGCGGTAACCGATGAATTTGCCCGACGGGTCGAATTTGGGCCGGCCCGAAATCGACCAATGGTGCAGTTCGCCATGCTGATCGACAAAGGTGTATTCAAACCCCCTGATCGGCTTCCGCGCCTCCATGTCGGCGTAGTGGCGGTCCCATTTTTCCTGGCTTTCGCCAGCCGGAACATCGAGTTCACGGCGGCTCATGCCGTAAAAAGTGCTGGGATGAACACCGCCATTGAAGCGCATGACACGGTCGGATACGTAGGTGAAGCGAAGGTCGGCATCCAATTCCCAGAACCAGTCGGACGCCGCGTCGGCCAGATCCCTGAACCGTTCCTGGCTGTCGGCCAACGCCTGTTCGGCCGATTTGCGCTCCGAAATGTCATCCTGGATGGCCACGAAATGTCTGACCGTTCCGTCATCGCCTGCGACCGGCGAGATCGATGCCGAAACCCAGATCAAGGAGCCGTCTTTGTTGCGATTGCGGAATTCACCATGCCAATCACGGCCGTCAAGGATGGTTTGCCACATGACCGAATAGTCGTCGTCGCTCCGTTCTCCCGATTTCAGAAAACTAGGAGTTTGTCCCAACGCGTCGTCCGGACCGTACCCCGTCACTTCCGCGAACTTCGGGTTGACGTATTCGATCACGCCCTCGACATCGGTGATCATGACCATGCTGGGACTCTGATCGACCGCGCGGGAGAGCTTGCGCAGGCTTTCTTCCGTTTGCTTGCGTTCCGTGATGTCGATCCGGGTGCCGACGTAACCGCCGGAGGCCGTGCTTCGAAAACCGGTCTGAACCCATTTTCCGTCCGGCGTTTGCTGATCCCTCTGATAGTCACCACGTCGCAGCCGGGCCAAGTATTCAGTTTCCCAATCGTCTTCCCGCCCCTCGGCGTCGGGATAATGCCCGGCTGCCCGCCGGGCGCGCACCACGTCCGTCAGCATTGCGCCTTGCCGTTCGATGCTGGCGCTGTCGGCGTACATCTCGTTCTTCCGCTCATTGACGAAAACAAGACGTTCATCCGCGTCATATACCACCAGTCCGATTTCCAGTTGGTTCACCGATTCAACAATGCTGGAAAGATGGCTTTTGACGGCGACGCCGTCGACGAACTTCGCGTAGGCGAAGCGGGAAATGACCACCAGCGCCAGCACGTAGATGCTGGCCATGGCCGCCATCAGCAGGTGGATAGGCTCCCCGGCTATCAGCAGGCGTAAGATCAAAGGCAGGACCGCGGAAAGCGTGAAGGCGATGCCGACCGTCGGCTGGCTCCACAGTGCGGCCATCGACCCCGCCGTCATGCCGCCGACGACGAATGCCATCAACGTCTGGCCAGCCAGGTCGTTGTCGGGGAAGAACAGGAAAACGCCGCTGCCCCAGACCAATCCCATGAAGACACCGGACCAGGATGCACGGCGCATGGCCTTGAGCGGTACACCGATTTGGATGCAGCGCTTTCGGTTGCGCAACCAACTCCACAGGCTAACCAGTCCGGAGAGCCAGATCAGTCCCAGCCAACCGCCCAGTAAAAGCGGAGATACCGATTGGTAGTAAGCCAGCGCCGTCAAAGTACCGATGAGGATCTGAACGCCGCCCATCAGTGGGAGCATCTGACGGAAATTCGCCATCTGCTCGTCGCGCAGACGCGACCTCTTCAAATGATCGGATCCAACGTCGGCGACACGGCGGTCATTTTCTCGTCCAGGTGTCGTGGGGGTTAAAACCATGGTTCGACGTTCGTTGTTAATCCAACCTTTGCCGTCCCGCGCCCCAGGATCGGCTGTACCCCATGATTTCGACGGGAATCCCCTTCGAAACCCATGTCCAAAGCCTACCTGTTGAGGAATTCTTTCACAATTCCAAACCACAACGGCATCGAATGAGATACGGCATGGGCGCGCAATTTCCAGTCCGCAAACCTAATTCCCCACAAAAACGGAATCCGGAGAACCTTGGGTGGAGGCGTCGGGGCGGCAGCGTTGTCAAACGTCGCCCGCAGGTAGGCAAAATGAGGGGGCTAAACGTCCCAGTTGTCGCGCAGCAGCGCCGCCGTTTCCTCCGGGTAGGTCATGGCGATGCATTCCTGCATCATCAGCTGCAGGAACGACACGTCGGGCGAATGCGTCATGGGATTAACGTAGAAGCGCGGTACCAATTGGGCGAACAGGCGGTGGGCGCCGACGTCGCCAGAGGCGGCAGCGGAATAGAACACCAGGCTGAAACTCCAGAGGCCCTTGGCGGCGAAGCCCTTCAGGGCCCGGCGGAAACCATCGGCGAAGTCGGCGATGTCGCCGTCATCGAGCTGGCTGAAGCGGCCGCGTTCGGGAAACACCGCCATGCAGTCGCCCAGCATGCCGGTGGGAACAAAGGGCGCCAGCCAGGCCACGGAGCCACCGTCCGATTGTGCAATCCAACGCTCCCCCAGCGCCTTTTCCCCCGCCACCAGATCCAAAAGGTAGGGTCTGCCGTGTTCGGCATGCCATGCCGCTTCCGCAGTTAACAAACGGCGCTGGCGGTTGGTCGGCGTGCGGGTATGGATCACCTGCATGTGGGGATGCCACTGCGAGCCTCCCGATGGCGGCATGTGGTTCCAGTTGACCAGCGGGTAGGAGGGCGGCGTCTCGGCATCGAATTCGTCCTCGATGCGCAGCAGGAACTTGCGCGCCAGGGTCATGGCGTCGATCACCGGCTCCACCGGCATATCGTCAGCCGCAAGGCTATGCTCCGGCGTGATGACGGCGATGGCCGAATCGTCGTCGTAGGGGAACATGTTGGGGAAAAGAACGGCGCCGCCGTGGTCCATGCGGCCGCCCGGAATGAACGCGTCCGGATAGCGCGGCGTGACGGTATGGACGGCGTCGGGACAGAACGGACAGTTCGACTTGGTCGCCTCGGCCAGTTCGGAAATATCGGTGGGCGGCAGGCTGGCCAGGGCGAAGTGGCAAATGCGGCCCGATTCGCCGGTCAGCGGATCGAGGCGGATTTCGCTTTCCACATCGGTCAGTTCCATGCCGTTACGGGGATCGTGGAAACGGGTTTGCTTGCGGTTACGCCTGAACTCCATGTCACCAACCTTACTGTTTTACACCGTCAGTCGCCGCCTTTGACCTCGCCCTGAATGGCGGCCTGGGCGGCGGCCAGTCGCGCGATGGGAACGCGGTAGGGGGAGCAGGACACATAGTCGAGCCCGGCGGCGTGACAGAAGGCCACCGAGGCCGGATCGCCGCCATGCTCGCCGCAAATGCCCAGCTTGAGGCCGTCGCGCTCGGCG
>CAYOAD010000139.1:0-11208 GCA_964401845.1 uncultured Rhodospirillaceae bacterium | reverse complement strand
GGAAATTGCGGATCACTTGATCGCCCCCCCGGCGCCAGTTGGGCCGGAACAAAATCGTCCACGCCGGACGCGCCGGCATCGGGATCCGATCAAGCGAATTGGTGGCAGCGAATAACTAATTCTTGCCGCCACCCCCCTTGCGGTCCGATGCCTGGGCGATTTCATCACCTAGGTTGACGCCCAGTTCATCGCCGATTTTCTTGAGCGCAGGCAGCTGCAGCGCCATGTCCATGATCGAATCGAGAGCTTGGTTGACAACCGGTTTCTCGGCGGGCGCAGCACCACCGCCGCCTTGTACCGGACTGCCCAGACCGGAGATGTGGTGGATCTTGATGCTGTCGATTTTTTCCGCCGGCTTGACCATTTCCGAGACAATCTTGGGCAGCGCCTCCAGCCGGGCAATTTCGACGTTCATATCGACGATGCGGTCGCTCTTGGCGTTCTCGGCCTCGTTCAGAGCCCGCTGAGCCTCGGCCTCGGCCAACAGGACCTTGGTTTTGGCGTCGGCTTGGGAGGCGGCGGCAGCCGCGCGGTCCGCCGCAGCATCCTTTTCGGCGGCGGCAGTGATGCGGATTTGCTCACCCGACGTTTCGGCCTCGCGGCGCGCCGTCATGCCGGCGATCTCCAGTCGCCGTTCGGCATCCGCCACCTGCCGGGCCGTCGTCACGGCCTCGGAGGATTTCACGGCTTCGGCGCGCGCCTCGTCGGCGCCGGCCTGGGCTTTGCTTTCCTCCTGAACCTTGGCCGCCAGGGTGATCTGACGTTCCCTGCTGGCGATTTCGATATCGCGCTCGCGGACGATCTCGGCCTCCTGCAGTTCCTTGTCCTTGGCGATTTCGGCCTGGCGTGTCGCTTGCTCGCGGGCGATGTCGGCCGAGCGGATCTCCCGTTCCATCTGAATGCGGGCATGGGCCGCTTCCTGCTCGGCCTGCGCTTTCTTGCGGGCAACCTCGGCCAGTTGCGCGGCCTTCAGGATTTCGACCTCCTGGGTCTGGGCGATTTCCGCTTCCTGCTCCTCAAGATCGATCTGCAGTTTACGCTTGGTCGCCTCCATGGCGGCGCGGCGGACCGAGACATCCGCGTCGGCGTCGATCTCGGCCCGTTCCTTCTTCGATTTGGCGATCACCTCGGCCAGCTTGCGCATGCCGACGGCGTTGAAGGCGTTGTTTTCGTCCAGCGCCGCGAACGGCGTCTGGTCGAGGGCGGAAAGCGAAACCGAATCAAGTTCCAGGCCGTTACGCGACAGCGAATCGCCGAGGTTCTCCCGGACCTCCGCGACGAAGGCGCCGCGATTTTCATGCAGCTCATCCATCGTCAGGCGGGCCGCCACCGAACGCAGAGCGTCGACCAGCTTGCCCTGAATCAGTTCCAACAACTGCTCGGGCTGGAAGGTGCGCCGGCCCAAGGTCTGGGCGGCGCGGGCGATGCTCTCGGCGTCGGGCATGACGGAGACGTAGAATTCAACCCCGACGTCGACGCGCAAACGATCCTTGGTGATCAGCGCGGCCTCGGCCCGCCGGTCCACGTCGAGCCGCAGCGTCTGCATGTTGACGCGCGATATTTCATGAAAATACGGGATGGCGACGGTGCCGCCGTCCATCACGACCTTGCGGCCGCCGATACCCGTTCTGACCAAGCTGACCTCGCGTGTCGCCCGCTCGTAAAACCAGGCAAGGACGACGACGGCAATCGCAAGGACGACGATGATGGCAATGGTCCAAAACACTGTGTTTTCCATTTTTCTATCCTCTTCTAGTCTTAAGCGGCGCCGATTACGCCGGCGCGCTGATCAAAACCCGTGCATGCCGCACAGGATGTTGGACGACATGCCGCCGTCCGCCGGAATGTTGGTTCCCCGGATCCAGGTCGTCATGTCCGAAAGCAGGAAGGCGACAATGGGGGCGATATCCTGAGGTGTTGCGGGCCGGTCCATGACCTTGCGATCCTCTTCGGCGCGTTCCCCCAGGGTTTCGAGGAAGTCCTTGAGGATGGGCGTGTCCACCGGACCGGGGCTGACGGCGTTCATGCGGATGCCGCGATCGCGCCAGGTCCAGCGGTTCTGCATGGTCCAGACGATCAACGCCTCCTTGGAGAAAAAGTAGGAGCGGCCCTGTTCCTCTTCGATGCCATGGCGGCGGACGAAGTCCGCGACGCCGTCGAAATCGAGGTCCGCGGCTTCCTTGATCTGGTCGACCGCCTGTGGCCAGCCGAAACCGGCCAGCGAGGCGAGATTGACGATGGAGGCCCCGTCGGCGAGCTTGGGGATGAGGTTTTCGGTCAGGTACTTCAGCCCCAAGAGATTGACCTTGATGACCCGTTCAGCCGGTTGCGTCGGCGGCAGGCCGGCGATATTGGCGAGGCCGTCGGCCCCTTTGGGCAGCGCCATGATCAGCGCCTTGATGGCCCGCTTGTCGGAAAGATCGACCCGGTAAAGCTCATCGACGTGCTTTTCGGTCTTGTCCCGGTCGACCCCGATCACATCGCCGCCCAGTTTCTTGACGATCCGCGCCGTCTCCAGCCCGATACCCGAGGTACAGCCGGTGACGATGATCGTCTTGCCCTTCAGGATCTTCTTGGGCTTCCAGCGGAGTTCAGTTGCTTGCTCGACCATGGCTTCTTCCCTGGCTCGCTAATACTCAAAACGCCGGCGGGAACGGCCGTTCGCCCCGGTCCATCGTTATCCAGCGGGTTTCGGTGAAATTCTCCATCGCCCAGCGCCCGCCGTACCGTCCTACGCCCGACGACTTGACGCCGCCGAACGGTGCGTGCGGTTCGTCGTTGATGGGCGAACAGTTGATGTGGCACATACCGGTTTCCAGCCGCTCGGCGATGGCTAGGCCCCGGTTTTCGTCGCGCGTGATGATGCCGGACGACAAGCCGTATTCGGTATCGTTGGCGATGGCGACGGCTTCGTCGTCGCTGCGATAGGGGATGACCGGCACGACGGGCCCGAAGGTTTCCTCGCGGTAGACCTTCATGTCGGGCGTGACGCCGGTAATGACCGTCGGTTCGACAAAACGCCCGCTGACGCCGCCTCCGACCACGGCTTTGGCTCCCTTGGCGAGCGCGTCGTCGATCTGGTCCTTCACCTTGGCCGCCTGCTTGTCGTTGATCAGCGGGCCGATCACGTTGTCCTTGTCGCTGGTCGGGCCGACCTTGAGATTGGCGGCGCGGGCGGTGAAGCGTTCCATGAATGTCGGGTAGATGTTTTCGTGAACCAGCAGTTTTTCCACCGACATGCAGATCTGGCCCTGGTGCATGAAGCTGCCGAAGCTGGCGGCCCCGGTGGCGCGCTCCATATCGGCATCGTCGCAGATGATCAGGGCGTCCTTGCCGCCGAGCTCGATGCAGCACTTCTTCAAGTGCGCCCCCGCCTTGGCCGCGATGGTGCGCCCCACCGCCGTCGATCCGGTAAAGACGACACCCTTGACGTGCTGGTGCTCGATCAGTTCATCGCCGACCTCCATGACGTTCTCGCGCGAACAGGTAACGACATTGAGGACGCCCGGCGGCAGGCCGGCCTCCTCGGCGATTTCGGCGAACAGAATGCCGCCGCAATAGGGCGTTTCCTCCGACGGTTTGAGCACGATGGTGTTACCCGCTGCCAGCGCAAAGGCCATGGGCCGGCTGGTCAGCACCAGCGGCACGTTCCAGGGGCTGATCACGGCGACCACGCCGAGAGGACGGCGCACCGCCATCGACACCTTGTTGTGCTCGGACGGCAATACCTCGCCGACATTGCCGTAACAGGCCGCAGCGGCGGCGTGCCAGGCGTCGGCGGCGAGGCCGACTTCGAACATGCCTTTGCCGAACCAGCCCCCGCCCTCGTTCATGATGGCCTCGACAAATTCTGGCCGGCGTTTTTCCAAAAGATCGGCGAACTTGGTCATCATGCGCGAGCGGTGCTGGAACGGTAGCGACGACCATTCCGGCAGGGCCGCATGCGCCGCCTCGATAGCTTGGCGGGTTTCATGCAGGCCGCCGTCCGGGACGTCGGCCCAGACCGTGCCGTCGGAAGGGTTCAATGACTGGAACCCCCGGTTCGTGCCGACCCAGTTACCACCGATGTAAACGCCCTTGAATTGCTTGGTCATGTCAGTCCTCCTTGACGCGCCGGAGCTTTCCCCCGTCGCGGCGATAAATTTCGATTTCCGGTTCCCGCTTCCAAACTTCGATTTCGGGCAGTCCGTCGAAAGATTCTGGTGTGTCATCGGCGGGATTTTTCGCTTGGCGCGCGGGTTTGGGCGGTGAGTCCGGCTTTTCCGTTGGGGTCGCGGGCAGCCGGGCGCGCCGCGCCGCTTCCTCGATGTCCGACAGGACCTTGGCCAGTCCGTTACCGGGGCCCTGGCGCGCCGTCGACGTCCGGCGCACGTCGCTGGCATCGGATGGCGCTTCCTTGCCGTAGTGCCCCGAATGCAACGTCGCCGCACGATCGACGAGGCCGTCGATGCCGCCGGTGACGACGTCGTCCGTCCGCGCCCTGCTCTGACCCTGGCCGGGCGCAATGAACGACAGCGAACTCGGCGCCGGGGTGGCGGCGGGATGTCCGTTAACGGCGGCCCCGGCGTCGGCAACCGATGAGATGGCGCTTGCGGCGGCTGCCTTGGCGGCCGCAACCGCCGCCGTCGGTTCCGCAGCGGCGGGTGCGGGCCGGGCCGTTGGGGGCGCGCTGGGCCGTCCGCCGGAAACGCCCAAGTAAGCTTGCTGCACGGTCGGGTCGTTGGCGAGGTTCTGCGCCGAGTTCTCACCGGTGATTTGCGCGTTTTCCAGCAAATACCCCCGGTCCGCGATGGCGAGACTCTGTTTGGCGTTCTGCTCCACCAGCAAGATACCCAAACCCGACTTTCGCACTTCCGTCAGGCTGTGAAAGAGTTCCTTGCAAAGCAGAGGGGACAATCCCAGGGAGGGTTCGTCCAACATCAAAATCTGCGGCGATGACATCATCGCCCGGCCGATCGCAACCATCTGCTGCTCGCCGCCGCTCATGGTGCGCACGACCTGATCGCGCCGTTCGGCGAGCTTGGGGAAGAGCTCCTGTACCCGTTCCAGGTTGGCGCTTTCGTTCTCTCTCGCGCGCGCCGTGTAGGCGCCCAATAAAAGGTTTTCGCGAACGCTGAGGTCGGGAAAAACGCCCCGGCCCTCGGGTACCAGAGCAATTCCGCGTTCGACGATTTCGTGGGGCGGCAGGCCCGCGACGGGATCCCCGTCCAACGACACCTCTCCCGACGCCGTGCCTTCGCTCATACCGCCGACAGCGCGCAGAAGTGAACTTTTGCCTGCTCCGTTGGCGCCCAGGATGACGACGATCTCACCCTTTTCGACGTTGATCGATACGCCATCCAGCGCCCGGTGCTGGCCGTAGGAAACGGAGAGGTTGCGGACCTCAAGCATCGTCGTCTCCGAGATAAGCACGGACGACCTCGGGGTCGGTCAGGACTTCATCGGGGGTGCCTTCGGCGATCTTGCGGCCGGTGTTCATCACGACGCAGTTGTCACAGAGGCTCCGGATGGCGTCCATGACGTGCTCGACCAGGATGACCGTGCGGCCCTCGGCCCTGAGTTCCCTGATCAGCTCAATACCGGTTTCCAGTTCGGTCGGATTGAGGCCGGCAAGCCATTCGTCGAGCAGCAGGATTTCCGGCTCCGACGCCAGGGCGCGGGCCAGCTCAAGGCGCTTTTGATCGATGTAGGTCAGGCTGTCGACCGGCGCGTTGGCGATGTAATCCATCCCCACCTTGTCGAGGATATTATGGGCGAAGTCTTCGGCGTCCCGGCCCCAGCGCCGACGATGGCCGAACACAGCGCCCGCCATCACGTTTTCCAGCACTGTCAGGGAGGGCAATATCTTGACCAACTGGAAGGTCCGGGCGACGCCGTGGCGGTTGATCTCGCGCGCCGGCAGACCGGAGATGCGTGCGCCCTGAAGCATGATGCTGCCCGAGGTCAACTTCAGGGCCCCTGAAATCAGGTTCATCATCGTCGTCTTGCCTGAGCCATTGGGACCGATCAGGCCGAGCACCTCGTGTTCGCGCACGTTGAAATCCATGCCGTCGACCGCCACCAGGCCGCCAAACCGCTTGGTCGCGCCACGAACGTTGAGAATGGCGGCGTCGCTCTGCATCAGTAACTCTCCCGCCTAAATTTGCGGAACAGTTCCTCCAGACGCCCAACCACGCCCTTCGGAACCAGGTAGACGATCAACAGGAAGGCGATGCCCATAACCAGCATCGTCTGGCTTGGGTAGCTGGCCTCGATCACCTCCAACAGCAGGGTGAAGGGAATGACGCCGACCAGCGGTCCCCAGAGGCGGCCAAGGCCGCCCAGCAATGCCATGATCACGACTTCGAATGACAACAACGGCGAGAACGCCAGGTTGGGTTCGATATACGTCCAGCGCGGCGCCAGAAGCGCGCCGACCAGGGACGCCACCATGCCCGAAACCATGAACAGCATGACCTTGGAACGCGCGGTGTTGATGCCGACGTGCGCCGCCACCGTTTCGTCGCTGCCGATGATGCGCATGGCAAAACCGAGCCGGGAGCGACCGATCCACCAGCCCACCAGATAGACCACCGCGGCCAGCGCCAGCAGTTCCCAATAGATATGCTCTTCCGTCAAATCGGTCAGAACATAGAGCCCTCGGCTGCCCGTAAAGTTGTTCTGTATCCAGCTCATGAGCTGGCGGATCATTTCGGCCAGCCCCAGCGTGAAGATCACGAAGTAGACGCCGGACAGCCTGAGCGTCGCGAGGCCGACCAGGGCCGCCATGGCCGCGCCCGCGAGCACGGCGATTACCAATAAAATCCAATAAGGCACGGTGTCGATGCCGTAGGCGACGATCAGGGTACCCATGCCGTAGAACGCGGCGGTGGCCAGGGAAATGTAATGGGTCGGCCCGGAAAACAGCGCCCAACTCGTGGCCAGCACCGTGTACATCACGATGGTGACGCCAATGGAAATCAGATAGCCGCTTTCCGTCAGCGGCACGCAGGCGGCGATCAGGAGGGCCACGACCGTCAGCGCCATGTTGCGCATTTCACGCGTGCTCATGTCGCCGGCCTCCCGAACAGGCCTTGAGGCCGGAACAGCAGCACCAGGATGAACATCAGGTAAGCCGCCGCCAGCGTCAGACCGGGATCGATCAGCGTGGCGACCGCGGTTTCGGCAAGACCTAGGACCAAAGCCGCGACGATAACGCCGCGCACGTCGCCGACGCCACCCATGATGACGATGATCAGCGCCTTCATGGTGAAGAGCACGCCGATGGAGGCGTCCAGCGTCAGGAAGGTGCTGATCAGGGCGCCGCCCACGGCCGTCAGCGAACCACCCAGCGCAAACGCCAGCGCCGATATCCGGCTGACGTTGATGCCGACCAGGCCCGACGAGGCCGGGCTGACGGCAACCGCCCGGACCGCGATGCCGGCGCGGGATTTGTAAAGCCAGATGTAAAGTGCTGCGCTTATGATCACGGCGGCGGCAAAAGCGACGATCCGGTTAAGTCCGAAGGTCGAGCCTGCGAAATCAATGCCCTGGCCGAGATAATCGTAGGAAAAATACTCCGCGCCGAAGGTCGCCACCATGATGCCGACAAACGCGAAGCCCAGGCCGAAGGTCGCCAGAATGCTGTCGACCTCCAGTTGCCCCTGGTTCTTGGCCCGCTTTATCAACGGCGTTAGAACGACTCGGTAGATCAGCCAGTTGGCGACGAAAGCCAAGGGCGCCACAAAAAACAACGCCAAAATTGGACTGACCTGCCCGGCGGTAAACGTCCAGAACGCCGCGAAGGCGCCGGCCACCAGCATTTCACCGTTGGCCAGGTTCATGATCCGGGCGACGCCGTATTGCAGGTTCAGCCCGACCGCGATCAGCGTATAGGTGCCGCCCAGCAACAGGCCTGAAATCAAAATATCCATGTGACTATGCGAAAAGAGAGGCTCCGGCGGCAAAGCGCCGGAGCCTCAAATTACACGCCTACTTCCAGCCCTGCTTGGTCTGGACCGCCTTGGCGTTGGGGATGCCCCGCGAATCGACGCCGTAGAACACGCCGCCTTGCCATTGGCCGACCATCCAGTACTTGTAGCTGACTTGGTTGTCGAACTTGATATCGCCCATGATGGTCTTGAAGGTGTTGTTCTTGACGTATTCGGTCACTTTGGCGCGATCGACCTCGCCGACACCCTCGATAGCCTGCTCGAGGATCTGGAAGCTGGCGTAAGTGTTGGCGCTGGCCCAGTAATCGGCGACCTTGCCGGTGATCTTCATATGGGCGTCGCGATAAGCCATCATATCAGGCGTCGTCGGATCGACCCCGCCCGCGCCAAGGTTGCCCTCGACCGCTTTGCCGAACGCTTTGCCATAGGCCGGAAAGGCGGTCGCCACGGCCGTGTAGTAGGCTTTCACGTCGAGGTTCTGAGTAATCGCCTGTTTGGTCAGGCCGAATGTATCCGGCGGATAGGACCAGGCGACAAAGGCGTCGGGATTGGACGCCTTGGCGCCCTTCATGATCGGCGACAGATCCTGGGTGCCCAGCGGATAAGACTTGTCATAAACAATATCCAAGCCGGCTTTCTTGAAGATCGGACGGGCGGTGTCCGCCAGTTCGATGCCGAAAGCGTCCGCGACGTTAACCATCGCGACCTTGCCGTTCCCCAGTTTGCCGTCGGCCTTCATCTTGGCCAAGATATTGGCGACCGATCCGGCAAAATCGGTGGTCGATCCAAGCGTAAAGAACAGGTTCGGATAACGCTTGGTCAGCTCCGGAATTTTGTCCGAAATCGCGCTGACGGCGATATGGGGATAATTGAACTTGGCGTAAATCGGCGCCGCGGCGAGGTTAAATCCGGTCCCGTAGGGCGCCAGGATGAAGTCGACCTTGTCCTGGGTCGCCAAGCGTTGCGCGGCTTTGATGTGCACGCCGGGATTGGTTTGATCGTCGTATTCGATGATCTCGATCTTTTTCTGGCCGCTCTTCAGTTTCAAGCCGCCGCGCGCGTTGACCTGTTCAACCCAAAGCTTGACGTTGGGCCAGTGGGTCGTTGCGGCGCCGGCCGAAAGCGGTCCGGTTTTCGGCGCCACGGTGCCGATCTTGATGGTGTCGGCGGCCTGCGCCGTTCCCAGCGTCAGGGCACCGGCGACGGACGCCGCCAATGTCGTTGTTATCAGTGTTCTGCGTTTCACGGTATTCCTCCCTTTGGTTTTCACTAGTTCCGATAAGCTCTCTACTAAATTGGATACGCATGCGGCTCGCTGTGTACCGACAGCCAGCGCAATTCGGTGAATTCCGCCACACCGGCCTCACCGCCGAAGCGGCCGTAGCCGCTGGCCTTCATGCCGCCAAAGGGCATCTGCGGCTCGTCATAGACAGTGGGACCGTTGACGTGGCAAACGCCGGTTTCGATCTGCCGGGCCACTTCGAGAGCACGGTCGACGTCACGGCCAAAAACGGCGGCGGCTAGGCCAAATTCGGTGTCATTGGCGACGGAAATCGCTTCGTCGACACTGCCGACGCGAATAACCACTGCCACCGGACCGAAGGACTCTTCATGGTAGATGCGCATCGCCGAGGTCACGCCGTCCAACAAGGTCGGCTGCATGACGATGCCGTCGAGTTCCAACCCGGCCATAAGTCTGGCGCCTTTGGAGACCGCATCCTCCACCAGCCCTCTGACTCGGAGGGCCGCCTCGCTGCTTATCATCACGCCGAGCGGAAAATCACCTTTGCGCGGGTCGCCGGCCTTCAAGGTCGCCATCTTCGTTTTGAACTTGGCCAGGAATTCATCGGCAACCGACTGGTCGACAACGATGCGTTCCGTGGAGATACAGATCTGGCCCTGATTGAAGAAGGCGCCGAAGGCTGCGGCTGCCACCGCCTCGTCGATATCTGCATCGTCGAGGACCAGCAGCGGGGCTTTGCCGCTCAATTCCAGTAGAACCGGTTTCAGGTGGCGGGCGCAGCGTTCCGCCACGCTGCGGCCAACGCGGGTCGATCCGGTAAAGTTGACCCGCCGCACAGCCTCATGGGCGATTAGGGCTTCAACCACCGTCGGCGCGTCCTCGGGTGAATTGGAGACGAGGTTCAGAGCGCCGTCAGGCAAACCAGCATCGGTGATGGCGTCGACGATCAGGCTGTGGGTTTTAGGGCAAAGCTCCGACGCCTTGAGGATTGCGGTATTGCCACAGGCCAGCGGCACCGCGACCGCCCGCACGCCCAGGACGATTGGGGCGTTCCAAGGAGCGATACCCAGCACCACGCCCGCGGGTTGGCGAACCGCCATGGCTTTAACGCCGGGCCGTTTGGCTGGAATGTCGACATCTTCCAGGCGATCCGTCATCCGGGCGGCTTCGCGAAGAGTGCTGCCGCCCAGTTCGCAATTGAATTTGGCCCAAACGGCTGAAGCGCCGATTTCTTCGGCCATCGCCTCAACGAAATCATCGGCCCGGGCTTCGAGGTTCTCGGCAGCTTTGTTCAGAATGTTGCTGCGCTCGGCCGGGCTGGTTGACGACCAAGCCGGAAAAGCCGCCGCCGCCGAATTAGCCGCGGCGACGGCGTCCTTCACCGTAGCCGCGGCGGCCCGTGTCGCTACCAGGTTGGTTACCGGGTCGAGGCGATCGAAGGTCGCTTCCCCGAGTGCGGGCACGGCGTGGCCGCCAATAAACAGCTTTGTTTCGAGCACCTATGCATCCCCGTGGTCAAGGCGGCCTTCTGTCGGGCCATTACCTCGCGTGCGCCTTCGGCCGATATGTCAGGCGTTAATTCCCGGAATTGAAGATCCGTCTGACAAGGAGAGCAAACGCCGCGGGGCTTTTTAATGGATAAATTTGGGCTTTTTTTGCCAAAAATTGGGTATATTTGTCTGGTTATGGCCGTATCACTGCAAAATAACTATTTTTCACCGATTTTTTCACCCCACCTCCGGGCGGAGAGCATTCACTGCGGCCTCCGGGATAAAGTCTGGGGGGTAGCCGGTGAAAGTGAGGAACGGCATTGGCGCGCCGTGCTGTTGACCACCGGCGAAGGCGCCATCGAAACGGGCGAGGAGATCATTGCCCTGAAGGCGCCCTGTCTTGCCTGGGTGCCCTGGCGCCCCGACCGCTGCCTGCGGATCAAGGCGGGCGGCGTCGGCCAACATTTTTCCGCCCGCAACGAAGCGCTAATCGACGCCGTCGGCAACACTCCCGAACCCGCCCACCTTAGAATCCTAGTGGACC
>CAYOAD010000138.1:0-11235 GCA_964401845.1 uncultured Rhodospirillaceae bacterium | reverse complement strand
CCCGGCTGATATGCGTAAAGATCGGACCCAAGGTTTTGCAGGGACCCGGATCGGACTTCCCCAGCGACAAGCAAGCATCGCGATAGACGTCCCAGTTCTCGCCAGCGGGGGGATAGAAACCATCGGCGATGCGCGCAGCTCGGCGCGCCACCGCCGGGTGGGTACCACCGAGCAGAAGTCTTGGAACCGGGTCGGGGATGGGCATGACGCGCACCTGGCGTCCGCGGTATTCGAAGGTCTCGCCCGTCCAAGCTTTCCTGAGTACTTCGAAGACCTCGACGTAGCGCGCACGGCGCTCTTCTCGGCGCGTACCGAACATCTCAAACTCGGCCGGCCGATAGCCGGCACCGATCACCACCTCCAGACGACCTCCCGAGAGATTCTGGAGAACCGCCAGATCCTCGGCCTGGCCCAGACGTCCCATGGGCACGGCGCGGCGGAAGGCTTCCGCGAGCTTTTCCGGATTACCCGATTCAGCGACAAAGCCGTCCAGCAAGGCGGTTTCGGTGGGGCCCGGACAGACCACGTTGAAGGTGACGTTCTGCCGGGCGTGTTCGCGCGCCAACGTTTTCGACAGGCCCATCAGGCCCGCCTTGCAGGCGGCATAGACCGCTTCGCCGGAGGAACCGACGCGGCCGGCGTCCGAGGCGACGTTGACGACGCGGCCGCCGCCGGCCTCGATCATGCCGGGCACCACGACGTGGTGCATGTTGAGCGCGCCGACGAGGTTGATGGAGATGATCTTGTTCCAGAAATCCGGATCGGTTTGCAGGAAGGGGCGGAAGATATCCCAGCCCGCATTGTTGACCAGCGCCCCGATGGGCCCCAGTTCCGAAACCGTGTGCACGACCGCCGCTTCGACGGCGTCGTAGTCGGTGATGTCCGCCGCCACGGCCAGGGCGGTGCCGCCCGTGGCGGTGATCGCGTCGGCCGTCGCCTGGGCCGCCTCGGCGTTGATGTCGAACACGGCGACCTCGGCGCCCTCTTCAGCGAAGCGCCGGCAGGCCGCTCCGCCGATGCCGCCGCCGCCGCCCGTCACGATAACCGTTTTTCCCGATAGTCCCCGCACTGCCCAACTCCATGCTATACATTTGTCGCCGAGTATTATTCCGCAAAGCTGGATGCCCTCCAAACGGAGATTGACGAGGCCGCGAATTGCGTGCCGGGCATCCTCCATTGTTGCTCGGCGCGTGGGGATTGTCAGGGATAGGGGTGATGAGTACCGGTTCAGACAGCGGGGTTCAGTTCGACAGCGGGTACGCTTGTTGGCGGCTGGGTCTTTCCCTGACGCTGAGCACCATCGGCGGTATTGGGCTCTGGTCGGTGGTGGTTGTGCTGCCCACCATCGAGGCAGAATTCGGTATCGACCGCGGTGGCGCCTCGTTGCCGTATCTCTCCACCATGGTCGGTTTCGGTATCGGCGGCATCCTGATGGGGCGTCTGGCCGACCGCTTCGGCGTCCGGCTGCCGGTCATCGCGGGCGCCATCATGCTGGGCGCGGGCTACATGACGGCCTCCACCGCAACGTCGCTGTGGCAGTTCATTTTGGCTCAGTCGGTCCTAATCGGCATGCTGGGCAGTTCCGCGACTTTCGGGCCGCTGGTCGCCGACGTCTCTCTCTGGTTTCTCAAGCGCCGCGGCCTGGCGGTCGCCATCGTGGCAAGCGGCAATTACCTCTCGGGCGCACTGTGGCCGCCGCTGCTGCAATGGGGCGTCGAGACCGTCGGCTGGCGCGAGACGCATATGTGGGTCGGTATCCTCTGTATCTCCACCATGGTGCCGCTGGGACTTTTGCTCGGTCGCCGGCCGTCCCTGGAAGATGTCGGCGCGGCGGGTGGTGCGCACATCAGACCGAGCGAACTCAATATGTCGCCGCGCACGCTCCAGTCCCTACTGGTTCTGGCGGGCTTGGCCTGCTGCATCGCCATGTCGATGCCGCAGGTGCACATCGTGGCCTATTGCGGCGATCTCGGCTATGGCGTCGCGCGGGGCGCGGAAATGCTCTCGATCATGTTGGGGTTGGGGGTTGTCAGCCGTCTGGTGTCGGGCTTTATCGCTGACAAGATCGGTGGCGTCGGAACCCTCATCCTGGGCTCGACGTTGCAATGCCTGGCGCTGCTGTTCTACATCCCCTTCGATGGCCTGACGCCGCTTTATATCGTGTCGGCCTTGTTCGGTCTCGCTCAGGGCGGCATCGTGCCGAGTTACGCCATCATCGTGCGCGAATACTTCCCGGCGCGCGAAGCCGGCACGCGCGTCAGTCTCGTCCTCATGGCGACGGTTATCGGCATGGCCTTCGGCGGCTGGGTCTCGGGTGAGATCTACGATTTCACGGGCTCCTACCAGGCGGCCTTCCTGCACGGCATCGCCTGGAACCTCGTCAACATGTCCATTGCCTTCTTGCTGCTGCGCGGCCGCTGGCGCATGCGGGCCAGCCCGGCCTGACTACTCCCGCCAGAGCGGTTTGGCGCTTTCGTAAAACACGTCGGCGCGGCTCATGCCGAGGTCCTGCAGTTCCAGGGCACTCATGCCCCTCAGTTCGGCCCGCTCGCGGCTGCGCCGGCGCCAGATTTTCAATTCCGCAATCGTCCGGTCAACGGCTGCAAAGACCTCATCCAAAATGTGGGTAACGATAGATTTTCTAGTCTGTATGGCGTGGCCTTGATAGAGGGAAACGTACGACATAGCTTGTGCTCCTTTGTTGAAGCTATATATAGTGAGTGTTAACGAATTAATGAACGAATGTTTCTCATTCAATAAGTTAGAAAAAATAACTTATTGTTAGAAAGTGCGGAATGATGACCAATCGGCGCTTGCCGCCTTTGAACGGCCTCCGCGCATTTGAGGCGGCGGCCCGGCACCTCAGCTTCAAGGAGGCCGCGGGCGAATTGAACGTGACCCAGGCCGCCATTAGCCATCAGGTCCGGGGTCTCGAGGACTGGCTCGGTCACAAGCTCTTTGAGCGCCGCGTGCGGGCAGTGGATCTGACCACGGCCGGTGCTGAACTTCTGCCGGCGATCAGTTCAGCACTTGACGGGATGAACGGAGCGGTGGACCGCCTCATCCGGCCGGAAGATGACGGCAGGGGTTTGACGGTCAGTGCCATTGCCACGTTTGCTGCCAAGTGGCTGGTGCCACGGCTGGCGGATTTCCAGGATCTCCATCCCGATATCGACGTGCGCATCACCACGTCGACCGCTCTGGTTGATTTCAATCGCGACGGCGTTGACGTTGCCTTGCGCTACGGCCTGGGCCAGTGGCCGGATGTCCGGGCAGAGCGGCTGTTGCGGGAAGACATGTTTCCGGTTTGCAGTCCGGCGTTGTTGGAAGGGCCCAATCCTTTGAGAACGCCCGCCGATCTGTCCTACCACACGTTGCTGCATGTCGTGCAGATGCGGGACGATTGGCGCGTCTGGCTGACGGCGGCGGGCCAGACGGATATCGATCCAACGCGCGGTCCGCGGTTCGATCTGTCACTGACGGCAATTCAGGCTGCTGTCGAGGGCATGGGGGTGGCGCTGGGCCACAGCAACCTCGTTGAAACCGACATGCGGGCGGGCCGGCTGGTCGCCCCGTTCACGCTCAACATCCCGGTGGATATGGCTTACTACGTGGTGGCGCCGCCGGAACGATGGGACAGTCCGAAGGTAAGAGCGTTTCGGGAGTGGCTGGCCGTTGAAGCCACAGGTTAGGTCGGTAATTCCCTAAGTCGCAGATATGTTCTAACCTCATAATGACTAGAGCAGTGGGGTGTCTGGCGAATGTCGGAAACGATCTATTCGAGAAAATTTGCCGCCGGCGAGGAGATCTTCCGCATCGGTGATCAGGGCCGCAATGCCTATTTCATCGAAAAGGGCAGGGTCGAGATCACCAACCCGCGCGACGGCGAGGATCTAGTTCTCGCCACCCTCGGCGTGGGCGAAATCTTCGGCGAAATGTCAATGATCGACGACGCGCCGCGCTCAGCAACCGTCAGGGCCTTGGAAGACACCGAGGTTATCATCATCCAGCGCTCCCGCATTATGCAGCCGGTGATCTCGGCGGACCCGATGATGAACCTGATCCTGCGCGTCGTGCTGGCCCGCTTCCGGGGCGCCCAGCACAAGTTGGCGGGCATGAGCACGGAGCCCGGCGAGATTGACCGCTCGTTGGGTGAAATCCGCGATCTGGCGATCAAACGCATCAACTTCGAAAAGGACATGCGCCGCGGGCTCGAACTCGGCCAGTTCGAAATGCACTATCAGCCCATCGTTGCGCTTGACGGGCGGACCATCGCAGGCTTCGAAGCCCTGATGAGGTGGCAAAAGGACGATGGCGGGTTCATTTCACCGGGGGAATTTATCCCACTGGCCGAACAGACCGGATTGATTATCGAATTGGGCCGCCGGGCGCTGGAGGACGGCTTGCGCGACCAGATCCGGCTGGCCGAAACCTACAAGTCGGTCTACCCCCACCAGGACGTGCCGTTCATGAGTATCAACGTGTCCGGCATGCAGTTGACCGATCTGGCGGAAATCGACCTGATGGCCGGACTGATCGAGGAAAGCGGCGCCGATCCGGCGCACATCAAGCTCGAGATCACAGAGACTTTGCTGGTCGAAAATTTCGACCACGCCATCGAAGCCCTTCAGAAACTCAAGAGCCTCGGTGTCCTGATCGCCATTGACGATTTCGGCACGGGCTACTCAAGTCTCAGCTACTTGCACCAGTTCCCGCTGGACACCTTGAAAATCGACCGCGCCTTCGTCGTCAATATGCACGAGAGCGACAACAGCCGGCGCATCGTTAGAAGCATCGTCCAACTGGCGCTCTCGCTGAACATGTCCATCGTGGCGGAAGGGATCGAGGAAATGGAACAGCTCTCGACCCTCCATGCACTGGGTAGCCACTACGGCCAGGGCTACCTGATGTCAAAACCCTTGCCCTTCAACGACGCCCTAGCCCTGATCGAAAGCAAGCCGATCTGGTAAGGGGAATATTTCCCCAAAATTCGACATATCTTCGTCATTCCCGCGACGGTGGGAATCCATGCCGTTACATTTCGATTGCGGTTTAGGCCACGAAATCCATCCACTCAGGCATGGATTCCGGACAAGCGCTTTGCGCTTTCCGGAATGACGGTGAATATGTTGGTTTAGAAATTTAGTTGCCTTGCTTATTATTGCCTAGGCTACTAATATTTCAGCGATCAATTCACAACCGCTGCGCCCGGGATATGGACGAAAGTCAGGAACGGAATTTCGGTATTCTGCTGCACGATGTCGCGCGGCTGATGCGGGTCGCCTATGACCGACGCATGAAACCGCTGGGCCTGACCCGCTCCCAATGGTGGGTGCTTAATCGGCTGTATTTTAACGAGGGAAAGAATCAGTCGGAACTAGCGGCGCTGTTGGACATCGAAAAACCCACGCTCGGACGCCTGTTGGACCGGCTTGAGGACAAGGGCTGGATCGAGCGCGTACCCGATGCCGTGGACCGGCGGACCAAGCGCGTCCATCTGACATCGAAGGTCGAACCGACGATGCGCATCATGCGGGAGCAGGCGCTGATCACGAACAACGAGGCGCTGGAAAACCTCAAAACCGCCGAGCGCGAACACATCATCGACATGCTTCAGGCCATCCGCAACGATTTGGTTGGGGTCTATGGACCTGCAGCGGGCAACGGGAGTACGGCGGATGGCTGAACCGGTGCCTGTCCGGAAGCGCTCGTTCCTCCGACGCGCGGCACGGGGCTTGATCCGGCTGGTATTGCTGATCGGCGTACCGGTCGCGGTGGGTATCGCGGGCGTTCATTACTACGCCTCGACCGGCCGTTACGTGACCACCGAAAACGCCTATGTCAAATCGCGCAAAGTGACGGTGAGCGCCGACGTCTCGGCCCGCGTCATCAGCGTCAACGCGCGGGATAATCAACCGGTCAATGCCGGAGATATCCTGATCGAGTTGGACCGCGCGCCGTTCGAGGTTGCTTTGGAGGCGGCCATTGCGGAGCGCGATTCCGTGCGCCAGGACATCGCGCTGAGACGGGCCGAGTTGCAAAGCGCCCGTGTCGATGTCGCCGTAACCAAGGAACGCGTGCGCTACACCGAGGTCGAATACGCCCGGCAGGCGCGGCTGGTCAACTCCGGTGCGGGCCGCGCGGCGCGGCGCGACGAAGCCCATCACCTGTTCGAGGACGCCAAGCAGCGCCAGCGCATGGCGGAGGAACGGGTCCGGGAGCTCATCGTCGGCTTGGGCGGCAAGAGCAATCGAAAGACCGAAGCTTTTCCCCGCTACCGGCAGGCCCAGGCCAAGGTCGACCGCGCCAAACTGGAACTCGGTTGGACGACCGTGCGGGCGCCCACCAGTGGCCTAATCATGAAGGCTTCGCTTGAAGCCGGCGAATATGTCGAAGCCGGTGACCCGCTGTTCGCCATCGTCGATCAGTCCGATACCTGGATCGAGGTCAATCTCAAGGAAACCCAGCTCACCCATATCAAGCCGGGGATGGAAGCGACGGTGATCCTGGATGCCTATGCGGAGCGGACCTGGCGGGCCCGGGTCTCCTCCATCAGCCCAGCCACGGGCGCCGAGTTCGCCCTGCTGCCGCCGCAAAACGCCTCAGGCAACTGGGTGAAAGTCGTGCAACGCCTGCCGTTGCGTCTGGCCGTTGAACGCGATGAGGGCGCGCCCACATTGAGGGCGGGCATGACGGCGAGCATCAGCATCGACACCGGCCGGGTGCGCGAACTGCCGCCGCTGGTGAAGCAAGTGTTCGCCTGGACTGGCGGGCGGCGTTGAGCACGGCCGATACCGCAACCGAAAGCGCCGCACCGCCGAGCCAGGAGAAAAGGGCTGGGCTCTCCCTCCACAATTTCGTTGTTCTGATAACGCTGACCTTCGTCACCATTCTCTATTCGGCGACCGTGACCATCGCCAATGTCGCCTTGCCGGATATTCGCGGCGCCCTGTCAGCGACGCAGGATCAGATCACCTGGGTGGTGACGGCAAACATCGTTGCGACCGCCGTGGCGACGCCCCTGGCGGGCTGGTTGGCGGGACGTTTCGGCGTCCGACGCCTTCTTCTGTTTGCCGTATCGGGCTTTACGGTGTCGTCGATCCTCTGCGGCGGCGCGACCTCGCTGCCGGCGCTGATCCTCTACCGCATCGGCCAGGGCGTGTTCGGCGCACCTTTGGTGCCGGCTTCGCAGGCTTACCTGTTGAGCGTGTTTCCCAAGCACCAGCACACCACGGCGATGGCCATCTGGGGCATGGGCGCCATCCTCGGCCCCATCATCGCGCCGACGGTCGGCGGCTACCTCAGCGAGCTCTATGGCTGGCGCTGGGTCTTTTACATGATTGTGCCGTTCGGCGGCATCGCCCTGCTGAGCGTGGCCGCAGTGATCAAGCGCCGCGGCGGCGACCGGGCCCAGGTGAGGCTGGACTGGATCGGTTTTCTCGCGCTCTCGGTGGCCATCGCCTCCCTGCAGCTCATGCTGGACCGGGGGGAGCGCAATGGCTGGTTCGATTCCGCCGAGACCATCGCGGAGGCAACCGTTGCGCTCGGAGCCCTCTACATCTTCGTGGCCCACACGTTCACCTCGAAACAGCCGTTCCTCAGTCCCAGCCTCCTGCTCGACCGCAACTACACCATCGGCCTTCTGCTGGTGCTGGTTTTCGGCATGCTCAATTTCACGCCGATGGTGCTGATCCCGCCCATGCTGCAGGAGCTCAGGGGTTATCCCCAGTCGATCGTCGGACTGCTGTTGGCGGCGCGCGGTTTCGGCACACTGATCAGCTTCACGTCTATGCTGTTCCTCAGCAGGATGGATCCGCGCATTCCCATCACGGTGGGTTTCATCCTTCAGGGCCTTTCGGGCGTCGCCATGGCCCAATTCGATATCAACGTCACGACCTTCGACGTCGCCTGGACCAGCATGCTTCAGGGTCTGGGCGTCGGCTTTGTCTGGGTGCCCATGGCGGTGGCGACGTTCGCGACGCTGGACCCCAACCGCGTGCCGGAGGCATCCGCCGTTTTCCATCTGCTGCGAAACATGGGCAGCAGCATATATATTTCCCTCAGTGTCGCCCTGTTGCTGCACAGTGCCAAGATCAACTACGCCGAGATATCGGCCGGCATTTCGGTCTTCAATGAAGTGCTGCATATGCCGTTCGTGACCGGCGTGTGGGATACCGGCAGCGCCAAGGGATTGGCGGCGTTGTCCGGCGAGGTTGGCCGCCAATCCATGATGATCGGCTACATCAACACGTTCTACATGTTCGGCTATACGTCTCTCGCCGCGGCGCCGCTGGTCTGGTTCATGCGGGCGCCGAAAAAGAGTTAGTCGGCCTTGCTGGAAACGATCGTGGCGTCTTTGCGGCTCAACACCTCGGGCAGCAATTCGATGCCGAGGCCCGGGCCTTCGGGCGGCAGGAAATAGCCGTCGACCGGTTGCGGCACGCGGTCGACCAGTTCGCCATACCAGCCGGCGTAGAAGGCCCGCACCGATTCCTGGATCAGCGCGTTGGGCAAGGCCAGCGACAGATGGACCGACGTCTGCAGGACCACCGGACCCTGACAATCATGGGGCGCTACCGGCCGATGATAGGTGTCGGCGAGCGTGGCGATCTTGCGCGTCTCCGTGATGCCGCCGCACCAGGCGACATCGGGCATGATGATGCTTGCGGCACCCGTATCGAGCAAATCCCTGAATGCCCACTTGCCGCCCAGGGTTTCGCTGGCGCAAATCGGAATGGAGGTCGAGGCGGCGAAATCGCCGTAGGCTTCGAGGCTGTCGTTTCGGATCGGATCCTCGATCCAGAAGGGATCGAACTGTTCGAGGGCGGCGGCAACCTTGAGAACGGCAGGAAAGCGCCAGAGCGAATGGCATTCCACCATGATGTCCATTTTGTCGCCGACGGCGTCACGGATTTTGGCGAAAGGCTCAATGGCCTTGTCCAGATCGGCGGTCGAGACGTAGTAGCCGTCCGATTCTATCGCAGCGAAGTCGAGCGGCCAGATTTTCATTCCCGTGATGCCCTCGTCCAGCAGGGACTGGGCAAGTTCGCCGGCATTGTTGAGAAAGGCGTCGAGATCCTCATAGGGGCCGTCGGATTTGTCCTTCAAGCCCCAATCGTCCGTGCCCCAATCCGGTTTGTTGCGCACGTACTTGTAGCCGGCGCAGGTGTTGTAGGTGCGGATTTTGTCGCGGCTGAGCCCACCAAGCAGTTGGTACACCGGCTGTCCGGTGGCCTTGCCGAAGATGTCCCAAAGCGCGATGTCGACCGCGGAGCGGCCGCGTGCTTCGACGCCGCTGCCTGCGAAGCCCACATACGGCGTGAGATCGCGGCCCAGCCGTTCGATCTGCAAGGCGTCGCGGCCCAGGAGGACGGGCGCCACCGATTCATGAATATAAGCCTCGATGGCGCGGGCGCCGAACCAGGTTTCGCCCAAGCCCACGATGCCCTCGTCGGTATGGATATTGATCCACAGAACGTTGCCGAACTCCTCCAGGCGAATGGTGTCGATGGCGGTGATTTTCATAACGCGATGCCCCGCTAGATGACGAAGAAACAGTAACTTTTGCAACGGTCACAAGTGTACCCGCTGCCTTTTTCGAAGCCTATCTCCTATTGCGCGGACCGGCGTATTTTGTGACCATTGCGACCTTGCCTTCGTAGTAAATCGGATGGATCAAATGAGTGATATCAGCCGCCGGCTGGAAGCGTGCTATGCCAGCGCCGTGCACGATGTTTTGCGTGAAATGGGCCATGACGACTGCGTTCTGCCGCCCGAGATCATGGCGCTTGAACCGTCGCAGCATTTGACCGGCGAGGTCTATACGATTTCGGGCCACGTCGATAAAACCCTGTCCCGTCACGAAAGTCTGCTGGCCTGGACCCAGGTGCTCTCGCGCGTGCCCGGCGGCAAGGTTCTGGTCTGTCAGCCCAACACCAAGGACGTTGCGTTGATGGGGGAACTTTCGGCGCGGGCATTGGAAATCAAGGAGACGCGGGGTTATGTCGTGGATGGGCGCTGCCGCGACGTCGAATTCATTTTGGAAATGGGTTTTCCGGTCTTTTGCGATTTGAACACGCCAGCCGATATCGTGGAGCGCTGGACGTACGACCGCCTGGGTGAGCCCATCACCATCGGGGCCGCGACCATTTGCAGCGGCGATTACCTCATCGCCGACCGCGATGGCGTCGTGATCATTCCTCAGGCCATGGCGGAGGAAGTCGTTACCAAGACAGAGGAGGTGATGTCGACGGAAAGCGAAATGCGCGACGCCATCCTGGGCGGAATGGATCCCGAACAAGCCTATCTGAAGTACGGAAAATTCTGATGGCGGACGGTGGACCCGCCCGGACGATCGTGCTTTCGCCGGAGGACAACGTCGTCGTGACCTGCGCTTCGGTTGAGGCCGGTGGAGAGGTCGACATCGAAGGCCGGGTTTTTACACTCGACGCCGCCTTGGTGCTCGGTCACAAGCTGGCGCGCCGGGATATCGAGGCTGAGGAGAAAATCCTCAAATACGGCGCACCCATCGGCCATGCCACTGCAGTCATCAAGGCCGGCGATCACGTTCATATCCACAACGTCGACAGCGACTATTTACACAGCGCGGCCACAAGAGACGAGGAGGGAGGCGCATCATGAAGGGATATCTCCGGGAGGACGGCCGCAAGGGCATCCGCAACGTCGTGGTGGTCGCCTATCTCATCGAATGCGCCCGCCATGTCGCCAACGAGATCGCCTTCGGTTTTCGGGGCAAGGACGTGCACGTCATCGGCTTTCCCGGCTGCTTTCCCAACCAATACGGCTTCGACATGATGTCCCGGCTGTGCAGCCACCCCAATGTTGGTGCGGTACTGCTGGTCTCCCTGGGCTGTGAAGGTTTCAACCGCGAAGGCCTGGCGGCTGCCGTCTCGGCGTCGGGGCGGCCGGTGGAAACGCTGGTTATCCAGGAGCGCGGCGGCACGGTTGCGACGATTGAACAGGGACAGGCCTGGGTAAGCGGCGCGCTGGCGGCTCTGGAACCGCAGACGGCGGTCGACATGTCCGCCGACGAATTGGTCATCGGCACCATCTGCGGCGGCTCCGACGGCACCAGCGGAGTTGCCGCCAATCCGGCGACAGGCCGCGCCTTCGATCTGTTGGTGGAGGCCGGAGCGGCTTGTATGTTCGAGGAAACTGGAGAGCTTATCGGTTGCGAGCACATCATGGCCGAGCGCGCTGCGACGCCCGCTCTGG
>CAYOAD010000137.1:0-11245 GCA_964401845.1 uncultured Rhodospirillaceae bacterium | reverse complement strand
GGTCGAGATGGCCGGATACGCCGGTTGCTGGGCCACCTGCCACCACGATTCGCGTTACATGCCGGATCAGCCCAAGCCCGAAGGCCTGTCGGCGGCCAGCGCCGTTGCGGCGGTGATCGATATCAAGGACGGCGTCACCAAGTACCTGCCGGACAGCCGCAGCGAGTTTGAATACAAGGGCAAGAACGGCAAACCCCGGGGGTCCTGGGATAAGCTGGTCGAAAAGGCCGACCTCGACGGCCTTATGGAGCAGGGCGCCTACATGGACCTGCTGCGCTACAACAGCGGCGCCAAGACCACCGAAACCGGTTCGATCATGGCCCAACGCCTGCTCGAATCCTCCGACAAGGTCAGCGGCCAGGGCACCCTGAAGGACGGCGTCTGGACGGTGACCGTCACGCGGCCCCTCAAGGCCGACAAGCCGGGCGGCGTCAGCTTCGAGCCCGGCAAGACCTACACCATGGGCTTCGCCATCCACGACGATTACACCTCGGCGCGGTTCCACCACGTTTCGCTGGAGTACAAGATGGCCCTCGATGATCCGGAGGCGGAAATCAATGTCGCCAAGCAGTAAGCTCGTCATCGCCGCCGGCGTCTTCGCTGCCGTCATCCTGGCCGCCAGCGCGTTGCTGGCGCAGACCGCCGGCATGTTGGAGGTCACGCCCAAGCAGGAGAAAATCTGCGCCAAGGCCGAGGCCCGCTACCAGGAGCTCTACCCCGGCGCCAAGGATGACGGCGTCGTCGTGGTCAAGCTCTACAAGTACACCTTCTGCCCGCGCAACGTGACGGTGAAACCGGGCACGACGGTGCGCTGGGTCAACGTCGACAAGCGCACCAGCCACAGCGTCTGGCTGAAAGAAGCGGGCCAGGCCGAGAGCGAGCGCTTCTTCCCCGAGGAACAATGGGAGTTCCCCTTCATCAGCCCCGGCGACTACCCCTACCTCTGCGGCCCCCACTGGGACCAGGAGGGCATGACGGGGTATGTGCGGGTGGTGGAGTAGCAGGTTCTTCCTTTGCCGGAAAACGCCATTGCTTCAAAGAGATGGAATGGCTGGGGAACCAGGACTTGAACCTGGACTGACGGAGTCAGAGTCCGCTGTTCTACCAATTAAACTATTCCCCAGCAGGGGTGGCGCGGGCCTCGAAATCGGCGGGCGCGGCGCTCAAGCGGGAACATATGAATGTGGACGGCGGATGTCAATAATGGCGGTGACGGCTTCGTGACTTTTTGACCGCTTTCGCTTGCTCCTCCTGCGATGCTATCATGGCCCCACGTTTGAAATTGTCCGTTGCGCGGATGCGCGGTTCAGCCGCGGCCGGCGGCGACGGACGGGAGATTATCGATTGGTTGAATCCATGTCGGGCGGTGGGGCGTCCGGCGGTTCACCTGCGCCCCCTGTGGAACAGGGCGCAGCGTCCGCCGGCGGTCGAACTGGGCCGTCGTCCCAAGCCGCATCCCAGGCCTATGCCGCCGTCGATCTCGGCACTAACAACTGCCGTCTGCTGATCGCCCAACCGGCGGAGACGGGCTTCCGCGTGGTCGACGCCTTCTCCCGTATCGTCCGCCTGGGCGAGGGGGTGGAGCACACCGGGCGTTTAAGCGATGCGGCCATCAACCGCACGGTTTCGGCCCTGCGCGTCTGCGCCACCAAAATCCGCCGGGCCAATGCGCTGCGGGTCCGCACGGTTGCCACCGAAGCCTGCCGCCGGGCCGAGAACGGCCAGGCTTTCCTCGACCGCGTCCAGCGCCAGACCGGTATTGCGCTCGAAATCATCGATCCGCAGGAGGAAGCGGCGCTGGCCCTGGCCGGCTGTTCCCCCCTGGTCGATCCGACGTGCAGAAATGCCCTGGTTTTCGACATCGGCGGCGGCAGCACGGAGCTGATCTGGGTGGAAACCGTCGACGGCGCACCGCCCCGGCTCAAGGGCTGGGTCTCGCTGGCGTTGGGCGTCGTCACGCTAACCGAACGCCACGGCGGCAACGAGGTGACGCCGGAAGCCTACCGCCGGATGGTTGATACCGTCGCCGGCCAACTCGAGGCCTTCGAGGACCGCCACGGCATCCGTGAGGCTGCGTCCTCGGGCAGCGCGCATTTCCTCGGCACCTCGGGCACGGTGACGACGCTGGCGGCGGTGCACCTGGGCCTGCCGCGCTACGACCGTTCCCAGGTTGACGGCGCCTGGATCCCGACCGATGAGATCAGCCAGATTTCCGACATGCTGAGCGGCATGAGCTTTCAGGAACGCGCCCAACACCCCTGCATCCGCCGGGCCCGCGCCGATCTGGTGATCGCCGGCTGCGCCATCATGGAAGCGATCATCGACGCCTGGCCGATGGCGCGGCTGCGGGTCGCCGACCGGGGCCTGCGCGAGGGTATGCTGACCCAGATGATGACGGCGGATGCCGACGCGGCCGCCGCAGCCGCAGCCGGAGCGGAATAGGTGGCCGGGCGCGGACGAGGCGGCAAATCGGGCGGCCGGCGCGGCGGTAGCCGAGGCAGAAACGCGCCGCGTCAACTTCATACAAAGGTCAAGACAGCGCGCGGCCGCAAACGCTCCTCGACGCTGTGGCTGCAGCGCCAGCTCAATGATCCGTACGTGGCTCAGGCCAAGGCGGACGGCTACCGCGCCCGCGCCGCCTACAAGCTCACGGAGCTCGACGACAAGTTCAAGTTTCTTAGATCCGGCAAGCGCGTGATCGATCTGGGCGCCGCGCCAGGCAGCTGGAGCCAGGTCGCCGTCGAGCGGGTCCGGGCCAACGAGGCGGGCGGCGGGTCGGTGACCGCCGTCGACATTCTGGACATGGACGGCATGACGGGCGTCGGCGTACTGAAGCTCGACATGCGGGAGCCGGATGCCCCCGACCTGCTGATCGAGGCGGCCGGCGGCAAGGCGGACGTGGTGTTGTCGGATATGGCGCCCTCGACCACGGGACACGGCCCGACCGATCACATCCGCATCGTCGCCTTGGTGGAAATCGCCCTCGACATCGCGGTCAATGTCCTTAACCCTGGCGGAACGTTTGTTGCCAAGGTATTTAAGGGCGGCGCGGAGGGCGATCTGCTGGCGGCTTTGAGGCGTAGTTTCGAAACCGTCAAGCACGCCAAACCGGGAGCCAGCCGCAAGGAATCGGCGGAAACCTATGTTGTTGCCACGGGCTTCAAGGGCCCGATAGTTGATGAGGAAGAGGTAGTCGAAAATGAGTGAAGCGGTATCCACCAACGATCTGGATCACGACGATCCCGCGCGGTATCTAACGCCCGGCGTCAATATCGATAGCGACCACCCCGAAATCATCGCTTTCGCAAAGGAAACCGTTGGCGACTCCGGCGATCCCATGGAAATGGCGGAGAAGCTCTATTACGCGGTGCGCGACGGCATCAAATACGATCCCTATTCGACAACGGATATCGCGATCGCCCCGAAAGCATCGCAATGCCTGGCCAAGGGACGGGGATTCTGTGTCTTGAAGTCCGCCCTGATGGCGGCGGCCTCGCGCAGCCTTGGCATCCCCGCACGGGTCGGTTACGCCGACGTGCGAAATCACCTCAGCTCCAAACGTCTGCAGGAGCTTCTTGAGACCGACCTCTACATCTACCACGGCTACGTCGAGCTCTATCTCGATGGCCGGTGGGTGAAAATGACGCCGGTGTTCGATCTGCCGTTGTGCGAAAAGTTCAAGGTGCTGCCGCTGGACTTCGACGGCCGCAACGATTCGATATTCCACCCCAACAACGCCGAGGGCAAACGGCACATGGAGTACGTCAACGAACACGGCACGTTCTTCGACGTCCCGGCCGAGATGATCACCGAAGAATTCACCAAGCTCTATCCCAACGTCATGAACGAGGCCGATCTGAAGGGTGATTTCGCCGCCGAGGCCGAAGCCGAAAGCTGATTTCAGCTGCCGATCGGCGGCTGAAAATTCGCCAAAAAATGGCTCTACCCATTGCCGGGCAACCGTGGCATATTGCGCGCCACTTTGAACGGGAGCAGCAATGGAAATCCAAGAGGCATTTACCTTTGACGACGTCCTCCTCCAGCCTGCGGCCTCTTCCGTCCTGCCCGGCGACGTTGATACTCGGACCCGGCTGACCAAATCCATCGAACTTAATATTCCGCTGATCTCCTCGGCCATGGACACCGTGACCGAAGCGAATATGGCCATTGCCATGGCGCAGGCCGGCGGCATGGGCGTCATTCACCGCAACCTCGATATCGATCAGCAGGCCGCCGAAGTCCACAAGGTCAAGAAGTTCGAATCGGGCATGGTGGTGAACCCCGTGACGATTTCACCCAACCGCACGCTGGCCGACACGCTGGACCTGATGCAGCGCCACAAGATTTCCGGCATTCCGGTCGTGGAGGAAGGCAGCGGCAAGCTCGTCGGCATCATAACCAACCGCGATGTGCGTTTCGCCACCGAAATGGATCAGGTGGTGAGCGAGTTGATGACGCGCGAAAACCTCGTGACGGTCAAAGACGGCGTGGACAGCGAAGAGGCCAAGCGGCTGCTGCATCACCACCGCATCGAAAAACTGCTCGTGGTCGACGACCAGGACCGCTGCGTCGGACTGGTGACCGTCAAGGACATGGAAAAAGCGACCCTGCACCCCGACGCCTGCAAGGATGAACAGGGCCGCCTGATGGTGGCTGCCGCCACGACGGTGGGTGACAGCGGTTTTGAGCGTGCCGAGGCTCTGGTCAACGCCGGTTGCGATCTTGTGGTTGTCGACACCGCCCACGGTCACTCCGAACGCGTCATCGAAGCCGTCGGCCGTATCAAGAAAGCCAGCAACTACGTTCAGGTCCTGGCCGGCAACGTGGCCACGCCCGAGGCCGCGAAGGCGCTGATCGGCGCCGGTGCCGACGGTGTGAAGGTCGGCATCGGTCCCGGTTCGATCTGCACGACGCGCATCGTCGCCGGGGTTGGCGTACCTCAGCTCAGCGCCATCATGGAAGTGGCCGAAGCTGCCCACGGCGAGGACGTGCCGGTGGTGGCCGACGGCGGCATCAAGTATTCCGGCGATCTTGCCAAGGCCATCGCCGCCGGCGCCAACTGCGCCATGATCGGGTCTTTGCTGGCCGGTACCGACGAGGCGCCGGGCGAGGTCTTCCTCTATCAGGGCCGCTCCTACAAGGCCTATCGCGGCATGGGGTCGGTCGGCGCCATGGCGCGCGGCTCCGCCGACCGCTATTTCCAGGAAGACATCAAGGATACCCTCAAACTGGTACCCGAAGGCATCGAAGGCCAGGTGGCCTACAAAGGCCCGACCGGCGGAGTGGTGCACCAGTTGGTGGGGGGCTTGCGGGCGGCCATGGGCTACACCGGCAATGCCACCATCGACGAGATGAACCGGAACTGCCGCTTCCGGCGCATCACCGGGGCGGGATTGCGTGAAAGCCACGTCCATGACGTGACGATCACCCGTGAATCGCCCAACTACCCCGGTCAGTCCTAAGGGCCGGCCGGATATGAGGATGGGGCCGCGATGACACCCGGGGCCCGGGCGGCCATGACCATCGAGATCCTGGATGCCCTTGCGGCCACGTCCAAGCCGGCCGACCGCTTCGTCGACCGCTGGTTTCGTGACCGCCGTTTTGCCGGCTCCGGCGACCGGCGGGAAATCTCCGAACTTGTTTATGCCGTCCTGCGCCGGCGGGCTGAACTTGCCTGGCGGGCACACGGCACGCCGGGCAACCGCGCCCTGGTCATTGCCGCCCTGGGGCTCGTCAGCGACTGGAGCAAAGACCAAATCCATCAGGCATTCGACGGTGGCGTTCACCGGCCCCCGCCGCTCACGCAAGCGGAATTGGCATTTATCGACGGGATGGAGGCAGTCGAGGGCAATAACTCCGAAATGCCGCCCGATGTCATGGGAAATTATCCCAAGTGGCTTGAACCCGATCTGATGGAACGGTTCGGCGACGCCTTGGCCGAAGAAATGGCGGCCATGAACGAGCGCGCGCCGGTCGATCTTAGGGTTAACACCTTGAAGTCGGACCGCAAAAGGGTACTGGCGGCGCTGGCCGCCGAAGATATCGAGGCGGAGGCCTGCCCGCTCTCGCCCCTTGGCGTCCGTCTGACGGGGCGTAGGCGTATTACGGGGACGAAAGCCTTCCGGGGCGGCTGGATGGAAGTCCAGGACGAAGCCGCCCAACTGGCGGCGCTGCTGGTTGACGCCCGGCCGGACCACCAGATCGCCGACGTCTGCGCCGGCGCCGGCGGTAAAACGTTGGCCCTGGCGGCGGCAATGGAGAACAAAGGGCAGATCCAAGCCTGGGACGTTGACGCAGGGCGGCTCGAACGCCTCAAGGAACGCGCCGAACGGGCAGGAGCCCGAAATATTCAGACCCGCCGCATATCGGCTTCGGACGCCAGCGTATTTTCCGACAGGCAAGAGCGCTTCGACCGCGTTCTTCTGGACCTGCCTTGCAGCGGTACGGGAACCTGGCGGCGTAATCCGGAAACCAAATGGCGGCTCGACGCTGAAACCCTCGAGCGGCAGATCAAACGTCAGCGCGCCATTACCGCCCGGGCGGCCGGGATGGTCCGGCCGGGCGGGCGGCTTGTCTACGCCACCTGTTCGATCCTTGAGCGGGAAAATGACGAACAAATCGCCTGGTTCCTGAGGGAACAACCCGACTTCACCGTTGTGCCCGCAAGCGCCATCCGGCCCGAATGCGTCGCAGGCGAAATACCGGGTACCGGCGAATTTCTCAAACTCACGCCGGCAGCCAACGGCACCGACGGATTTTTTACCGCCGTGCTGGAGCGCCGGTCATGAAGCCGCTGGACTCCCGATAAAAAGGAAAGATAGATTTCGCGCCATGACAGACCGCATTCTCATTATCGATTTTGGTTCCCAAGTCACTCAATTGATCGCCCGGCGCGTCCGCGAAAGCGGTGTCTACTGTGAGGTCGTTCCCTTTAACAAGTCGGCCGAGATTATCGACGACTATGCGCCCAAGGGCATCATCCTGTCCGGCGGACCGGCCTCGGTACTTGATACCGGCACGCCGCGCGCGCCGCAGCGGGTGTTCGAGATGGACGTGCCCGTGCTGGGCATTTGCTACGGCGAACAGACCATGGTGGCGCAACTAGGCGGCAACGTCGAAGCCGCCGATCACCGCGAATTCGGCCGCGCCTTCGTCGACGTGGTTGACGATTGCCCGCTATTCGAAGGCGTCTGGCAGGAAGGCGACCGCGAACAGGTTTGGATGAGCCACGGCGACCGGGTCATCGATCTGCCGGAGGGATTCCGCACGGTCGCCACGAGTGACGGCGCGCCGTTCGCCGCCATCGCCAACGACGAGAAGCGCTATTACGCCGTTCAGTTCCACCCCGAGGTCGTGCACACGCCGGACGGGCGGAAGCTGTTGCGCAACTTCAGCCACCTCATCGCGGGTTGTCTCGGCGACTGGACGATGTCGGCATTTCGGGAAGCGGAAATCGCCAAAATCAGGGAGCAGGTGGGCAAGGGCCGCGTCATCTGTGGGCTCTCCGGCGGCGTCGATTCCTCTGTCGTCGCCGTGCTGTTGCACGAAGCCATCGGCGATCAGCTGACTTGCATCTACGTCGATACCGGCGTCATGCGCGCGAACGAAAGCGAGGAAGTCGTCGAGATGTTCCGCGAGCACTACAACATCCCTCTGGTCCACCGCGACGCGGCGGACGATTTCCTCGGCAAGCTCGACGGTGTCTCGGACCCGGAGAAAAAGCGCAAGATTATCGGCAATACCTTCATCGACGTATTCGAGGAGGAAGCCAACAAATTGGGCGGTGCGGATTTCTTGGCGCAGGGTACGCTTTATCCGGATGTGATCGAATCCGTGTCGTTCGCGGGCGGCCCCAGCGCGGTGATCAAATCCCACCACAACGTCGGCGGCCTGCCGGAACGGATGAACCTGGAACTTGTCGAACCGTTGCGTGAGCTATTCAAGGATGAAGTCCGCGAACTCGGCCGCGAACTGGGCCTGCCGGGCAAGTTCATCGGCCGGCATCCGTTTCCGGGCCCGGGTCTCGCCATCCGCATACCCGGCGAGATTACGGCGGACAAGGTAGACATCCTGCGCAAGGCGGATGTGATCTATCTCGAGGAAATCAGGAACGCCGGTCTGTACGACGCCATCTGGCAGGCGTTCGCCGTGCTCCTGCCGGTTCGCACGGTCGGCGTGATGGGCGATGAACGCTCTTACGATTATGTCTGCGCGTTAAGGGCTGTGACCTCAACCGACGGCATGACGGCCGACTACTACCCCTTCGATCACGAGTTCCTTGGGCGGGTTTCCGCCCGCATCGTCAACGAGGTGCGCGGCATCAACCGGGTGGTCTACGACATTACCAGCAAACCGCCCGGGACGATCGAGTGGGAGTGACTGGAGCGGCGCCGACTCAACCTCGGCAACCGACGGGGCAGGCCCCCGGCGAATCCAGGAAACCGTCATGACCCACTTGATGGCGGAACGTGAAACCGCCGGATTGTTGGACACGCCTCGGCCGGCCGGGCTGCGTACCAGAAGGGCGCGGCCGTCGGTCAGGCCAATGACGCAATCGCAGGCCGAATCTTCCAGGAAGCTTTCCGGGCCATGGCGCGAACCGATCAGAACATCACCATCGAAGTAGACCGGCGCCAACGCGTCGCCCGTAACGGTAACCGCGATGGTCTCCGTATCCGTACCATTGACGCCGAAGACGATTTGCGCGCCGTTTCCGTTGGCCTTTACGCCGGAATCAGCCGACGCGCCGCCGATATTCGCCACCACCGGAACGTTCTCTGCCGATGTGGGCGATTCGACGCCGAACTGCAGCCATTCGGGCGTTACCGACAAGGTTTCGGCAAGGGCCACGAGACGCGAAAATTTTGGTGAAGTGCGTCCTGATTCCCAGTAAGCGATACTGGATTGATCCACCTGAATGTGCCGGGCCAAGACAGCCTGGATCATACTGAGACGCTTGCGAGCGGTTTTTATGCGATTTCCTAAGGTCATAGGGGGAAATCAGCAAACGACGTGCCAATATTTCCCAAATTCATATTTTTTGCCGATGTTTGCGGCGATTCCGCTCAAAATGCGGAAGCGAAGTTTAGTAAATGATGCGGTACCCATAAGCTCCGAATTACAGTACGATTTCGTATATTAGGAGTTTGTAAGGTAACATTCGGCTAATCTCCACGGCCTGGAGGGATTGGCCAAAGTTTGGGGCGGAAGAGTGACTGATATCAGTCTCGTGACGGACAGTCTGCGGGCTCATCCGGCAGCCGGCGCCTGGCTGGTCAGGGTGCGGCGGCGGGGATACCAGCGTGTCCTGCTGATCCATACCAAATTCAACCTTTACTATTTTTGGGAAAAACGCTGGTTTTTCTTCGCCATGGCGCTCGGCGCCTTCATGCTGACCCTCCCCTTGCCGGAAGGCCTGAGCCGCGAGGGTGAAATCGTTCTCACCATGTCGGTGGTGGCGACCATTCTGTTCGTTACCGAACCCGTTCCCCTGCCCACCGTGGCCTTGTTGATCATTGTCGGCCAGATCCTGCTTCTGGATATCGACTCGACCAAAGTGGCGAGGAGTCTGATGACCGATTCCGTGCTGTTCATCATGGGGTCGCTCATGCTGGCGGTGGCGGTGGTAAAGCAAAAGCTGGATAAGCGCATCGCCTGGTTGCTGGTGCGGTTTACCGGCACCAAAACATCGAGAATTTGTTTCGGCATCTCGGTGGTTTCCGGATTGCTGGCGTCATTTATCGGCGAGCACACGGTTGCCGCCATGATGCTTCCGGTCGGCATCCTCTTGATAACGTTGACATCCGATGATCCCAAACAGGTGCGCAATTTGGCTGCCGTGCTGCTCTTTTCCATTTGCTACGGGGCCTCCGTTGCAGGCATTGGGACGCCGTCCGGCGGCGCCCGCAACGCCATCATGATCGGTTACTGGAAGGAGTTTTTCTACGATCCGGCCAATCCGGAAACACACCGCTTCCTGATCGATTACCTGCGCTGGATGATGTACGCCTACCCGATGTTCCTGCTGCAATTGCCGTTGGTCACGCTGGTCTTGCTGTTTACCTTCCGGCCCGAACACCGCGACCTGTCGCGTGCGGTTGTCAGGCTGCGCGCGCAGGTGAACGAAGAAGGGCCCATGCGGCCGGGTGACTGGGTGTCGATCCTGTTCTTCTTTGCCATTCTTTGGGGCTGGATTTTTCTTTCCGCCGATATCGGCATGGGCACTGTCGCGCTGCTCGGTGCGTCGGCATTTCTGATTGCCGGACTGGTCCGCTGGGAGGATCTTAATTCGGGCGTCAACTGGGGCGTGGTGTTGCTGTACGCCGCGGCCATATCCTTGGGCGTGGAAATGAAGGAAACCGGCGCCGCTGAGTGGGTGGCGAGTTCGTTCCTGCACCTGATGGAGCCGATTGGCGCCGACGAGGGCTTCGGTCTGTGGATTGCAATATCGGCCCTGACCACCGGCGTGACCAACACCATGTCAAATGGCGCTGCCGTGGCCGTTCTGGGGCCGATTGTGCTCAACGTGGCCAGCGTCGCAGGCGAAAACCCGATCATTATCGGCTTCATCACCGCCGTGTCGTCAGCGTTCGCCTATTTAACCGTGGTCGGCACACCGGCCTGCACCATCGTCTATGCCTCGGGTTACCTGAAGACGACCGATTTCTTGACGGTCGGAACCCGCATGACGATCGTCTCCCTTGTCGTCATGCTGTTGGCCGCGTCGCTCTACTGGCCGATGCTGAACGGAAATTGACCGGGATGGCTTTCAAGTTTCTATCCCAGCGCATAGCCGAACCGAGCCGGCAGGAACTGGACGGACTGGCCGAATGGCGCAGCCATCGCTTCCGCATCCTGGTCTGTATCGACGGCTCGGATGAATCGTATGACTGCCTGCGCTATGCGGCGGAGATCGGCAACAGCGACGAATGCGACATAATTCTGTGTCACGTGCGTCCCATTGACCAGGGACTGCGTACCGGCGGCTTACAGGTGCGGGTTGCTCGCGAAAACATGTTGGATTGGGGTCTTGAACTGCCTGGCGTCCGTTACCTCAAAAAGGGATTGGATATTCTCATCAACGAGGAAGGGATGCTGGACGGCTGGGACGCCACAACGACGACGAGGGCGGTCTGGGGAGACCCTTTGGGTGACACAAAGACGGAATACCGCAACGAAAACGGCAAGAGCATCGTCCTCAAGCTGAAGGTTGCCCCCGATGCCGCCAGCGGGATCCTCGATCAGT
>CAYOAD010000136.1:0-11268 GCA_964401845.1 uncultured Rhodospirillaceae bacterium | reverse complement strand
TAGCATAATCTCCATCTCAGGGCATCGATTAACGAGTTCATCTGGGAAATATCGGTTTATACAGCCTGGCGGTGAGTTCATCGAACCGGGGAGCCAGATCCGTACTGGAGACCAGGAAATCCTTGGTGCCCTCCGCCCCGAGCATGGCGTCGAATTCCACTTTGTACTCGGGTATCTCCAGACATTCGACGATCATGTCCGGTGTCAGTTCCGGGTGAAACTGGACGCTGAAGGCGTTTCCCCCGATTTGCATGGATTGCACCGCACAAACCGGAGAACTCGCCAGTACACGCGCGCCGGGCGGCGGCTGGGAGACTTCGGCGCCATGTCCCTGGGTGAACACCAAGGGCGTGTCGATCGCCTCAAACAAGGGGCTTTCCTGTCCCTCGGGCGTAAGCGCGATGTTCAGGTTGCCGACCTCCGGTTCCACCAGCCGGCTGACTGTGCCGCCAAGGGCGTCAGCCAGCAGCTGATGTCCCAGACAAACGCCGAAGTACGGCATGCCGCGACCCCCAACCGCCTCACGAATGGCAGTCTTTTCGGGCAACAGCCACGGGTATTCCGCTTCTTCCCACACCTGCATTTGACCGCCGAATACCCACAGTCCGTCAAAGTCATCGAGGCTGGGAATGTCGTCGCCCCGATCCAACTGCACGACATGGCGCTGCACCCCATCCGCTTCCATCAGTTTGGCGAAACGGCCGACGTGCTCGGCGGGGTGATGTTGAAATACGAGTATTTTCAGTTCGGATCGGTCCACGGGCCCTTCCCCCTTTCTGTTCACCTCACGCTCGGCAGGCCATCGTCGGCCGCGGGTCAATTTATTTTGTATACTGTATACAATAATCGCGTTGGCAGGAAAAACGCAAATGCTTCGACCGGCGCTTACCAGATCAGATGTTCGGCGTTATGTTGTCGGGACTGGCATACAAATGGGGTAATTCGATGAGCGGACATGGAAAAATTGCGATTGTGACAGGTGCCGGTTCGGGCATCGGGCGGGCGTCGGCGCTGGCGCTGTTGGCGGATGGCTATTCCGTCGTGCTGGCCGGCCGCCGCGAGGATCCGTTGCAGGAAACCAAAACCATGGCGGGCGATGCCGCCGAGCGGGCCTTGGTCGTGCCCACGGACGTCAGCGATCCAGCGGCCGTCGCCGCCCTGTTCGCCAAAACCAAGGAGGTCTTCGGCCGCCTGGATGTGCTGTTCAACAACGCAGGCATCAACGCGCCGGGCATTCCCCTGGATGAACTCAGCGTCGAGCAATGGCAAGCGGTCGTGGATATTAATCTGACCGGCCCCTTCCTCTGCACGCAGGAAGCCTTCCGCCTGATGAAGGCGCAAGATCCCAAGGGCGGGCGCATCATCAACAATGGCTCGATCTCGGCCTACGCGCCGAGGCCGTTTTCGGTGCCCTACACCTCGACCAAGCACGCCATCACCGGGCTGACCAAGACAACCTCTCTGGATGGCCGGATATACGACATCGCCTGCAGTCAGCTCGATATCGGCAATGCCAAAACCGAAATGGCCATGCGCATGGCCGACGGCGTGCCTCAGGCCGACGGATCAATCAAGGCTGAGCCGCTGATGGACCTCAAGCACGTCGCCGATGCCGTCGTTCACATGGCAAGCTTGCCCCTGGAGGCCAATGTTCAGTTCATGACCGTGATGGCAACCAAAATGCCGTTTGTCGGAAGGGGTTAACCGCTCTTGGCTTGACCATCATCAAGGCTCGAGCCGGCTTCCGGCGCGACTATCCGGCAGACGCTGTGAGGTCGGCCAGTAACTCTCCATGAAGCAACTCTCCCCCCCCTTGACGCCTGCGTTGATCGCCGGGATGTTCCTGCGTCCCGTACCGCGCACGGTCATCGACCGGGCGCTTTCCATGGCCATGAACAAGCTGCTCGATCGCCATGAACATTTGTTTGAGCGTCTGCCCGCTCTCGGCGCGGGTGACGGTCAGGAAACGCTGCTGATCGATCCAACCGATTTGCCCGTCAGCATGGTGCTGAGCCTCGACCCGGCGCACCCCGAATTGCGCAGCGCCGGCCCGGAGGACGAAGACCGCGCCCTGGCCGCCGTGCGGGGGCCCGTGGAGGTTCTGATCGACCTGCTTGAGGGCCGCGTCGACGGTGACGCCCTGTTTTTTTCGCGTGAGTTGACGTTCGAGGGCGATACCGAAGCCGTCGTCGCCCTGCGCAACGCCATGGACGGCGCCGAAATCAAGCTAGCCGACCTCGCCCCCGTGCCCGCGCCGCTGGCCCGCGCCGGCGCCATGGCCGCCGGGGCGCTGGCCCAGACCTACCGGCGCGCCGCCCAAGACCTGGAGATGGTCCGCCGCGCCGCCGTGAGACCGCTGGACCGCCGCGCCGACGGGCAGGCGGCAACGATCGAACGACTTGAAAACCGCATCGACGATCTGGAAAGGAAGCTGCGCCGGGAGAAAGCCCGCGCGAGGAAATCAGGATGACCAACGAACCGCTCGAGCTAGTCTGCCCGGCCGGCACTCCCGCCGCCCTGCGCAGCGCCGTCGATGCCGGCGCCGACACGGTATATCTCGGTTTCCGCGACGAGACCAACGCGCGGAATTTTCCCGGACTCAACTTCGACCGCCGCGAACTCAGGGAAGGCCTGGAATACGCCCACCAGCGGGACGCCAAAGTCTACGTCGCGATCAACACGTTTCCCAAGGCCGGCGATCCCGGCCCCTGGCGCCGCGCCGTCGATGATGCCGCGGCACTCGGCGCGGATGCGGTGATCCTGGCGGATGTCGGCCTGCTGAACTACTGCACCGACTATCATCCCGACCTGCGCCGCCATCTTTCCGTCCAGGCTTCCGCCTCCAACGCCGAAGCGATTAATTTCTTCCACCGTGAATTTGGCGTCCAGCGCATTGTTTTGCCCCGCGTCCTGACGGTTGCCGAGATCGCCGCGCTAAACAGGCAAATCCCCGTGGAGACCGAGGTTTTCGCTTTCGGCGGACTGTGCGTGATGGCGGAAGGACGCTGCGCGCTATCCTCCTATGCCACCGGAAAATCACCCAACCTGACGGGTGTTTGCTCGCCGGCCAGCCACGTGCGCTACGAGGAACGAGGCGACGGCCTGGTTTCCCGTCTCGGGGAATTCACCATCAACGTTTTCAACGACGGCGAGCCGGCGGGATATCCAACGCTCTGCAAAGGCCGTTTCGTCGCCGAGGGCGAAAGCTCGTACCTATTCGAGGAACCGACCAGCCTCAACGCCGCTGGTATGCTGCCGGAACTTGTCGAGGCCGGCGTCGTGGCCCTCAAGATCGAGGGCCGCCAGAGAGGCCGCGCTTATGTCGCCCAGGTCGTTAAGGCTTTCCGCGCCGCCGTCGACGCCCAGGCTGCCGGCAATCCCGTCCCCGTCAACAATCTCGACGATTTGACCGAAGGCCAGCGCGAAACTGCCGGGGCCTACGAAAAGGCCTGGCGATAGGGGTTCCGGGCATGAGCGCAAAACTGTCACTGGGTCCCTTAATCTTCAACTGGCCCGCCGAGGAAAAACGCGATTTCTATTTTCGCATGGCCGACGAAAGTGCAGTCGACACGGTCTATATCGGTGAAGTGGTTTGCTCCAAGCGCGAACCTTTCTTCGCACCTTATCTGCCGGAAGTCGTCGAGCGCCTCAAGGGAGCCGGCAAGGAAGTCGTGCTCTCTTCCCTGGCCCTGATCATGACCGAGCGCGAACAGGATGCCGCGCGGGCGCTTTGCCAGAGCGACGATATTGAAATCGAAGCCAATGACATCGCCACCGCTTCGCTGCTGATGGGCAAAACCCACTGCATTGGGCCGTATGTCAACGTCTACAACGAAGACACCGTCGCCTATCTGGTCGCCAACGGGGCGCGGCGGATCTGCCTGCCCGCCGAGCTTCCTGGTGACGCCGTCGCCGCGATCAGCGCTTTGAAGCTCACGGAAATCGAAATACAGGCTTTCGGCCGCCTGCCCCTGGCGCTGTCGGCCCGCTGTTACCACGCCCGTGCCCACAATCTGAGCAAGGACGGTTGCCAATACGTCTGCGAACTGGATCCCGACGGCATGGAGGTGGAGACCTTGGACCGCCGCCCCTTCCTCGCGGTCAACGGCACCCAGACGATTTCCCATTCCTACGTCAGCCTCGTCAGCGAAGTCCGCGGCCTGGCGAAAGACGGCGTCGGCATGTTCCGCCTGTCACCCCACAGCGCCGATATGGTCGCTGTTGCCGATGTTTTTCGTAACCTCCTGGACGGCAATCTGGACGAAGAAGAAAGCGGCTGGGCGCTGGATAAACTGATCGACGACGAACCCGTGGCCAATGGCTTCATTCACGGCCTTGAAGGCTGGGTGCAAACCGGCGAGGCGGGCCTTCCGAATTAGGGCTGACAAGCCTTCCCTTCCGTGATTAACATCGGCGTCAGGACCAACTGACGAGACCGCCGATGGCTCCGCGCAACAGAATTCGCCATGCCAAGATCGGCTGGTGGTGGCCGCCGCCAGTGACCGTCATGCGTAATTGTTTTTCCGAGCAATTTGCCATGACGGAGAATTTCTCATGCACATCAATGGTATCCGGCGAGGCGAACGCGCCCTCGTTATTCAGTGGGCGGACGGCGTAGAAGGCATCTACCCATTCCTCTGGCTGCGCGACAACGATCCCTCGGGATTTCATCCCGATACGCACGAAAGAACCTTCGATCTTCTCAGCGTCCAGAGCGACATTTCACCGAGTACCGTCGAGCATACGCCCGGTGGAGATGAGCTTACGCTGACGTGGCCCGACCTCGAAGGGAGCAGCCGATATTCGACGGCCTGGCTGGCTTCGCACGGGCCGGGCAAACCCAACGACGATCCGGCGCGGATCGCCTGGACCTCATGGGATGCCCAATCGGGTTCGCCCATCCCGCGTTTTCCGGCCGCCGATCTGATGATGCAAGGCGAAGAACTGCTGGCTTGCCTGCGGATTTCCGCATCCCACGGCCTGGCCATCGTCGTAGGGCTTGAGCCGCGTGAGGAAGCCGGCCTCGATCTCGGAGCGCTGATCGGCCCAATGCGGAATTCCAATTTCGATCTGACCTTTGACGTCGTCAGCAAGCCCGACCCCAATAATTCCGCCTACACAGCCGATGCCCTGCCCCTCCACACGGACCTGCCCAATCAGGAAATACCCCCCGGCTATCAGTTCCTGCACTGCATCGATAATAGTGCCGAAGGCGGCGGGTCGCTGTTCTGTGACGGACTGAAGATTGCGGAGAACCTCCGCGCCAGCGAACCAGAGCACTTCGATTTGCTCTCGGGGGTGACCATTCCCTTTCGCTTTCACGACGCCACGGCGGATATCCGCGTCCGCCGCCCGGTCATCACGCTGGATGAGAGCGGCCAAATAATCATGATCGCCTTTAACGCCCACATAGCCGACACGTTCGACATGGCGCCCGACGTTATCCCAGCCTACTACGACGCCTACCGGCACTTTATGGCCATGGTGCGCGATCCGGCCTACCTCGTCGAGGTCGAGCTAGATGCCGGAGAGATGGTGGTGTTTGACAACCGCCGCGTCCTTCACGGCCGGGCGGAGTTCTTCCCGCAAACCGGCCATCGCCACTTGAAGGGCTTTTACATCGACCGCGCCGACATGGAGAGCCGCATCCGTGTGCTGTCGCGGCGGCATGGCTCAGGTGTTGAACCTATTCCCTAAGGCGTACGCCTAGGAGTATCCTACGCGGCGAAAGGTAGAGGGTGATTTCCATGCACGCACTCCGGCTGTGCCTGCTGATCATATGTCTTATCTCTCCGATTGCTCTGCAAAAGGCGGCCATCGCAGGGTTCCCTGAGGGTATTGTCGCCTTCAAAGCGGGCAACTACAAGAAGGCCTACGCCGAGTGGCTGCCAGCAGCCAAATCAGGTGATCCAAGGGCGCAAGCCAATATGGGACTGCTTTATCGGCGTGGCTACGGCGTTAAGAAAAATTATGCCAAGGCGGTGGCGTGGTACGAGAGGGCGGCCGAACAGGACTACGGTAAGGCGCAGTTCAGCCTCGGTCTGATGTACAAGAAGGGCCAAGGCGTCGAAAAGAGCGAGGCGACCGCCGTCAAACTGTATTTGCAAGCCGCCGAAAACGGCTATGCCCGCGCCCAGTACATCGTTGCGCTGCGTCTGGAAAAAGCCAAGGGCGTCAAACGCAGTAAAGTCGAGGCCCTGAAGTGGCTGTCGCTCTGTATCACCAACTCCAAGGGCAAACTCAAATCCAGCGCACTCACTGCCCGAAAACGCATTGCCTCGAAAATGTCAAAGAAGGAATTGACCGAGGCGAAGAAACTCATCCGCGCCTATCTTACAAACCGGTGACGCCGACCAATTTCATTGCCGCACGCCCCTCCGCCGCTGATTCCGGATGATGACATGAATACTGAAAAGCTCGGCGCATCATGGCTGATGAATGTCCTGTCCTGGCCCGGCGGAGCGACCATGGAAAGCCGGCTGCGAGAGTGGCTGATGGATCCCCGGAAAACCTTGGCCGGCGCCGATATCAAATCCGGACAGACAGTCCTGGAGGTGGGTTGCGGCACCGGGTTCTTTACCCTGCCCGCAGCCAAGATTATCGGCGAAGGCGGCCACCTTATCGCCATGGATCCGGTTTCACATTTTGTCGCGAAAGTGAGAGAGAAGGTTCGCGTTGCCGGATTGAACCATGTCGAGGTTATCAGGCGCGATGCCCTGCGAACCGGCCTGGAGGACGCGAGCGTTGATCTGGCATTGCTGTTCGGCGTTTTACCCTTCCCGACCCTGCCACTCGACCGCCTGCTACCCGAAATGCACAGGGTTCTGAAACCGGGCGGCGGGATGGCTGTGTGGATGTTCCCGGTTCCGGGCTGGGTGCCGGGCGCCATATCCGGGTCGGGATTGTTTGCGGATCAGGGGAAGAAAAACGGCGTTTACAACTACCGCCGATCCGATCCCGGCGGGTGATCAGCCCGCGACGATGTTGTGCTCGGGGCCGAAGGGGAACTTGGTGATGTTTTCGGCGCCGTCATCGCCCAGCACCAATATGTCGTGCTCGCGGTAGCCGCCAGCGCCGGGCTGGCCATCGGGGATCATGATCATCGGTTCCATCGACACGACCATGCCGGGCTCCAGCACGGTTTCGATGTCCTCCCTGAGTTCCAATCCCGCCTCACGCCCGTAATAATGAGACAACACGCCGAAGGAATGGCCGTAGCCGAAGGTGCGGCGGTCCAGCAAGTCATGGGCGCGGTAAATCTCGTTGAGTTCCAGCGCGATATCGCAGCAGCGAACGCCGGGTTTGATCAGTTCGAGCCCACGGCGGTGGACTTCGCAATTGATTTGCCAAAGCTCGAGGTGACGTTCCGAGGCGTGGTCCAGGAACAGCGTCCGCTCCAACGCCGTGTAATAGCCGGCTATCATGGGGAAACAATTCAAGCTCAGGATATCGCCCCGTTGCAGCTTGCGTGAGGTCACGGGATTGTGGGCGCCGTCGGTGTTGATGCCGGACTGGAACCAGGTCCAGGTATCGCGGAGTTCTCCGTCCGGGTAGGTCCCGGCGATCTCGCGCACCATGGCGGCGGTGGCATGGTTGGCGACCTCGTATTCCGGCACGCCCTCGGCGATGGCCTCGACACAGGCGGCGCCTCCGATATCGGCGGTCCGTGCGCCGTTCTTGATGAGAACGATTTCCTCCGGCGACTTTACCATACGCCGCTTCATCGCCGCCAGGCTCGCGTCGATAAACTCAATACCCTCCAACGCGGCTTCCAGTTTGGCGCGGACATCCAGAGTCACGTGGTCGAACTCGACGCCCAACCGTTTCGCCCCCGCCACGAGCTGCTGCACGGCGGCAATGAAGTTATCGCGCTGCCAGTCGGTATAGACCAGATTGCCGGGACTGCGCCGTCCGGGCTGGCCGCCGTCGATATTAGCTGAAATCAACGTGCTGTCATCGGCCGTCACGACGACGCCGAACGGCCGGCCAAAGGCGCAGTAGAGAAAATCGGCGTGGTAATTGACGTTGTGGTAGGAGGTGAACAGCACCGCATCCAGGTTCGCCTCCGCCATTTGGTCCCGCACACCCGCCAGACGCCTGTCCATCTCGGCCGGGCTGAAGGTCGCCGGCAGGCGTTCGCCGTTGTCGATAGTGATCAGACGGGGCATGTCGTCGATATTGCTCATGGGTTCAACCGGTCGCTATGAGGGGTTTGAGATCGCCAGACCGTACTCGGCGGCGGCATCTTCCAGCCACTGCCAAAGCGCTTCGGCAAAGCTGCGGTGTACATATATGTCGAATTCCGGCGCTTCCGAACGCTGGTGCAGGATGACGTGAACATGCCCCAAAGTCGATTGGGCGCACTGGCCTGCGGCAAACACACTCGGGTGCAGATCCAACGCGCATCCCTTTGCCAGAACGTCGCGGGCATGAAGCCCGGATAAGGCGATGACCGTTCGGCTTTCGCTGACATCTGTGGCGGCGGCATGAGTGTCCTTTATGGCGTCGCTCAGCCGTTGGCCCACATCGGATTCGTCAGGCCCCACGACCAACCATTCGTCCGGGCCAAGCCAGAGCACTTCGATCTTGCCGCTGGCGTGCACCGTATTGGGTTTGAGCGGCGGGGCGCTACCCGTCTCGCCAAGCATGGCGGCGGTAAACACCTCGTCTTCAAAATGTCCCCGCAACGTCCACTGAGAGCGGAAACCACGTTCGCCCATCACCACGCCGGCCTCGGACGGCGAGGCTTCTGCGCGGGCGATAAGATGGAGGTGTGCGAGAGCGCTTTGCCGCAAGGGATCAGCCATGAAGCATCTCCCCATCCGGATCGTAGAACACGGTGCCGGTTATTTCGGCCCGCATGGTGCGTCCGTTGTTCAAGGGCAAATGAACGGTTTCTCCCGTCCGCCCAAGCCCGCCCTTGACGACCGCCAGCGCGATGGAACGGCCCAGATTGGCGCTATGGTAGCTCGACGTGACGTGCCCGATCATGGGCATGGGCACAGGGGCATCAGGATTATCGACGATTTGTGCCCCCTCGGGCAGGACTTGCAAGGGATCTTCCGTGAACAGGCCCACAAGCTGTTTGCGGTCCCCGCGCACGGTGTCGGGCCGGCTCAGGCTGCGCTTACCGATAAAGTCCGGCTTCTTCTTGGAGACGATCCAATCCATGCCGCAATCGCCAGGCGTCATCGTGCCGTCGGTATCCTGGCCGACGATGATGTAGCCCTTTTCGGCGCGCAGCACGTGCATGCTCTCAGTACCGTAGGGCGTAATGCCGTATTTTTCGCCAGCCGTCATCAGGGCCTGCCAGAGGCCCAGACCGTGCGAGGCCCCGACGTTAATTTCGAAGCTGGCCTCCCCGGTAAAACTGATACGGAAGATGCGGGCGGGCGTTCCCGCCACCGTCCCTTCGCGCCACGACATGAAGGGAAAGGCCTCAGCCGACAAATCGATATCGCTGCAAAGTTCGGCCAGTAAATCGCGGGCGAACGGGCCGCTGATCGTCAACGTCGCCCAATACTCCGATATGGAATTACAGTAGACGCGCAGATCCGGCCACTCGGTCTGCAGCCATTCCTCCAGCCATCCCATGACCGAGGCGGCATTACCGGTCGTCGTCGTCATGAGATAACGATTCTCAGCGATGCGCGAGGTTACACCGTCGTCCATAATCATGCCGTCCTCGCCCAGCATCAGGCCGTAGCGGCAACGTCCGATCTCCAGTTTCGACCAGGCGTTGGTGTAGATGCGGTTGAGAAATTCCGCAGCGTCCGGTCCCTGAATATCGATCTTGCCCAGCGTCGTCGCATCCAGGATGCCGATGGCGTTGCGCGCCGCCAGACACTCGCGGTCGACCGCCGCGTGCAGATCTTCACCGTCGCGCGGATAATACCAGGGCCGTTTCCACTGCCCGACATCCTCGAAAGCAGCGCCATGGTCCTCGTGCCAGTGGTGCATCGGCGAGCGGCGCACGGGGTCGAGCATTTGGCCGACATGGCGGCCTGCCACCGCACCCATGGTGATAGCCGTGTAGGGCGGCCGGAAGGTCGTCGTGCCGACCTCGGGGATGGGCTTGTCGAGCGCGTCTGCCAGGATGGCGAGACCCGGCACGTTTGAGGTTTTGCCCTGATCGGTTCCCATGCCCAGTGTCGTATAACGCTTGAGATGTTCGACCGATTGGTAGCCTTCCCGCGCCGCCAGCCGGATATCGGCGTCGGTCACGTCGTGCTGCAAATCCACGAAGCGCTTGACACCGTTTTGCCGCCCGGGTTTGGCCGGAATGGTCCAGACGTGGCGGGGCGGCGCGGTCGAAACGAACTCGGCAGCGGGCGGTTTGGGCGCCCGGCCCGGCTTCCGGAAGCCCTGCGCATCGGCCGCATCCGTGCCCGCCTGCCAGCCGCCGGACAAACACTCCGCCAGTTCGAACTGTCCGTTCGCCGCGCCCGCGGAATGCGCCGCCTGGGTCGTCCGGCCCGGTACGAAACAACCCTGAATGGCGTCGTATTCGACTTTGCCGCCGGCATGGCAATGAAGATGCACAGCGGGGCTCCAGCCGCCCGATACGGCGACAAGATCACAGTCGATGCGCCTGTCCCCCACGTTGAGACCGGAGGCATCGTCATTGAGCCTCATCACGTCGACACCCTCGACAGCGCCACGGCCCCGCGTTCCCACCACGGCGTGAGCGCCGAGTATCTCGATATCGCGGGCTTCCGCCTGAATGCGGGCGTCTATGCCGGGTTCAGGACGCAGGTCGACCAGCGCTTCCACGGCCACGCCCGCGTCGACCAAATCGGCGGCGGCGGCATAGCCTCCATCATTGTTAGTAAACACCACCGCGCGGCGGCCCGCCACGGCGGCCCAACGGTTGGCGTAAGTTGCGGCCCCGGAGGCCAGCATGACGCCGGGCCGGTCGTTGCCGGCGAAGACCAGGGAGCGTTCGATGGCGCCTCCGGCATGGATTACCCTTCCGGCCCTGACTTTCCACAACCTTTGCCGGGAAGCGTTGCCCTCGCCGCGACCCGGTCCGAGATGATCCGTCCGGCGCTCCAGCAGACCGATGTAGTTATGATCGTAGTGACCGAATGCCGTCGTCCGGGGCATGACGCGGACCTCGTCCATGCCGGCCAGTTCCGTCAGTGCCGAGGCAGCCCACTCGATACCCGGCATGTCATCGATTTCGGAGCGCGATCCAAGCAGGGCGCCGCCGAACTCGGACTGTTCATCCACAATTATCACGCGAGCGCCGGTGCGGCCCGCCGCCAG
>CAYOAD010000135.1:0-11382 GCA_964401845.1 uncultured Rhodospirillaceae bacterium | reverse complement strand
GTCGAGGAACGGCTGCGCCGGGACACGGCGGGCGAGATCAAGGCCGTCCTCGTCGTGCAGGTCGATACCGCGTCCGCTGTGGTCAACGACATTCCGGCCATCCGTAAAGCCATCGACGCCGCCGGGCACGACGCCCTATTCATGGTCGACACCATTGCCTCGCTGGGCACGATGCCCTTCGAGATGGACGAGTGGGGCGTCGACGTCGCCGTATCGGCGGGCCAGAAGGGTTTGATGACGCCGCCGGGCCTGAGCTTTGTTGCCGCCAACGACAAAGCCAAGGCGGCCCACCAGACGGCCGACATGCGGACGCATTACTGGGACTGGACGGCGCGCGAAGGCGATGTCCACTATCAGAAATACTGCGGCACGCCGCCGGAACACCTGCTGTTCGGCTTGCGCAAGGCGATGGACATGCTGCTTGAGGAAGGTTTTGAGCACATCTTCGAGCGCCACCGTATCCTGGCCGGTGCGGTGCGCGAAGCCGTGAGCGTCTGGTCGCAGAACGGCGAACTGGAATTCAACATCACCGAACCCGCCGAGCGGGCCAACTCCGTCACGACGATCAGGCTGGCCGAGGGCAACCGCCCCGAGCCCCTGCTGCGCTATTGCGACGAGAAGTGCGGCGTGGTGCTGGGGGTCGGCATCGGCGATCTCAGCGACAATACCTTTCGCATCGCCCATATGGGGCACGTCAACGCACCGATGATCATGGGCACCCTCAGTATCGTCGAGGTTGGTCTCAATGCCGTCGGCATCGCCCACAGCCCCGGCGGCGCCCAGGCCGCCATCGACTGGATCGGCGAGAACGTCGGCGCCGACTGAACGGCGCTCGGGGAGGCGATGTCGAATCCGACGACGTTAAAGCAAGGCGGCGACCGCGTCATCGTCGTCGGCGCCGGACCCGTCGGCCTGATGGCGGCGCAGCGGTTGCTGGGCGCCGGCGTCGAGACCGTGGTGTTGGAAGCGGCGCCGAAACTGACGCGGGATTTACGGGCAACGACGTTTCACCCGCCGACGCTCGATATGCTGGCTGAGGACGGCTTGGCCGGCCCGCTGATCGATGCCGGGTTGGTTTGTTGCGAATGGCAGATCCGCATGCACCCCTCCGGGGAGTCGGTGATCTTCGATATGGACGCGATCGCCGGGGACACCGCCCACCCCTACCGCCTGCAAGCCGAACAATTCAATTTGACGGGCCTGCTGGCGGATCGCCTGAAGGCCTTGGGCGGTACCCTGCACTTCGCCGCAAAGGTCGTGGCGCTGGATCAGGACGACAGCCACGTGACGGTCACAACGGCGGACGGCGCAGAATACCGGGGCCGCTATGCCATCGGCGCCGATGGCGGGCAGGGTGCAATCCGCAAATGCCTCGAGATCGGCATGCCGGGCTCGACCTACCCCCAGACCAATTTGCTGGCGACAACGCGTTTTCCATTCCATGACGTCCTGCAGGGTCTCAGCAACGTAACCTACGCCTGGGCGCCCCAGGGCAACTTCGCCTTGCTGAGGCTGCCCGATCTGTGGCGCTGTTCGCTCTATCCGCCGCAGCATCTGGAGGCCGAAGAAACAATGACGCCGGAGATTGTCCGGCCTCTCATGGCTGCCATTACGCCGGACGCGGCGGACGCCGACCTGATCGACCTCAGGCCCTACCGGGTGCATCGCCGGCTGGCCGAGAAATTTTCCTCCGGCCGGGTATTCCTGGCGGGTGATGCCGCCCACCTCAATCCACCCAGCGGCGGCATGGGCATGAACGGTGGCATCCACGACGCCGTCTGCCTGGCCGGCTTGATGACGGCGGTCATCAAGGGGGACGACGCTAGCATTCTTCAACGCTATGAGGCGGAACGTCGGCCCATCGTCGCCGCAGATATTATTGCTGCGGCCGACGCCAATCGCAGTCGAATGACGGAAAGCGATCCTGAAAGGCGTCTAAAGTCGTTTCGCGAACTGCAGAACATTGCATCCGACCGGACAAGCATGCGCGACTATCTGCTGAAAAGCTCCATGATCACCGGGTTGCGGCGGGCCCATGAACTGAGGGAGGCGATGTGATGCGGCAACCCAACTACCCGCGCCTCGGCGCCATCGGTGTGGCGACGCCGCAGGCCAATCCGACGGTGGAGCCGGAATTCCAGGCGCTGGCGCCCGACGGCGTCGGCGTTTACGTCACGCGGTTGACCAGCCAGGCCAAAAGCTCCCGGCTACGCTTAAAAAATTACCTCCGCCAAATCAGCCGCGCCGCGACCAGTTTCGATACCCTGCCGATCGGGGTTCTGGGCTTCGCCTGTACCGGATCGTCCTATCTGCTGGGACGGTCGGAAGAGGCCCGGCTGATTGAAGCCGCCGGTTCGGCTTTCCCGGTGATCACGGCGACCCGGGCGATCGACACGGCGCTGGCCGATATGGGGGCCCGGAAAATAGCGCTCATTTCGCCTTACCCGGATTGGCTGACCGAAGCATCGCTCGAATTTTGGCGTGACGGCGGCTACGACATCGCGGCGGTCAGCCGCATTGCCGGCCAACACGACGATACAAGAAGCGTCTACGAGGTGCCGGAGGAGGCTGTGCTTGGTGACCTGGACAGCCTCAGCCAATCTGCGCCGCAGGCCATTCTGATCACCGGGACCGGTCTGCCAAGCCTGGCCATGGCGGAGGAAATAAATAAACGAACCGGCATTCCGGTGCTGTCTTCCAATCTCTGTCTCGCTGCCGCCTGTTTTAGATACGTGACTGCCCGCCGATGAATTTGCCGGCCCGATCATGCAACCGAGAATCCAATCTCATCCAGCCTGGGAAAACCTCCGGTGGTTTGCCCGAAATCCCTCTAAGAGCCTGTTCGCAAAGCAAAATTTCGGCTAAGATAGGAGCCGTTCCGAAAACCTAGCAAACGTTTTCAGAGCAGGACGGCCATGGCATTCAGCAAACGAATAGTTCAGTACCGTTGGGTTGTCGCGGCGGCGGCGGCGGCCTGCATTGTGCTGGCGCTGGGATCGTGGACCATCCTGTCCAAGGTTGAAGCGATTGCGCGGGAAGATACGCGCAACGCGCTCAAGACGGTTGTCGGCGTAACCCATGAGGCCGTCAAATCATGGGTCAAGGAACAACAATCGGATGCCGAGATTTGGGCCAACAGCGTCGAGGTCGGGAAGTTTGTCGCCGATCTGCTGAAGGTGAGGCCGGCTCGCCAAACCTTGAGCGATACGCCGGCGCAATTGGCGCTGCGTCTTTGGTTGCAGCCCGTGCTGAGGAGTAAAGGCTACCTCGGCTATTTCATCGTCGGGCCGGACAAGATCAATCTCGCGTCCTCGCGGGACAGCAATCTGGGCGTCACCAACCTTCTCACCGGCCAGCACGATTTCATGAACAAGGTGTGGTCCGGCCAAGCAGCCATGAGTTTGCCGCTGCCGTCCGACGTTCCGCTGCCCGACAAGCAGGGGAACTTGGTTGCACAGACCGCGACGATGTTCGTCGGCGCGCCGGTTTACGATGCCGATGAAGAAGTGATCGCCATCCTGATGTTCCGCATCGACCCGAAGGAAGATTTTTCGCGGGTTCTGCGCCAGGGGCGCATTGGCGAATCTGGAGAAACCTACGCGTTCGACAAGTACGGCCGCATGATCAGCGAAAGCCGGTTTCGTGACCAGCTAAAACGCATCGGCGTGGTTGACCCCGATCTGCCGCCCAATCTGGACGTCGTATTGCGTGACCCCGGAGTCGATCTCGTTGCCGGCGGGAAGCCGTCTGTCCCGCGGTTGGGGCAACCCCTGACGGTCATGGCAAGAGATGCGGTCAGCGCCAACAGCAGCGACAATGTCGTGGGTTACCGCGATTATCGGGGCGTGTCAGTGGTCGGCGCCTGGATCTGGGATGGTCGACTGAAGCTTGGCCTGACCACCGAAATCGATACCGCTGAAGCCTACCAGACGCTCTCCGTCTACAAGGCGATTATAACGGTGGGCACGCTGCTGATCGCCGTTTTGGTGGCCGTCCTGGCCACGCTGTTTGTCCTCAACAGGGAGCGCAAACTGGCCCAGCTGGAGGTCGCGCTGCAACGGGACAAGCTCACCGATCTCAATAAACAGAAGGACAAGTTCTTTTCGATCATCGCCCATGATCTTCTGGGTCCCTTCACGGTTCTGCTCAATTACAGCGCAATCCTGAAGCGCAAAGCGGAATCGATGGACCGGGAGAAAATCGCGGACATCAGCGATTCCCTCAATGCCTCGTCCGAGCAGGTTCTTACGCTGTTGGAGGATCTGCTTGATTGGTCGCTGGCCCAGACAAACCAAATCGAATTCGTGCCGGCGCCACATAATATTCACGAGCTTGCCCAGGAGGCACTTCTTGCGCTGGATCCCGTGGCCCGTCAAAAGGGGATCGAGCTCAACAATCAATCGGGTTCCGATATCGTGATGGTTGATTCCCAGATGACCAAGACGATTATCCGCAACCTGGTCAACAACGCCATCAAGTTCACCCCCGAGCACGGCCGAATAAAATTATCGGCAAAACCCAATGGCGATGACCTGGAAGTAATGGTAGCCGATACCGGCGTCGGCATACCCCAGGACCAGCTGGAGATTCTTTTCGATATTGATGAGAAGACTTCCACCATCGGCACCGGCGGTGAGACCGGCACCGGCTTGGGCCTAAAACTCTGCAAGGAACTGGTCGAGAGACAGGGCGGAGAAATAACGGTCGAAAGCGTCCTTGGCGAAGGAACGAAATTCAGCTTTACGCTGCCTCTCCATCAAGACGCAGCCTAGATTTCGATCTTGTTCAGATCGCAGTTCGGCTAATGCGATCGGCAATCAATTCGGCGCCACGCTGCCGATAGCCATGGTCACGGCGGCTTGTGTCGGATCGATGACCGGCACGCCCAGCGCTTCTTCCAAGGGCGCGCGGTGGGGCGCCATGCCCGTGCAACCCAGGATAATTACCTCGGCGCCGTCCCTGTCCCGCAATTGTGCACCGATCTCCGACAGCTTGGGAAAGGTTTCGTCGCCGCCGCTCTCGGCGACGCTGAGGTTCAGGGCGCGCTCCCCCGCCAGGCGCTCCGCGACGCCCATCTGCCGAAGGTATCGGAGGTGGCGTTTGATCGACCCGTCGGCCAGCGCGATGACGCCGAAGCCGTCGGCCCGGCTCAATGCCGTCAGCACGGCGCTCTCCTGAATGCCGAAAACCGGTTTGGCGGTGGCCTCGCGGCAGATCTGCAGTCCCGGGTCGGAATAACAGGCGAGCACGTAGGCGTCCGCATCGGCACGGGCCAGCACGCGCTGGCGCAACGGCAGGGCGACGGCGTCGACGTCCCGCTGGCTCTCGACGCCGAACGGGCCCTCTTCCAGCGTCTCACAGTGGATCTCGGGCCCGTCGGCAAAGCGCAAGCCCTCCAGCGCAGCCGAAATGCCCGCCGTCACGGCCTCGTTCGAGTTGGGATTGATGACGAGGATTTGTCCGGCGGCCACGATGCGGGGTCCTAAAGCAGTTCAGCGCCGAAGTTGGTTGCCGGGTCGAGTTCGGGCGGCGTATGTCCCGGCATGCCGGTGCAGTCGACCGGACCGCGCCTGAGAAACTCGCCCGTGCCGCGTTCGACCTTCAGGTCGTCGTTTTCGACAACGACGCGGCCCCGGCTGATGACGGTCGTCGGCCAACCGGTGACCTGCCAGCCGTCATAGGGCGTGTAGTTCATGTTGTCGTGCAGCGTTTCCGTGGTGATGGTCTTGGTGTGATCGGGATCCCAGATGGCGACATCGGCGTCCGTGCCGATCGCGATGGTGCCCTTGCGCGGATGCACGCCGAACATCTTGGCGGCGTTGGTCGAGGTCAGCGCGACGAACTGGTTGAGCGTCACGCGGCCTTTGCGCACACCCTCGGAAAACAGCAACGGCATGCGCATCTCGATGCCGGGCAGGCCGTTGGCGCACTGCTTAAAGCTGGGATCGGGTCCGGCTTTCAGTTTACCGGTTTCGTCGAAGCGGTAGGGCGCGTGATCGGATGATAGCACCTGGAAGGTGCCGTTCTGCAGACCCCGCCAGATCGCGGCCTTGGCTTGATCGTCGCGCAGTGGTGGGCTGCAGCAGAACTTGGCGCCATGGGCTTCGGGTAGGTCCATGTCGGCGGATGTGAGAAAGAGGTAGTGCGGACAGGTCTCGCCGAAGATCTTGTTGCCCTCCAGCCGGGCCTGGGCGATGACGTTGGCCGCCTTCTCGGTCGAGACGTGGACGATCAGCATCGGCGTGTCGATGAAGTTGGCGAGCTGCGTCGCCCGGTGGACGGCTTCGACCTCGGCGGCGCGGGGGTGACTGAGGGCATGGTACTTCGGCGCCTTGAAACCGCGGTCCAGCAGGCGGTTGCTCATCCACTTGATCAGGGCGTCGTTCTCGGCATGCACCATAGTCATGGCGTCGTGTTCGCGGGCGATCGAAAGAACATCCAGCATCTGGCCGTCGTCGACCTTCATCAAATCGTAGGTCATGAAAACCTTGAACGACATGATGCCTTCCTCGAAGGCGGCGGGCAGTTCGTCGCGCAATACGCTCTCGGTCGGGTCCGATAGGATCAGGTGGTAGGAATAGTCGATCACCGACTTGGGCGCGGCGCGGCCGTGGTAGATGTCGATCACCTCGCGCAACGACTGGCCTTTCATCTGGGCGGCGAAGGGGATGATCGTGGTGTTGCCGCCGAAAGCCGCTGAGACGCTGCCGGAATAATAATCGTCCGACGTCATGATCCCCATGGAGGATTCCTGCTCGATATGGCAATGGCTTTCGACGCCGCCCGGCAGCACGAATTTGCCACTGGCGTCGATCGTCCGGCCGGATGTCTGCAGGTCCCGCCCCAGCGCTGTGATCACGCCGTCCTTGATGCCGACGTCGGCCTGGAAGGTATCGCTGGCCGTTGCGACCGTACCGCCCGAAATGACCAGATCGAAATCGTTCATGACCGTTTTTCCTTCAAATCATGCCGCCTGGCCAAGACCCCGGACCTTGCCTTCGAGCCTTTCCATCAACCGGCCAAGCTCGGCGTGATCGTCGTTGGTCAATTTGGGACCGGGCGCGCGGGCGGCGTTGGAGGCCAGGATGCCGCGCCGGCGGAAGATTTCCTTGCGCACGGCGAGGCCGAAACCGACCTGTTGTTCGTAGCGTACCAGCGGCAGATAGGCATCGAACAAGTCTTCCGCGGCATCCGCTTCGCCCGTCTGGTGCAGCCTGACGACCTCGACGATCATCTCCGGATAGGCGAAGCCGGTCATCGCGCCGTCCGCGCCGCGGGCCAGCTCCTGCGGCAGATAGAGGCCATTGTTGCCGACCAGGATGGACACGCGCCTGAGGCCCTGCGTCTCGGCGCTCTGTCGGATCTGCGTCAGCTTGGCGAGGCCCGGGCAGTCTTCGTGTTTGAGCATGACGATCTGCGGATGGGCTTCAATCAGCCTGTTAAACGTCGGCACCGACATATGAACGCCCGTCGACTGTGGGTAGTCCTGGTAAACCACCGGTACGTCGCCGCCGAGGGCGCTCATGACCTGATCGAAGCATCTCAAGAGCTTTTCCTCGTGCGACAAACCCGGCATGGGCGCGATCATGACGCCGGCGGCGCCCGCGTCCATCGACCTGTGCGCGAGGTTGGTCATATTATCGAGGCCGGGCGCGGAGACGCCCACCACGACCGGCACGCGGCCGTCCACCCGGCTCAGCATGTGTTCCATGAAGGAGATGCTTTCCTCCGGCGCGAGCTTTGGCGCCTCGCCCATGATGCCCAGGATGGTGATGCCGCTGACGCCGCTCTTGAGATAGAACTCGACCAGCCGGTCGGCGCTTTCGAGGTCGACGGCGCCGTCATCGGTAAAGGGTGTGGCGGAGATGACATAGACGCCCTTGGCGTCCTCGGTAAGGTAGTCGGTCGGCATGATGATCTTCCGTTAAGGCAGCTTGACGCCGGTTTGCGTGGTGATGGGTTGATAGTGCTCGATCCGGCGGTGGCGGGCAAAATCAAAAATCGTTTCCTTGCCGAAGGTGCAGTCGTCGAGGTCGCAGGCGTGCACGATTAGCTCATCGCCCTCGGTTTCGGCCTCGATCACGATCTCGCCGTCGGGATTGACGATCAGGCTGCCGCCGATCAGGGGATTACCGTCCTCGACGCCGGCCTTGGCGACGGCGATGACCCAGGTGCTGTTCTGGTAGGCGCCGGACTGCACCGACAGGCGGTTATGGAATAGCCGTTTTTCCGGCCCCTCGCCGGCGCGTTGGGAATTGACCGAGGGCGTGTTGTAGCCCAGCAGGATCAACTCGACGCCGCTCAGACCCATGACGCGGTAGGTCTCGGGCCAACGCCGGTCGTTGCAGATGCACATTCCGACAATACCGCCCAGCGTGCGCCAGACCGGAAAGCCGAGGTCGCCGGGTTCGAAATAGCGCTTCTCCAGGTGCTGGAAATCCCGTTCGGGATCGAACTCGGCATGACCGGGTAGGTGAACCTTGCGGTACTTGCCGACGATTCCGCCCTTGGCATCCGTCAAAATCGAGGTGTTGAAGTGGTGGCCGTCCGGCGTCAATTCGGCATAGCCGAAGCTCATCGCCATGCCGTATTCCGCCGCCCGTTCGAACAGCGGCTGGGTCGCGGCGTTCGGCATCTCGCGTTCGAACCAGCCGTCGACCTCTGCCTGGTCTTCCATCATCCAGCGTGGAAAGAACGTGGTGAGCGCGAGCTCGGGGTAGACGATCAGATCGCAGCTTTGGGCTTTGGCCCGGTCCATCAAGTCGAGCATGCGCACGACGACGGATGCCCGGTCGTCCGATTTCTGGATGGGGCCCAGTTGCGCCCCGCCGATCACCAGCTTTCTCATGCCGCCGATTGAACGGGACTTGCGCCGCGTTGACAAGCCCGGATAGAGCCCTGGCGCGGTCCTTTACGCGGCGGCCATTCCCGCCCAGCCCAAGACGCCCACGGCGAGAAAGAGGATCCACTGGAACATCTTGTAAAGCGCGCCGGGCAAACCGGACGTCGACACCAACAGGAAATGGATGACGCCCCAGGCGGCAAACTGCAGGGCGACGTAGATGACGACGTAACGCATCGCCATATCCCCGATTCCGTTGAAGGCGGCATAAAGCAGGATGATAGGCGGCAGCACCAGGGAGGCTGTCGACATGTGCCAAACGAATTCCATGACGCGCTTGGACACCGGGTCGAAGTCCACCGCCAGCATGGGCAGGAAGAACTGCTTCCGTCCGATGGTGCTGTGGCCCACCAGCATGAAGGCGGCGATCAGGCCGGAGGCCAGCAGATAGACGTTCATGGACTCAGGCCACCCGTGAGGTCGTTCTACCCACGCGTTTGAACCCCGAAGCGTTGGGTGGGCCGCCGGAGAACTCCTTCACTTTGCCGGAAAACTCGGCAAAGTACGGCTGGCTCTGCATGTGTTTGAGCGTTTCTTCCTCGTCCCACTGGCCGATATGGATGCGGCCCTTACCGTCGTTTGTGACGTTGACCTGATAGCTGAAACGGCCTTGCAGCCGCTCGTCGGCGTCGATGCTGGCCATGAACTTATCGACGGCCTCCTGCCAGACGCCCTCGTCGCCGGAATAGTCATACTGAATAACGATGCCGAACATGCCGTTCCCTCCGAGTGTTTATTGCTTCGTGCTCAATATAGGAACCACACTATCAATGATGAAATTTATTTTATGGATTAAGCTGTATTGATGATATCAATAGTATATGGATTTCAATCTCTATCCCGTTTTTCTCGAGATCATGCGGCATGGTTCGGTTTCCAAAGCCGCGGATTCGCTGGGTCTGACGCAGCCCGCCACGAGCAATGCCCTGGCCCGGTTGCGCGCACAGCTGGGCGATCCCCTTTTCGTGCGGACGCGGAACGGCATGCAGCCGACCCACTTCGCCACCGTTATCCGGCCCCGTATCGAACAGTCCCTGGACCTGCTGCGGCAGGTCTCGGTTGATGCGCCCGAGGAACTGCCGGCTTTGGATGCGATCAAACGCCATTTTCGGATTGTTATGTCCGACCTGGAGGAAACCCTGTTCCTGCCCGATCTGGTCGAGCGGCTGGCCGCAACGGCGCCCGGTATCAGTATCGAGGTGGTGCAGTTCCAGCGCGCCCAATTGCAGGACAATTTCGAGACCGGCCGGGCCGACTTCGCCCTCGCTCACCTGCCGGACACGACGGCGGTCAACAGCCTGATCTCGCGCAACCTTTCACAACAGGAGTTCGTCTGCGTGACGCGGCGGGGAAACGGGGGTATTGGCAAAACGCTGACGCTTTCCGATTACGTCTCGCTCGGACATATCCTCGTGGCGCCCGACCGGGGCGGGACGCGCGGCGTGGTTGACGACAAACTCAAAAAGCTCGGCAAGAGCCGAACCGTGGTCTGCAGCGTTCCGCACTTCCTGTCGGCCTGCCTGCTGGCCTCGCGCTCGGATCATCTCCTCACGATCCCGCGGCTGCTGGGCGAGCGCGTAAGAGGCCACTTCGGACTCGACATTCACGAACTGCCGTTCGAGATGCCGGGTTTCATGATCGGATTGCACTGGCACCAGATCCGCGACAGCGATCCGGAGCACGCCGGTTTGCGCAACTTCATGCTTGAGAACCTAGTGCGTCAGTCGGCGACGGCGTGAAGCAGCGCCTCGCCATCGCGCAGGCGGCGGCAGTTCTCGAAGGCGACCGCCAGACTGCGGTCCAGGGTCTCCGGCGTCAGCCAGGACACGTGAGGGGCCACCACGACGTTATCCAGGTTGAGCAGGGGATTGGCGCGGTCGACCGGTTCCCCGGCGAATACGTCGAGGCCGGCGGCGGCCAGTTTGCCAGAATTCAAAGCGTCGAGAAGCGCCGCCTCGTCGACCAAAGCGCCGCGGGCGGTGTTGATCAGGTATGAACCCGTTTTCATGGCTGCGATGGCTTCGGCATCAATCATCCGGTCCGTTTCGGGCGTCAACGGTACATGCAGCGAAACAATATCCGCTTCCCCCAGCAGTGCGGGCAGGTCGCGCCAGGCCGCCGGGACGTCGGACTTCTCCTCAGTCGCGGTGTAGATCAGATTGGCGCCCAGGGCGTCGAGCACCGGTGCCAGGATTCGGGGCACCGCGCCGAAACCCACCAGGCCGACCGTCTTGCCGGCGATCTCGGCCACCTTGTCAAACAGCGTCGGATCGCCGGACCAGCCCCGCCCGGCCCGCGTTTCGGCGTCCAGCGTCGGCAGCCGGCGCAGGCAAGAGAACATCAGCGCCAGCGTCATTTCCGCCACCGCGCGGGTGTTGGTGCCGGGCATGTTGGCAACGGCGATGCCGCCTGACTTGGCGGTTTCCAGATCGATGGTATTGAGGCCGACGCCGATTTTCTGGATGAACCTGAGGTTCGGC
>CAYOAD010000134.1:0-11396 GCA_964401845.1 uncultured Rhodospirillaceae bacterium | reverse complement strand
GGCGTGGAAGCCGGCGGGGCGGGCGTTGCCGGTGGCGGTGCGGCAGGTGGTGGCGACGTGCGCGCGGCGGGCGAGCGCCGCCGGATGGTCGAGCCGTCGCCGCCGCCCAAGCGGTCGAACTCCGATTTCATGTCGTCAAGCTGGTCGTCAAACCAGTTCGTCGTGCCGTTCCGTCGGTCCGTCATGCCTCTTTTCGCCCTCTATGTCTCGTTGCGCCCGCGCCAGTTTTCAATCCAATCGATGGCTTCGTCCGACGTGGTGACGTCGCAGTAGCGCCGCTCCACGTCCCGCAGATTATCCTGATGCGGCCGTTCGTCCTGATCGCCGACGCAGTCTTCCGGCACGATGGTGCGGAAGCCCCATTGGAAGCTGTCGATTACCGACGCCCGGATGCAGCCCGAGGTGACGCAGCCCGTGACGATGACGGTATCGACGTTCTCCTTGTTGAGATAGGCCGCCGCCGGCGTCTGGAAGAAGAACGACGCGCCCGTCTTGCGCATGGCCACGTCGTAGTCGGGATCGTAGAGCCGGGAGTCCAGTTCCGTCGACGGATGGCCTTCGACCAGATCCTCCAGCACCGCCGCGACCTTCCAGTACGGCATGTCCTTCTTGGAGTTGTAGGCCGTGTAACAGGTCGCCACCGGCACGCCGCAGCGCCGCGCCGCGTCGAGCAGGCGTTCGGTGTTATCGACCGCGCGCTGGATCAGCGGCGCGCCCCCCAGCGGGTATTGCGGATCGGTGAAGGCGGTCTGGAAATCGACGACAATGACGCCCGGCTTGTTACCGTAGCCAATGCTGTGCGCACCGTAGGTGCGGTCCTTGTAGACCGCGCCGGAGCCGTCGCTGACATTACTGTCGCTCAACTAGACCTCCCCTGTGGACGGCGCGGTCCTGCGCTGGCGTGAACCGCTGCCTTTATGTCCAAGATGGTCCCCGATATGGGGTTGGCGGGTCAACCTCGGATTCCGTGCCTCGCCGGGACGTGATCCGCCCGGGAGTGGTTACATCCCCAGCACTTGCTCCCTCAACACGCGTTTCAGGACCTTGCCTGTGGCGTTTCGCGGCAATTCGTCCATGAACACCAGTTGGCGGGGAATTTTGAATTTGGCCAGTTTGCCGTGGCAATGCTCGATGATGTCGTCCACCGTCAGGTCGCTGCCGTCCTTGGCGACGGCGACGGCGCAACCGATCTCGCCCCACTTTTCGTCCGGCACGCCGATCACGGCGACGTCGGCGAGTTGGTCGAGCTTGAAGAGCACGCTTTCGACCTCCGCCGGATAGACGTTCTCGCCGCCCGAGATGTACATGTCCTTCCAGCGGTCGACGATGTAGTAGTGCCCGTCGGCGTCGATGCGGCAGGCATCGCCGGTGTGGAACCAGCCATCGGTGAAGTTGTCCTCGTTGGCTTCCGGGCGGTTCCAGTAGCCCGGCGTGATGTTGGGACCGCGCACCCACAATTCGCCGTTTTCGTCGACCCCGGCGTCGGTGCCGTCCTCCCGCACGATGCGGGCCTCGGCGTGCAGCGCGAGCTTGCCGCAGGAGCCCGGCTTGCTGAGCGCCATCTCGCGGTCCTGGGCGAACACCAACGGACTGGTCTCCGTCATACCGTAGCCCTGCTGCAGCGCGACGCCCACGCCCTCGTATGTTTCGAGCAACGGGATCGGTGTCGGCGCGCCGCCGATGCCGGCGGCGACCAGGCGCGAAAAATCGGTGGTGGCGAAATCGGGGTGCTGGCTCATGAAGAGATAGTTGGCCGGCACGCCGAAGAAGTGCGTCACGCCCTCGTTGGGATCGCCGATCAGGCGGAGCATCTCGCCGGGCTCGAAGGCGCGGGCCACCAACACCGTGCCGCCGGTGTGCAACACCACCGAGGCGTAGCAGTTGAGCCCGCCGGTGTGAAACAGCGGCAGAATGGCCAGGGCCACGCTGCCCGCCGTGATGTAGGTCGACATGGCCAGGTTGACGGCGTTGTAGAAGGTCATGCGGTAGGTGTTGACCGCCCCCTTGGGCAGACCGGTGGTGCCCGAGGTGTACATGATGGTCCAGGTATCGTCGTGGGAAAGCTCGACCGGGTCGGGTTCGCCGTCGGCGCCGGCGATGGCCGCCTCGTACGGCGTGTCGCCGCCGCCGCCCGTGGTTTCGATGCAGTGGGGCAGGTCGATCAGATCCTGCAATTCCGCCGCCTCGGCCGCGAAGGCGCGGTCGAAGACGAAGGCGGCGGGACCAGCGTCCTCGATGATGAACTTCAATTCCGTAACCGTCAGCCGCCAATTGAGCGGCAGGTAGACGGCGCCGATCTTGGCGCAGGCGAACTGAACCTCGAACATGTCGGTGGAATTCATCGCCAGTACGCCGATGCGGTCGCCCTTTTCGATGCCGCATTCGGTTTGCAGGTAAGCGCCGAGCCGCGCCGCCCGGTCGTTTGCCTGTGCATAGGTGAAGCTGCGGCTTGAGTGCAGGTCGACCCAGGCCGTTTTGTCCGGCGTGCGGTCGGCGTGGCTGGCCAACCAGTCGTAAACGCGAACGCTCATTCCTCTCCTCCCCGTTTGGCCGGCGGCTACATCGGCCAGACCCACAAGATCATCGGCATGGCGACGATGCAGATCAAAACCTCCAATGGCAAGCCCATGCGCCAATAATCGGAAAAGCGATACCCGCCCGGCCCCATGACGAGGGCGTTGTTCTTGTGGCCGATGGGGGTGAGGAAGGCGCAGCTCGCCGCCACCGCCACGGCCATCAGGAAACTGTCGGGATTGGCCCCCAGCGCCTTGGAAAGATCGATGGCGATGGGCGCCATCATGACGGCGGTGGCCACGTTGTTCATCAGGTCCGACAGCGTCATGGTCACCAGGAATAGGGCAAAGAGGATCACCGCGGGTGCGAGGTCGCTGCCCAGGCTCAGCATGGCCTCGGTGATCAGACCCGTCGCGCCCGTGGTCTCCAGGGCGGCCCCGATGGGGATCATCGCGCCGACCAGCACAATCACCGGCCAGTCGATGGAATCATAGAGGTCCCGCAACGGCACGATGCGGCAGAGCACCATGCCGAGCGCTCCCGTCGCCAGCGCCACGGTCAGGCTGGTGAGTCCCAGGGCCGTAATACCCACGGCCCCGGCCAGAAGCGAAATGGCGATCCAGGACTGGTGGCGTTTGCCCATCTGCAGCTTGCGCGGCGCCAGAGGCAGCAACCCGAGCCGTCCGATGCGTTCACCCATACCGTCGCTGACGGCCTGAACCAGCAAAATATCGCCTGCCTGGAAGTAAAGCTGGTGCAGCCGGTGGCGGATCGGCTTGCCCTGCCGCGAAACGCCCAGCAGGTTGAGCCCGTAACGGGATTTCAGGCGCATGTCGCCGATGCGGCGGCCGACGATGCGGCTGTCGGGTGAAACCGCAACCTCGACCAGGACCACCTCGTCGGAGGCGAAAAGCGCCTTGTCCTTCTCCACGTCGCCCTTGATTTCGGCGCCAAGCTTGTGGGCGAACTTGTCCAGTTCCTCAGCCCCCGTCTCCAGCAGCAGGATGTCGCCGGCCTTGATTTCGGTATTGCGGACCAGACGCAGCATGCGGTTGTGGTTGCGGATCAGGCCGGCGATGCGGGCGCCGCATTCGTCGGCGACTTCCTCAAGCTCACTCATCTTCTTGCCGTCGGCCGCGCTGCCTTCCGGCACGACGACCTCGGCAACGTAATCATCGATCTCGAATAATTCCTCCGCCGCCGACTTGGAGGTGCGTTCCTTGGGCAGTAGCCGCCAACCGATCAAGGCGAGGAACACGACGCCCGCGGCAGCAATGGCAAGCCCCACCGGCGCGAAATCGAACATGGTGAACGGCGCGCCCAGCGCCTCCTCCCGGTAATGCGCGATAACGATGTTGGGCGGCGTGCCGATCAGCGTAATAAGACCGCCGAGGATCGAGCCGAACGACAGCGGCATCAGCAGGAGCGACGGCGACCGCCCCACCTTCTTGGCGCTTTCCATGGCGGTGGGCATGAGCAGCGCCAGCGCCGCCACGTTGTTCATGGCCGCCGACAGCAGCGCCGCAAAGCCTGACATGGCGCCGATCTGCAGGGCCAAGTTCTGCACCGGCGGCACCACCAGATGGGCGATGCGGTCGATGGCGCCGGAGGCCGAGAGCCCCCGGCTGATCACCAGCACGGCGGCCACCGTGATCACCGCCGGATTGGAGAAGCCGTCGAACGCCGCCTCCCCCGGCACGACGCCCAGGAACACCGCCACGATCAACGCGCCGAAGGCCACGATGTCGTAGCGCAACCGCCCCCAGACAAAAAACCCGAACACGCCCGCCAGGACCGCGAAAATACCGATCTGCTCAAATGTCATGAGGAAACGATAGCGGGTTGGCGGCGGGCTGGCAAAAAACTCGGTCGAACGTCTCCAACCACCGCATCACGTCGCCGCCCGGTCAGTTGCCCTTGAACTCGGCTTTGCGTTTCTCCAGGAAAGCCGTGACGCCCTCGGCCCAGTCGTTCGTCGCGGCGCAGCGGCCGAAGCTCTCGGCTTCCATGGCCAGTTGGCTCTCGAACGTGTTGGCGTGGGAGGCGTACATCAGCCGTTTGATGTTGCCGAGCGAGACGGTGGGGCCGTTGGCCAGGCGCCGCGCCAGCTTGTCGGTTTCGGCCTCGATGTCCGCCGCCGGCACGACCCAGTTGACCAGCCCCAGTTCCTCGGCCTTCTGCACGTCGAAGGTATCGCCCAGCATGGCCAGTTCCATGGCTTTGCGTAACCCCACGATGCGCGGCATGTGGTACGAGCCCGAGCCGTCCGGACTGGCGCCGATGGCGACGTAGGAGAACTTGAAGAAGGCGTTGTCGGCGGCGATCGCCAGGTCACAGGCCATCATGAACGAGAGGCCGGCGCCCGCCGCCGCGCCCTCGACGCTGGCGATGGTCGGCTTTTGCATGCGCCTGAGCGACATCAACATGGGATGCAATCCGTGCACGCGGCGCTCGAAGGCCTGCTGCCGGTCCAGCGGCGTCATTTCCAAATACTCGTTGAAATTCTTGATGTCGCCGCCGGCCATGAAGTGTCCGCCGGCGCCGCGCAACACCAGGCAACGGATATCGTCGTCGTGCTCGATATCGTCGACGGCATCGAACAGGGCGTGCCGCATGTCCATGGAAAGCGCGTTGCGAGCGTCAGGCCGGTTCATCGTCAAAGTGGCGATGCCGTCCTGCTTGGTGACGAGCAGGTGATCGGTCATGGGGATTCCTCTTGCTTGGCCGTCAGGCGTCCAGCCGGCCGATGATCGAAATACCGGCGATGGAATTGTAAGGCGCGCCGCCGAGATTGTGGGTCAGCGCGAGGTCGGCGTTGTCCTTCTGGCGCTCGCCGGCCCGGCCCCGGAGCTGGTTGTAGTTTTCGTAGACCATACGTAGGCCACTGGCGCCGATGGGATGGCCGAAGCATTTGAGGCCGCCGTCGGTCTGGCACGGCAGGTCGCCGTCGGCGTCGAAGGCGCCGTCCAGAACATCCTTCACCGCCTGCCCTTCTTCCGAAACGCCGAGGTCCTCCATGGTCACCAGTTCCGTAACGGAGAAACAGTCGTGGACCTGAAAGACCGAGAGCTCGTCGCGCGGTTTTTTGATTCCCGCTTCGGCATAGGCCGCCTTGGCGACGATCCGTGTGTTCTCGACATAGGAGCCGTCCCACTTGTCGGTGCCGGCCTCGACACCTGACGAGGCCGAAAGCTGCAGCGATTTGATGGAGACGATATCGTGCTGGCCCATGGTCCGGGCGATCTCGGGCGTGGTCACGATGGCGCAGGCCGCTCCATCCGAGACGCCGCAGCAATCGTAGAGGCCCAGCGGATCGGCGACGATCGGCGCATTGAGAATGGTCTCCAGCGAGACCTCGCGCTGCAGATGCGCCTTCGGGCTTTTGACGCCGTTGGCGTGGCTCTTCCACGAAATGTGCGCCATGGCGTCCTTCAAATCCTTGCGGTCGATGCCGTGTTTCGCCTGATAGCCGGCCGCCAGTTGCGCGAACAACGCCGGCGCCGAACCATAAGGCATCCAGAGATCGTTCAGCGTCCCCTTGGGCGCGACCGGCAGGCCGCCGTAGCCCGTGTCCTTGAGTTTCTCGGCGCCGATGGCCAAGGCGAAATCGACCACCCCGGCCGCCACGGCGTAGGCGGCCCCCCTGAGCGCCTCGGTCCCAGTGGCGCACATGTTTTCGACCCGCGTCACCGGAATGCCCCTGAGACGCAGGGCCGTAGCCAGCGGAATGGCGCTGTTGCCGACGTTGATGGCATCGAAATAGGCCCCGAACCAGGCAGCGCCGATGTCTTCGGGCTCGATCCCGGCATCGTCCAGCGCCTCCTGGTAGGCCTCGTTCAGGAGGGCGGATTCGGAATCCTCCCACCGTTCGCCGAACCAGGAACAACCCATGCCGACGATGGCGACTTTATCCTTGATACCCTCAGCCATTTTTCTGTCCTCTCATGCGATTGAGCGCGCCTTCCAGAAATAGCTCACGTTGTTCAGTCTCGAGTCCTTCGACTTGATGCGGAAGGCCATCGCCAGCGGCGAACCCACGCCGAAGTTATCGGGATCGACGTCCACCATCTCCATCAACACCCGCGCGCCGACGTCAAACTGCACGAGGCCGACGTAGAGCGGGGGCGCAGGATGATACTGCAGATAATCGGCCGTGAAGGTTTTCACCTCGGCCTTTTGGTCGGCAAGTTCAAAGGGCGACAATTCTCCCGGCGCGCCGCAACTGACGCAGTTGGGCAGACGCGGGAATTGAATGGCGCCGCACGACGGACACTTGCCGCCGGTGAATGACAGGATCTGATCGGAGGAACGGTAAAGCTCCGTCTGCGCGACCTTGATGTTGCCCTCCGACCGCATGCCGCCGTCGACTTCGATCTCACCGTAGTACGCCAGGTACTGCGAATAACCGGCGGTTTTGCCGACTCCGTTTGCGGATTTTTCCAACCCGTCACCCCGGGCCGTCCGGCCCGTGCCGCTCCCCGCCTCCAGCAACAGCGCTTCCGCGCCGCCGCCGAAACCGCAGACCAGGATCAGCTCGCCGGGCTCGGCGCTGTCCAGTGCATGCGACAGCATCATCAGCGGATGGGCGACGCCGGCATCACCGATGCGGCCAAAGAAATCATCGACGCCAGCCTCGCCGGGAATACCGGCGGCGCGGGCGACGTGGCCGGCGGCGGTCGGACAGACGAAGTGCCTGATGCCGCCGGGCTTGGCCTGCGCTTTTTCCAGCACATCGGCGATCACCTTCGGCAGAAATTGGCGCATGCCGGAATCGCGGATCCAGCGATCCTCCCAGTAATAATCGTGGCTTTCCCCGGCGGCGCGGAAGTGATCCAGGAAGGGCGACGACACTGACGACGCGGCGACGAGACGCGCCGCATCGCCACCGGGCGTCACATGGATCGCGGCGGCGCCCGCGCCATAGGTCATTTCAGACGCGCTGGCGGGCTTGGCCCGGCGGCGGTCAGTGGCCACGACGAGGGACGACGCATGCGGTTTCTCGAAGGCCCGGCGCAGGGCGGAGACGCCAACGCGTTGCGAGCCCACATGATCGATGCTGGATATGCTCTCCGGCAATCTCAAGGCAGCCGTGACGTACATCGAAGACGCCGGCTCGACGAACGGGTGGGTCGACGAGGCAACCGAGATTTCCGTCACCGTGCCCCTAACCTCGGGCTCGAGACAACTGCGTGCCGCCTCCACGGCCATGGTGATGCTGTCCTCATCCCACGAACAGATGGCTCGGGCACCCTTCTTTGATTTGAGGCCTGAGTTGAACCAGCCGTTGAACGCCGCTATCTCCTGCCGCTCTAGCCTCAGGCGCGGCACATAGACGGCGTGGGCGGCGATCCCCATGTCACTCATGTAAGCCTCTTGCGTTCATCGGCCCGGATCCTCAATACGACTTCGGCATGCCGAGTACGCGCTCGGCGATGAAGCACTGGATCAGTTGTTCGGAAACCGGCGCGATGCGGGTGATCATGACCTCCCGCAGCAGCCGTTCGACATGATACTCCTTGGCGTAGCCCATGCCGCCATGGGTCATCACCGCTTGCAGCGCCGCGTTGTAGCCGGCCCGCCCGCCCAGAAACTTCGACGCATTGGCTTCGGCGCCGCAGGGCTCGTCCCGGTCGTAGAGGTCGGCGGCGCGCAGGCACATCAGCCAGGCGGCCTCGAGCTCCATCCAGTTCTCGGCCAGGGGGTGCTGGATAGCCTGGTTCTGGCCGATGGGCCGGCCGAAAACCTCGCGCTCGACAGCGTAATCGGAAGCCCGGCGCAGACAATCCTGCCCGATGCCGACACCTTCGGCCCCGACCAAAATGCGTTCGGGGTTCATCGAATGCAGGATGTAGCTAAAGCCCTTGCCCTCCTCACCGATCAGGTCCTCGTCGGGCACGAACAAATTGTCGATGAAGAGCATGTTGGAATCGACGGCCTTGCGGCCCATTTTGGGGATCACCTGGGCCTCGATCTTGGACCGGTCGAAGGCGGTATAGAAAATCGACAGGCCGGCGGACGGCTTGGCTGTCTCCTCGCGTTTTTGCGTGCGGGCCAGCAGCATGATGCGGTCGGCTTCCTGGCCCGTGGTATTCCAGATCTTGCGTCCGTTGACGACGTAGCCGCCGTCGACCTTTTCGGCGAACGTCGTGATGTTGGTGGTGTCGAGCCCGGCGTTGGGTTCCGTAACCCCAAAGGAGACCTTGTCCAAGCCCTGCACCAGCCTGGGGATCCACTTCCGTTTCTGCTCGTCGGTGCCGAACACCACGATGGGATGCGGTCCGAACATGTTGATGTGGAGGGTCGAGCAGGCCGTCATGCCGCCGCAGGATGCCACCGCATTCATCATCACCGCCGCTTCGGTAACGCCGAGGCCGGCGCCGCCGAATTCCTCGGGCATGGTGATGCCGAGCCAGCCGGCCTCCGCCATCGCTCGGTGAAATTCCTCGGGGAAGACGCCGTCGGTGTCGCGAGCCAGCCAATAATCGTCACCGAAGCTGTGGCAGACCGCCAGAACGCCCTCGCGGATGGTTCGGTGATCTTCCGATATGTCCCTTTGCATCACCATGCCCCGTGCATTTCGTTTAGTCGGTCGTTTCCGGCCGTTTGTGCATAAGCGCGGTCCGTTTGCAGTTGGCGACCAGTTCTTCCCGTTGATTGAAGGCCTCGTGATAGAATACGACAATCCCGTTGCTGGGGCGCGATTTGCTCTCCCTTTTTTCCAGAATGGTCGTCCGCGCACGCAACGAATCGCCATGGAACACCGGTTTGGGGAAGTTGACGTCGGTCATCGCCAGATTGCCCACGGTGGTGCCCAGGGTCGTATCCGTGACGGTCATGCCGATCATCAGCCCCAACGTGAAGATGCTGTTCACCAGTGGCTGTCCGAATTCCGAATCTTTCGCCCAATTGAAATCGATGTGCAGCGGCTGCGTGTTCAGGGTGGCGTTGCAGAACCACATGTTGTCGGCCTCGGTCACCGTGCGTGACAGCGGGTGATCGAACACCTGGCCCTCCGCGAAATCTTCAAACCAAAGTCCCGACATTTTTCTCCCTTTTCCGCCGAACCAGGCTCGGCATTTTTCTTTCCGCGCGGGCGCCGCCAGCCGAACGATTTGACCAGTGGCCGCCTAATTTCGCACTTTGTTAATCCGTTGGAATACTTTCAGGCGCTTGATCGACCGTCAACGGACCTTGAACCCGGATGGTGTGGATTTCCCCGAAATGATTATTGAACCATCGGCAATTGCGAAACGGGCCGCCGTCCAGTTACCCTCCGTACCATGATCAAAATCGTCAATTCGAACGCGCTGCAACTGGCCGACCATATTCGGCAAGGTGACAGGTTGATCTGGGGTCAGGTGTCGTCGGAGCCCCTAACGCTGATCGACATGCTGATCGATCAGCGGGCGGCCATCGGGCGCATCGACGCCTTCGTCGGTATGACGCTGACCGACACGCTCAAGCCGGAACATACGGACTACATCAGCTTCACGAGCTACGGTGCGCTGGGCACGACGTCGAAACTGCTGGCGGCAGGCGCACTCGATCTGCTGCCCTGCCATTATTCGGCGGTGCCCAAGTTGATCGATACGGACCGCCTGCCGGTCGACGTCGTCTTGGTCCAGCTCAGCCCGGCCGGCCCCGACGGCAGCCACAGCCTGGGCTACTGCAACGACTATCTCAAGAACGCCATGGCCAAAGCGCGCCTGGTCATCGCGGAGATCAACGAGCACACCCCCTGGAGCCGCATGGACGCGCCGCTCGATCCCGCGCTGATCGATTTCGCCATCGAAACCGACCGCCCGCCGCCGACCCTCGAGCCGCCGGCGCCCGGTGAGATCGAGCGAACGATCGCCGCACACATCGCCGGCGTGATCGAGGACGGCGCCACCCTGCAGTACGGCGTCGGGTCGATCCCGGCGGCGATCCTCAAGGCCCTCTCGGGCCACAGGGACATGGGCCTTCATTCGGGCCTGATCACGGAGGAGATCATCGATCTGGTCGAAGGCGGCGTCATCACCAACGCCCACAAGGCCGTGCACACGGGCGTCAGCATCGGCGCCATCTCAATCGGTGGGCCACGCCTGAAGGACTTCCTGCACGACAATCCGGCCATCGAAATGCACCCCAGCAGCACGACCCACGGTCCCGCGACGCTGTCTCAAATCGACAACCTCGTGGCCATCAATTCGGCATTGGAGGTCGACCTTTACGGCCAAGTCAACGCCGAGCAGATCGGCGAGCGGTACCTCGGCGCCATCGGCGGTCAGGTCGACTTCATGCACGCCGCGACGACCAGCGCCCGCGGCATTTCGATGATCGCCGTGCCGGCCAGCCTGGGCAAATCGGGCGCCAGCCGCATCACTGCGAAACTGAGCGGACCGATCGTCACGACCTGCCGCACCGACGTCGACATGGTGGTTACCGAATACGGCATTGCCGATTTGCGGGGCAAGACCCTTGAGGAGCGCGCGCGCAGCCTGATCGAAATCGCCCTGCCCGACCACCGCGATCAACTCGCCGCCGGCCTGCGATAGCCCCTTTCGGCCACTAAGGGAACGCCAGAAGGATCTATCCCAAGGCCTCGATCTGTGCGGCCAGGGCCAGAACATTGCGCGCCTGTTTGAGGTGCGGCATGTCGAGCATCCTGCCGTCAAGCCCGACCGTGCCGAGGCCGGGGTTTTGTTCGAACACTTCGATCACCCGGCGGGAAAACTCGATCTCGTCCGCCGAGGGCGTGAAGGCGCGGTTGATCACTTCGGACTGGGCCGAGTGGATGGCGATTTTTCCACTGAAGCCGCATCGGCGGTCGCGCAGGCATTCCTCTTCCAGAGCCGCCAGATCGTTCTACTCGACCACCTCGCCGCCGACCGGCTGCGCAT
>CAYOAD010000133.1:0-11416 GCA_964401845.1 uncultured Rhodospirillaceae bacterium | reverse complement strand
AATTGATCCAGAAAATCCGGAAATTTTCCCCAAACCCGAAAGGCGGGTTCCGCCGGCATCGGTCGGTCCGGTCCCTGGTTGACCGAGATGATGTCCGCGCCGTAGGTCCAGCGCGTCGGTATCATCTCAGCCAGGTCAAAGCCGCAAAGGAGGACGACGTCAGCCTGCCGGAGCGTTTCGGCCTCCGCCGCCGCGCCGGTAAACATGCCGACAAACAACGCGTGGTCCTCGGGCATCACGCCCTTGGCCTTGTAGGTCGCGAGGACCGGTGCCCGGCACCTTTCGGCGAGCGCCACGACGGCGGCGGCGGATGCCCGGCATTCTATTCCGGCGATAATGACCGGGCGGCGGGCATCGGCCATGATTCCAGCGATCTTGTCGAGTGCGGAGCCATCTCCAGGCCGGTCCGCCTCGGCTGGTCTGGCGGCGCTTTCCGTCACCAACCCGACAGCCGCCTCGGCCGAAAGATCGATATGCACCGGGCCCGGCGGATATCTCAGCGCCGTTTCCACCAAACCCCTGACCTCTGCCTTGGTGCTGGCCGTCGTGAGTTGCACTGACGCCTTGGAAACGGGTTCGAACATGGCGCCCTGATCGAACGCCTGATGGAGGCTGTCCGCGTCGGGCTCCTTGGCGTCAGTGATCACAATCAAAGGGGCGCGCTCAAGCGAGGCGTAGGCCACGCCGTTGACGATGCTGGCGGCGCCCGGTCCGATCCCCGCTAGGGCGACACCGGGTGTGCCGGTCAGTTCTCCCGTCACCGCGGCCATGATTGCGCCGGCGTTCTCCGTCCGGCAGAGAACAAATTCGAGCTCTGCGCGCCCGGCTGCAGCGATCAGGTCAAGGCTCGATCCACCACCCGGAATACCGAACAGCCGCTTGACCCCATGCGCCTTCAGCACATCGACAAGGGCCTCCGCCAACGTTTCCTGACGCCCCACGCCCACACCCGAGAAATAATTCCTAGCAGTTAGAATGCGGCTTCCACAGCCGATTGGCCAAGCTTTCCATGCAGCGCCGGCGAACCCTGGATGGCCGTGCGCTGCATATAGAAGCGCAAACCCCGTAATCCGCCCAGCTCTTCGCCGCCTCCCGCCCGGCCCGGTCCGCCGTGCACGCACTGGGGCATGACGATGGAGTGTCCGGTGTGGTTCTTTCCGACCGTTGAGTCGACCACCAGAACCCTGCCGTGGCTGGGCGCCACCGCCGCCGCGGTCTCGGCGCACAGGTCGATGTCGTCGCTGAACAGTGAGACGGCCAGTGAACCGCCGCCCCGGTGGGCGAGATCAGCGGCATGACCGGACTCGCGATAGGGGATCAACGTCGCGGCGGGTCCGAAGACTTCGATTTCGTGAACCGCCTTGGCGCCGTCCGGATCGTCGCAGCGCAATAGTGTCGGGGCCAGGAAAGCGCCCCGGTCGGCATCCCCGCCCTGCAGGTCATCGGGCACGCCTCCGCCCGTGAGGATCGTCCCTTCCGCCGACAACGCGGCCAGCCCGTCGAAGGCCGCCTGTTGCTGCGTCTTGTTGACCAGCGGCCCCATGCGCACGCTCTCGTCGACGGGATCGCCCACCGAAATTTTGCCCAGGCCCGCCGTCACCGCCTCGGCAACCGCATCGAGACGGTCTTGCGGGACGATGATGCGCCGGATGTTGGTGCAGAGCTGGCCCGCCTTGACCGACAGCGCCTTGACGGCTTCGCGCACCAGCAGATCGAACACCGGATCGCCCGGCTGGGCATCCGCACCAAGGATCGTCGCATTGACGCTGTCGGCCTCGACGTTGAAACGGGGTGCGGCCGCCAGCACGCGGGGAAGGCCCCGCAGCATCGCGCCGGTATCGGCCGAACCCGTGAAGGCAACGCTGTCGAAGGGATCGAGGCCTTCCATCAAACCTTCGCCCGAGCCGCAGATGAGTGACAGCGCACCGGCCGGAAGGATATCCGCCGCTATGACATCGCGCACCATCTCGTGCGACAGCCAGGCCGTGGCGCTGGCCGGTTTGGCGACCACCGGCATCCCCGCCAGCAAGGCCACCGCCGCCTTCTCCCACAACCCCCAGGAAGGGAAATTGTAGGCGTTGATGTGGACCGCGGCGCCCTGCCGGCTGGTCCAGACATGTCCGCTGCGGAAAACATCCTCCTTGGCCAGTTGGTCGGAACCCGCCTCGGTAATGAAGCGCCCGTCGCCCAGCGACTTGCCGAAGAAGGAGTAGTATTTCAGCGTGCCGATGCCGCCGTCGATGTCGATGGCGGCGTCCATGGCCGTATTGCCGGAGTTTTGCCGGGCGATGTCGACGTACTTGTCGCGGTTGGCCGTCAGAACGTCCGACACGGCTCGCAGCAATGCGCCGCGCTCGCCGAAATTGAGGGCGCGCAGTGCGGTACCGCCCTCACGGCGGGCAAACGCCAAAGCCGCGCCACAATCGACGTCCGTCGCGTCGACCTGGCCCAGCACCTCACCTGTCGCCGGATTGTAATATTCGCGCCCGTCGGCGCTGCCCGCTTGCCAGCGGCCTTCCACATAGCTTTCCAATTTGGTCATCGTCCCCGCCTAATCCGTCCCTTGAATGGGAATGTCCAATTTGGCGGCATACTAGACATAAGAACCGTTCTAATAAACGGCGCGATACCCCAGTTCCGAAAAAAGTTCTGTTTCAGGCGGCGGCGATGCGGTCGCGCGCGGCCAGCGCCAGGTATTTCGAGCGGTTGACGCCCTCACTTTCGGCGGCGGCGTCGATCTGTCCCAACAGGGCCTCGTCGATCGTCACGTTGATGCGCTTGGCCCTCCCCCGCATGTCGCAGCGCAGCAGGATCCGGGCAACCTCGGTGACGTCCGGTTTGGCGGCGATGTCTTCGAGCGGCGTGGGATGCGGCAATTTCTCGCCCACGTCGAGCGTATGGTTGACGTATCCGCGCAAGGCGGCTTCGGCGTTCACCGCCGCTTCCTGCTCGGTCTCGCCGTTGGCCGTACAGCCCGGCAGATCGGGAAAGAAAATGCCGTAGCGCGTATCGGGATCGGAACTGTGTTCGATGATGGCGACGTAATAATGGTAATGGCGGGTCGTCATTGGCGCCCCCTGTTCGTCAATGCGGGTTTCGAACTCGACTACCGATGATGTGTATTTATACACACATTTTCGCCGAAATTCAAATTTGGCTGCCTCACCCAAGAGCCTACCGAACCATTTGTCGCGGTCTGGGGACTTGGCTAAGCTAAGGCAAGGTCAAACCGTCAAACGGGGGGAAGCCAGTGGATCCGGAAATCAAGGCGGCCTTGGACAAGCTTTTCGCGGCCGATAGCAGCCTCTATCAAGCACGCGGCTTTCAGCGGCGCATCGGCTGGGGCAAAAAGCCGGCCCTTGTCAACATCGACATGGCCAATGCCTGGACGCGCGAAGACAACGCCTTTACCTGTGAGGGGATGGATGTCGTCATCCCCGCCATACAGCAGGTCCTGGCCGCCTTCCGCGCCAAGGGACTGCCCATCATCTTCACCACGACCGCCTATGACATCATCGAGGGCGAGCATTCCGACATGGGTTTGTGGGGCAAGAAGATCCCGGCGGAAGTCTTACGCGCGGGGTCCGAGGCGGTTCAGATCGACGACCGGTTGGAACGCCGGGCGGACGAGATGCTGATCGTCAAGAAACAGGCCAGCGCCTTTCGCGGCACCAACCTCAACAGCTATCTCAACGCCTGTGACGTCGATACGGTGGTCGTCACAGGCGCCACTGCCTCCGCCTGCGTACGGGCGACCGTGGAGGATGCCATTGCCGACGGCTTCCGCCCCATCATCGTGCGCGAATGCATCGGTGACCGGATCGCCGGCGCGGTCGAGTGGAACCTCTATGATATGGATGCCAAGTTCGGCGACGTGGAATCGCTCGACGCCGTTCTGGAACATATGCGGCTGAACGCATGATCCGATTGCAACGATCGGGACAGCCACTGTATGCCTTTGTGGTTATTGACAAATTCCAACCAAAACAAAACGGTCTGTCGACAGATCCAAACAATAAAAACAGGGAGATACGATATGCTTGCCAGCGCCAGGAAATGGACCAGAACAATCGGCTTTACCGCGGCTGCTTTTGCAGCGGTGGCGGGGGCGCCGCAAGTCGTCCAAGCCGCCGACATCGATAAACTCCATTTTCTCATTCCCGGCGGGGCGGGCGGCGGCTGGGACGGTACCGCGCGCGGCACCGGCGAAGCCCTGACCAAGGCCGGCATCGTCGGGACCGCGTCATACGAGAACATGTCCGGTGGTGGCGGCGGCAAGGCCATCGGTTATCTGATCGAAAACGCGGCCTCCAACCACGGCACCCTGATGGTGAACTCGACGCCGATCGTCATCCGCTCGCTGGTCGGGCGCTTCCCCCACAATTTCCGGGACCTGACCATGATCGCCGGAACCATCGGCGACTACGCGGCCTTCGTGGTCAACAAGGACAGCCCGCTTAAATCGTTCAAGGATCTGGTGGAGGCTTATAAAGCCAACCCGAGAAGCGTCGCCGTCGGCGGCGGCTCCGTTCCGGGCGGCATGGATCACCTGGTTGCGGCGATGGGCATGCAGGCGGCAGGTCAGGATCCCACCAAGGTCAAGTACATCCCCTACGACGCCGGCGGCAAAGCCATGGCCGCCCTGTTGTCGGGTGAAATCAAAGCCCTTTCGACCGGCTTTTCCGAGGCAGTGGGCATGGCCAAGGCGGGCGAAGTTCGCATCATTGGCGTGACCTCGGCCAAGCGGGTTGACGCAGCGCCGGACGCTCCCACCCTGAAGGAGCAAGGCTACAACGCCGAATTCGTCAATTGGCGCGGCTTCTTCGCCGCACCTGGACTGCCGGCGGACAAGGCAAATGCCTATCGCGCCGCCATCGCCAAGATGTATTCGACGCCGGAATGGGAAGCGGTGCGGGCTCGCAACGGCTGGGTCAACATTCATAACCCGGGTGACAAATTCACGGCGTTCCTGACCAATCAGGAAACGATCATCAAGGATCTCATGAAGAAGTTAGGGTTCCTCTGATCGCCTGAAACCGATACCGGGGCGTCCGCGGACGCCCCGGTTCAGGGTTTTCCCGGAAGGCGGACGACATGGCGCTGGACAAGTGGATCGCGATTGTATTTCTGCTGATTGCGCTGATCTACGGGTATGCCTCCTATTCCTATCCGCTGCTGCCCTTCGAGCGGAACATGGCCTTCCTGCCCAACACCATGCCGATGGTGCTGAGCGGCCTCGGCATCCTTCTCTCGCTCGTCATCATTCTCACCCCGATGGCCGGAACGGAAGAAGGCGGCGATGCGCTGGGCGATATCGACGTCTCCCGGCTGCGCGAATACAAGATCGGCCAAGCACTCGGCCTCATTGCCGCCATGGTGATCTACGCCCTTGCCCTGCGTCCGGTCGGCTTCATTGCGGCGACCACGCTTTTCCTGGTCGGCACCGGCTGGATCCTTGGGGAACGGAAGCTTTTGACCATGATCGTCGCGGCGCTGATCGGCGCCGGCAGTATCTGGTGGCTGGTGCAGGAGGCGCTGGGGATTTTCCTCCGGCCCCTGCCCTGGTTCGTGACCTAGGAGGAGCGGCATGCTGGACGGCATCCTGCTCGGCCTCCAAACGGCGCTTTCGCTGCAGAACCTGATCCTGGTGGTCGCCGGTTGCCTTATCGGAACCCTGATCGGCATGCTGCCGGGTTTGGGGCCGATGTCGATCATCGCCATCATGATCCCCGTCGCTATCTCCATCGGCGATCCTTCCGCCGCCCTGATCCTGCTGGCCGGCGTCTATTACGGCGCGATTTTCGGGGGCTCCACATCGTCGATCCTGATCAATGCGCCGGGGGTGGCCGGCACCGTGGCGACGTCGTTCGACGGCTACCCCCTGGCCCGTCAGGGCAAGGCCGGCAAGGCGCTGACCATCGCCGCCGTCGCCTCGTTTTCGGGCGGCACGTTCGGCGCGATATTGCTGATGGGCTTCGCCCCGGCCCTGTCGTCGGTCGCCCTGCTGTTCCATTCGGCCGAATATTTCGCCCTGATGGTGGTCGGGCTGTCGGCCATCGCCGCCTTCGCCGGAACCGGCAAGGTCGCCAAGGCCCTGATGATGACGGTGGTCGGCCTGATCCTCGCCACCGTCGGGGAATCGGCGCTCTTTAACGCCCCGCGCTTCACCATGGGATTATCGGATCTGCAGTCCGGTTTCAGCTTCATCAACCTGGCCATGGCCCTGTTCGCCCTGCCCGAGGCGCTCTACCTGGTGCTCGACCCCAAGCGCGGGACATCGGGCGAGGACGGGGGCGCCATAAAGGACCTGCGCATCAGCCGCGACGAAGCGCGGGCCATCGCCCCCGTCATCGGCCGCCAGTCGATCCAGGGTTTCCTGATCGGCGTCATGCCGGGTGCCGGCGCCACCATCGCCTCCTTCCTGGGTTACGCAGTGGAGCGTAACATCGCCAAGGGCGAGGATCAGGACCAGTTCGGCAAGGGATCGATCAAGGGCCTGGCCGCCCCTGAAGCGGCCAACAACGCCGCCTGCACGGGCTCGTTCGTGCCCTTGTTGACGCTCGGCATTCCGGGATCGGGCACGACGGCGATCCTGCTGGGCGCCCTGATTGCGCTGAACGTCAATCCCGGACCCCGGTTGATGGTCGACAATCCGTCGCTCTTCTGGGCCGTAATCATCTCCATGTATATCGGCAACGTGGTCCTGCTGATCCTTAACCTGCCGCTGATCCCCTATATCGCCAAGCTGCTGACCATTCCGCGCAACTACCTGATCCCATTCATCCTGTTCTTCACCATGATCGGCGCCTACATCGGCCAGAACAACGCGACGGAACTGCTGCTGTTGGTCGGCCTCGGGGTGTGCGCCACCATCCTGCGCTTCGCCGACTATCCGTTGGCGCCGCTGCTGATCGGCTTCATCCTCGGGGGCATGCTGGAGGACAACTTCGCCCGCGCCGTCAACCTGACGGACGGCGTCGACTTCATGTACCAGCGGCCCATGACCCTGGCGCTCTTGGCCATCGGACTGTTGCTAATCTTCCTACCAGCCTACCGCCGCCGCCGCGCCCGGGCCCTGCAGAAGGGTGTGGCCGAAGGCGATTGAACGACGTCGGGAGAGGTAAATTTTTGATTTTAAATGATAATTTACGCTCTTCACCAAACTTCCACCTCCCGTGTTCGGGTGTCCGGTGTTCGGAGGAAAGCGGTCGCTGCATGCCGGCGGAAACTACCGCGGTTGAACCAAAGCGGGCGTTGGTATACAGATTTGCGGAGTACAAGGCGTAATATTCGATCGCACACGTTCAAACTTTTCCCTGCGCCATGTTGGGATATGATTGCCGTTAGCCGGTCGGCCGCGGCAACCTATTTTCCCCGGAGTGGGGCCAGGACGCCTCGCATCGTCTATAGTAAACGCCGGATTGGAGGGGGTTTGTCGTGATGAAATTGAGCCACATCCTTGTTGGCGTCGTTTTTATTATGGTTCATGTTTTTCCAGCACTGGCGGGCGCTCCACGTACGTTGGTCTGGGAGGATCTGGCGCCGTCAATGGATGACCTGTCGAAGCGCTTCGACCATCTCACCGACGAGCAATTGGGAACCCTCAATGAGATATACAGTCTCAAAGAGTGGCGCCAGGTAGTGGGCGACAAGGTCGTCGTCAGCGATGACGTGAAAGGGGAAATCGCCGCGCTCGAAGAAAACCTTCAGGCGCAAAACCTCGATGTGGGCGACCTGATGGTAAAGTTCGAAGCGGCGATGTCGGAATACAATCGGCGCAGCAATCAGCCGGTCATAGCCCTTGATGACAAGGACGTTCGAATTCCGGGCTACGTCCTGCCCTTGGAGTTCGATGGCACGGCTGTCAGCGAGTTTTTCCTGGTCCCCTATGTTGGCGCGTGCATTCATACGCCCCCACCCGCCGCAAACCAGATCGTTCTCGTCAAACTCAATCAAACCTACAAACCGGACGGATTGTACGAACCGGTTTGGGTCACCGGAAAAATGAAGATCGTCAAAAGCCAGCACGAACTCGGATACAGGGACGGGGTCGGTTCGGTCACCTCGACCTATCGGCTGGATGGCAGCCGGATAGCCCCCTTCAAGTAGTCGACGGGAATCAGCAAATGCCGAAGTCGTATTGTTTTGTACATGGTATCCGTAACGGCTTTTCGTGCTTGGGGTTCTTGTTTGGGCTATCGATCGTCGGCTTGGGCCTCACGTTTAACGCGCAAGCCGAACCCCACCGTCATGGCGTCAGCGAACTGCTGGTGGCATTGGATGGGAACAATTTGACTTTGGAACTGATAGCTCCCGGCAAGGACATTGCCGGCTTTGAAGATGCGCCCAAGACCCGTGAACAGAAAGAGCGATACGCGAAGATCGTCGCATTCCTGAAATCCGCCGGAAAAATGTTCGGCCCGAGCGAGAAAGCCGCTTGCCGTGCCAGTGACGTCCGCGTGCTCGAAAAGTTGAGCGACGAGCACGACGCCGCCCACGCCGACGACGAGACGCACGGCGAGTTTCGGGTCCGGTATGTCTACACCTGCGACTCTCCGCAAAATCTGAAACAGGTAGTGGTCAAAGCGTTTGAACGCTTCGACGCCATGCAGGCGATCGAACTGAAGTTCATCGGGCCACTGGGACAGGCCGTACGTCATTTGACGCGGCGGAAACCCGCAGCGAACATATGATCCTGAACGGGCTGCACACCAATGCCGGACCGGCGCTGCAATGATCGAGCTTGAGGAGATCGAGTTCCGGTGGCGGCAATCCGAACCGCCCGTTCTGAACATTCCCCGGCTTTCCATCGCGGCGAGCGAGAAAATTTTTCTGCAGGGTCCTTCGGGTAGTGGCAAGACCAGCTTATTGAGTTTGTTGGGTGGAATTGTGCAACCCCAACGCGGCCGCATCCGAGTCTTGGATCAGGACCTGTCCGAATTGTCGGCCGCTGGAAGGGATCGGTTCAGAGCCGATCATGTTGGCATTATCTTTCAGGTCTTTAATCTGGTGCCGTATTTGTCGCTGGTCGACAACGTCGTTTTGCCATGCCTGTTTTCCCGCCAACGCCATGCGAAGGCTTGTGAAAGGCATGGGTCGGTAAAAGAGGTCGCGGCGGCATTACTGACGGCTCTCGATGTTCCGCTGAATTCCCTGGCCGGCGTTCCGGTCTCGGAACTCAGTACCGGTCAGCAGCAGCGGGTTGCGGTGGCGAGGGCTCTGATCGGAAATCCAGAAATAATCATCGCCGACGAGCCGACCTCGGCGTTGGACGGGGAGAACGCTTCCTTATTTCTGGATTTGCTATTCCGAGAAGTCTCGCAACGTGGTTCGACGCTGATTTTCGTTAGTCACGATGTACGATTGGCGCCTCGGTTCGACCGTAGTTTGACCATGGCCGAATTGCAGCATGCAGACGGAGGACGCTCTTGAACTCTTCGCTTGTCCTCGTACCACTCGCTATGAAAAGTCTGTGGAATCGCCGCGGCACAGCCTTTCTGACCGTTCTCTCACTCGCCATGGGCGTTGCTCTCATACTCGGCGTGGAAAACCTGCGCCAAGGTGCGCGGACCGGGTTCGCGAACACGATATCTGGCACGGACCTGGTCGTGGGCGCCCGGACAGGATCGATCAATCTTTTGCTCTACTCGGTATTCCGCGTCGGCAACGCCACAAACAATGTTTCTTGGTCGGCCTATCGAAAGCTCGCCCGACACCGGGACGTCGAGTGGGCCATTCCCTTGTCACTGGGTGACAGCCACCGTGGTTTTCGCGTGATCGGCACGGACCGAGCCTATTTTCAACATTACCGGTATGGTTTGAGGCAAACCCTCGAATTCGCATCGGGCAATCCGTTTTCCGACCTTTTCGACGTCGTGCTGGGTGCGGAGGTCGCGCGCGCCTTGGATTATGATCCAGGTGATGAGATCGTCGTTTCCCATGGTTTAGGCGAAATCGGTACTCAAGATCACGCAGATAGGCCGTTTACGGTTTCAGGCGTACTGGCGCCGACCGGAACGCCGGTGGACCATGGCCTCTATGTTTCGCTTGGCGGCATCGAGGCCATGCATATCGATTGGCGACAGGGCACGCGGCGGCCCGGTCTGGCAATCAGCCCAGATCGATTGCGAAGGCTTGACCTGGAACCGAAGGAGGTGACCGCCGTTCTTGTTGGACTGAAGTCGCGTTTTGCCGTCTTCACCCTCCAGCGGGAAATCAACGATGAAAAGTCAGAACCGTTGATGGCGATATTACCCGGCGTCGCATTGCAAGAGTTATGGGATTTGATGCGCAACGTCGAATGGGCGTTATCTGCCATCGCCGGTCTGGTGGCTCTGTCCGCGGTTCTCGGAATGTTGGCGATGTTATTGGCCGGACTGTCTGAACGAAGGAGAGAAATCGCAATTCTGCGGTCCGTCGGCGCACGCCCGTGGCAAGTCTTTTTCCTTTTCACATTGGAGGCGTTGGTGCTGGTCGTAATTGGCATCCTGGTCGGCTTGGCTTTGCTTCAACTCGCCTATCTCGGTGCTGGATCCTGGTTGGAAGCGGCATACGGGATTCGCTTGGAAAGCATCGCTTTAAACTGGAACAATCTGGTCTATCTGTCGGCCATACTGTTTGCCGGATTTCTTTCAGGCCTCTTGCCGTCATATGCCGCCTACAGGCGTTCACTGACGGACGGCTTGGTTCTCCGAATATGATTGGGGTTTTCGTAGTCCGCCGTTGGCGATGAAGAGAAGTTCGATCGACCGCCAATTTTGTTCCGCACAGCCCCTATGAAAGGACATATTGGGAGGCACTATCTGCTATGCGGAGACGCGGGGGCATAGATTTATTCAAGGACTCTGGACTGGAATTGACCCAAGCCGTGTATGATCCCAAGTTGAGAATATATTTCCACGAATCGAACTGCCAAGCTGAGGAAACCATGACCAAAGCCAAGGCCCGGGAACGGGCAAAAAGAAAAAGAGCACAGAAAGCTAAAAAGCGGGAAGCCAACGCCGACCAAACCAAGCCGATCCGGCCTGGGCAATTCGACCCGGGGCCGGGTTCGATCAAAGGCCTGCGGGTTAATCATAATGCCGGGCACTTTGGCGGAGGAAAACGGGGGGCGGCGCGATCAAGATAGGGGGCGGCGCCATAGAGACGCACACGCTCAAACCGAGCGCAACTCCAAGTGAGCCGGAGTTCCAAGGTTCTCGTTAATCAGCAAAGCTAAGCATTTGATTTTGTTTGTATAATTCAGATTTCCCAATACCTTCAAGGTATTGCTGCAGCCGTGCCCACGCCCTGAAAAAGGACGTTACCAAAGGCGAATGAGCGACGCCCGGGATGGTGATTATTCATTTTCAATGGGAAAGTTTGGCGCTCCCAACGGGGTTCGAACCCGTGTTTCCGGCGTGAAAGGCCAGCGTCC
>CAYOAD010000132.1:0-11499 GCA_964401845.1 uncultured Rhodospirillaceae bacterium | reverse complement strand
TATTGTGGGCAAGATGGCGCATCGCCTTCAAGGCCATTTCGCCGCACTTGATTCTTTCCTTCGGCCAATCGCAGGTTTGAGGCAGGCGGGGCGCGGATATGCCGTAAATTTGCACCCGCATATCGCCGACTTCGATGACATTGCCGTCGACGACATGGGCGAATCCGGTAATTTTGTCGCTTTCGTCATCACCGGCACGAGCCCCGCCGACGATGAAAAAGCACAGTGACATCAGAGACAGAAAACAAAACGTCCACTGGGTATTTCGAGATCGCACGGCATACCTCATCGCTAATCTGCCTGACCCCAACTCCCGCAACCCTCGGAAACGACCTCCTCGGGCTGGTCCAATCCGGACCCAATCGGTAGAGTTGCCGGTATTCCCAGATCAAAGAATGGCATGAGTAGTATGAACAAATTGACACTATTTCTCGCCGGCGCAATGTCGGCGACGAAAGGCGATTTTCTTGAAACCGCTCTGACGACCGACTGGCGGATCGAAAGTTGGCACCCGGACGGGGACCGGGCCGACTTCGACCGATTGCTGCCGGAAGCGGATGCTGTGGTCGGCGGCAACATCCTTGGCGGCTGGCCGGACGTTCCCCGCCTCAAGCTCTATCAAATCCCTTTCGCGGGCTATAACTGGATCAACCCCGGCGATATTCCGGCGGGTGTCACGTTCTGCAACACCTTCGAGCACGAAATACCCATCGCCGAATACGTCATGCTGGCAATGCTCGACTGGGAAATCGGCTACGGCGCGGAGAGCAGCACGTTCAGGTCCATTGGCTGGAACGGCATCGGCGCCGGCGAGGGACCGATGCACAACGAGGTCTTCGGTAAAACGGTCGGCATCGTCGGCTACGGCCATATCGGCCGCGAGATCGCCAAAAGAGCCGACGCCTTCGGCATGCGCGTGATCGGACTTGCCCAGCGGGAACGGGAAGCGCCGGCGCCGTTGGCCTGGCTGGGCACGGCCGGGGATCTCGAACGCTTATTGGCCGAGAGTGATTATGTGGTCATCGCCTGTCCTCAAAACGACGACACGCTCGGTTTGATCGACGACGCCATGTTCGACCGCATGAAATCGGAAGGCGTGATAATCAATGTCGCCCGCGGTCCCATCATCGACGAACAAGCGCTCTATGCCGCGCTTTCCGAAAATCGCATCGGCGGTGCGATCATCGACGTCTGGTATGACTATCCGGAAAGGGGCAGCCCGGCGGAATGGCCGTCAAAGCTACCCTTCCAAGAACTCGACAATATCCGCATGACGCCCCACAGCAGTGGCTGGACCCACGCCCTCCAGGACCGAAGATGGCGTTTCGTCGCCGCCAACCTCGATCGTCTGGCGCGCGGGGAAGCGTTACAAAATGTCGTATTCGAGGGAACCGGTTAAACCAAATCACCGATCGGGCGGCAGGATTTCGACCGGACAGACTTCGTCCGCAAGATGGTCCCGTTTCAAATCGGCCAGGTGCGCCCTTTTTTGGTCGTTCGTGAGATTGGCGCCGACGCCCCGGGTCATGGCCAAAACAAAAGACTGATCGCTCAGGTCAAGCCAGTAAGCGCGGCGAACGAGCTTGCCGTCCTCACCGCGCGCGAAGGGGTTTCCGGGATCTGCGCCGAGGTCGGGGCTGTGAAATTTGCTCATGTCGTTACCCTAGTCACTATCCAAAATACTCCTGATTTTCTCCGCCAGGTCCGATTTCCGAAACGGCTTTTGCATTAGGACGGCGTTCTCATCCAGCCGCCCCTGATGAAGCACAGCATTATCTGTGTAGCCCGACATATAGAGAATTTTCATGGCGGGCCTCTTCTCGAGTACGCGTTCCGCAATATCCGGTCCGGACATGCCGCCGGGAAGCACGACGTCAGTCAGCAGCAAATCGATACTCGGTTCCATTCCAATCAGCCGCAGCGCCGTCTCGCCGTCACCTGCTTCGAGCGTCGTGTAGCCGAGTGAACCTAGAAGCGCCACCACCAACGTTCGTACTTCACCGCTATCCTCGACGACCAATATGGTTTCACCGGAGGGATATTTCTCCTCGACGCCATCTTCATCCGCTTGTTCGGCCTCGCGTTCATGGGACCTTGGGAGATAGAGCATAACCGTCGTCCCCTCGCCCTCCTCACTGTCGATGATCACTTGCCCCCTCGACTGCTTGGCAAAGCCGAAGACCATGCTCAATCCGAGCCCGGTGCCTTTACCCACTTCCTTAGTGCTGAAGAACGGCTCAAACACCCGGTCCATGATGTTCTTCGGCATGCCAACCCCGGTATCGGTAACGGCCAACATGACATACTCGCCTGGCTCCAGGTCGACTTGAGCGGCAATGTTCTCGTCCTCGAAATTGACGTTCGCCGTTTCGATCTTCAGCGTGCCGCCCGAAGGCATGGCGTCACGGGAATTGAGCGCCATGTTGAGCAACGCATTTTCCACCTGCCCCGGATCGGCAAAAGCCATCCACAAATCCTTTGTTTCCGCGGTCTCGATGGTGATGGGCACACCGAGCGTTCGTTTGAGAATATGGATCATTGCCTCCACCTGATCGCCGAGATGGATGCTTTCCGGTTCGAGCTTCTGGTTGCGCGAGAACGCCAACAATCGATGTGTCAGCTCCGAGCCGCGGATAGCGGAGCGCGTGATACCTTCCAACGCCGCAATCCGATCTGGCGTATCGTCGCTCATGTCGTCCGACAGCATTTCGGCGTTGCCCAGAATGACCGCCAGAAGGTTGTTGAAATCGTGGGCGATGCCGCCGGTTAACTGGCCGATCGCCTCCATTTTCTGCGATTGGCGGAGATGTTGCTCGACCGTCTTGTGTTCGGTTATGTCGACTAGGGTGCCCTGGCGGGCCGGCTGTCCGTCCCACTCCACATTCATCATCATCACCTGGAGGACAACGGGTTGTCCGTCGCCCCGGATGGCATTTACTTCCACCAAACCTTCTGTCTTTTCCTCACGAAATTTATACATGGATGATAGATCGGAGGGCTGAACTAGACTGAAGATTTCCAAACCGACAAGACTACCGGGAGCATAGTGGAGGATTTCATGGGTGGCGTTGTTCGCGAAAACAATCTTGCCGGCAACTGCCACGATAATACCCTGGAGAGAGCCATCCACCAGATTGCGGTACTTCTCCTCGCTTTCCGCTAGCGCCTGCTGTGAATTCTTGCGCTCGGTTATGTCGATGAGGGTGTATTGAATAGCGGATTCATTGTTCCAGCGAAGCCCGCGGGTCAACGCTTCGATGTCAAATGTCGAGCCGTCCGCCCGAACCGCGGTGAATTCAAGCAAGTCGTCGAAGTGTTTTTCCCGTCTGGAAAATTGCATTGCGCCGGGACAGAATTTTTTCGAGATCCTCAGGCGACGTCCGGTCAAAGGACGATCCACTCGCCGTGAGTTCATCGAAGCTGGAGAACCCGAACATCCGCAAGTATGCGTCGTTGCAGAATAGAATTTTCCCGGCCTCATTGATGATGACCACGCCCTGGATCGATCCTTCGATCAGTTCCCGGAACTGCGTCTCGGTCCGTTGCTTTGCCATCTCCGCCTGAACGACGTCCGAAATATCGGTAACCGAACCGCGGTAGCCGAGGAATGTCCCATCGGTTTCAAAGAACGGACGTCCGCTAACGGAAATGCAACGCGTACCCAACGTCGGCGTTTCGATGTCGTAGACGAAATCTCGAAACGGAAAATGATTGTTCAGCGTCGCGATGTGGGCGCGCCATTTTTCAGGATCTTCAGTGGTATCCACTAACTCCCACCGGGTCGAACCGATTACGCGTTCACGCGTGAATCCCCAATCGTCGAACATCCGGTCCGACACCCAGGTATAGCGGAACTCGGCGTCCATCTCCCAAAACCAGTCGGATGCGGCCTCGTTAAAATCCTGGAATTTGCGCTCGGCATGAAGGCGCCGCGATTTCTCCAATATCAGAGACGCGAACTCCGCCAGGATACCCATGACGATTTGTTCCTCGGGTGTCCATGTGCGGGTTTTGCCAAAAAGTGACGCCACGACCGAGCCGCCGAAATTACCGTCGCGCCAAATCGCCACGTCGATGAGCGCCGTGATGCCGCGCGGTTCAATAATAGTTTCTCTGATATCGTCGACGCGCCGATCCGTGGCGGTATCGTCAACGGCAAGAACGTATTGCCGTCCAAGCGATTCCAGGTACTCGGCGCGGGGGGACAAATCCACCACTTCGCCCTTTTCGTGGCTCTGGGTCGCTAAACTGAAAGAATCGACGCATCGGACTTTGTTCGTTCCCGCAATGCCGAGCCAAATACTGATGCGGTCGACGTCAAGAAATTCCGTCGCAGCCTCGGTAATTTCTTCGAAGGCGGCGTCATAACCCTGCTCTTCCAGAACTGTACTCGAGGCGAGTTGACCCACCAGGTCAATCTGCCTGCGCACCTGCTCATGTTGAGGATCGGATTTCGCGTCGTTCATTACCATTCTCGTCGAAACCAGCGAACTATCCAGCACCTACCACTCTATGCCTATGCCGCGAAAACTCCCTAATTACTCGGGCCAGACCGATTTTGCCGACAGACGTCTTTACCTAGTACAGCACGACAGACCGGATCGATTTCCCTTCGTGCATCAGATCGAACGCCGAATTGATCTCCTCCAACGGCATCGTGTGAGTGATAAGATCATCGATGTTGATTTTGCCCTCCATGTACCAGTCGACGATCTTGGGCACGTCGGTCCGTCCCCTGGCGCCGCCAAACGCGGTGCCGCGCCAGACCCTGCCGGTCACCAATTGGAACGGGCGCGTTGAGATTTCCTGGCCGGCGCCGGCGACGCCGATGATGATGCTCTCACCCCAACCCTTGTGACAGCATTCCAGTGCCTGGCGCATGGTGTTCACGTTGCCGATGCATTCGAAGGAATAGTCCGCGCCGCCGCCGGTAACGTCTAAAATGGCCTCGACCACGTTTTCCGTTTCCTGCGGATTGATGAAATCGGTCATGCCGAACTGGCGCGCGAGATCCACTTTCGACGGATTGATATCGACGCCGACGATCTTGTCAGCGCCAACCATGCGAGCGCCTTGAATGACGTTCAATCCGATACCGCCGAGGCCGAACACGACGACATTGGAGCCCGGTTCCACCTTGGCGTCGAAGACGACGGCGCCGACGCCCGTCGTCACGCCGCAGCCGATATAGCAAATCTTGTCGAACGGAGCGTCCTGATTGACCTTTGCCAGCGAAATCTCCGGCAAGACCGTAAAATTGGAGAAGGTCGAACATCCCATGTAGTGGAGCACGGGCTTACCATCGAGGCTGAAGCGGCTGGTGCCGTCCGGCATGACACCCGCGCCCTGCGTTTCGCGCACCTTTTGGCACAGATTGGTTTTCGGGTGCAGGCAGTATTCACACTCGCGGCATTCGGCGGTGTAGAGCGGTATGACGTGATCGCCGGGCGCCACTGATGAGACGCCTTCCCCGACCTCGACCACCACACCGGCGCCTTCGTGTCCGAGAATGGCCGGGAAGGCGCCTTCGGGATCATCCCCCGACAGCGTAAAGGCGTCTGTATGGCAAATACCGGTGGCTTTCACTTCGACTAGAACTTCGCCTGCCCGCGGGCCATCAAGGTCGACTTCCTCGACTGAGAGCGGTTTGCCGGCTTCGAATGCAACTGCAGCTTTAGACTTCACGATAAGACTCCCCGATCAAAATTTACCAACGAACAACCATGTGGGGATCGGTGAAAATTGTCCAGCTTTTGCAGTCAATTTCCGGCGATATCGTCATTGAGGGACCAGTCATAAACAAACCCGGAAATCGACCGCTTGCCGGCCAAATCCTCCCTTAGTTCAGGAGCGGCATACTTTCGGAAATGATCTATTACAAGTTCTTCCGAGCGTCCGAAATCCTCCGCAAACCAGGCGTAGATCTTGGAGGCCCGGATGCCCTCTTTCGTGACATACACGCCGCGCGGATGATTGATGTAGGTCTTCGCCCCATATTCGAGGAAGCGTTCCGTATTTTCCGGCGTAATGGCGGTTCGGGGCAGATTTGGACAACCGAGCGACGCACAGTTGAGGACGTAGTGGAGCCGACTGTCACGCCAACCGGGGCGCAATATCCGGTGCTCGATATCGTTGAGGGAGAGGGCCTGAGCCTCGACGGTAAGCGATTTCCCATCCCAAGGACCGGAGGAAAATATGCCCGGTGATGCATCGATCTCCGTGATGCTTTTTACGGGATAGTGCGCCAGCACCAGCTGAACCGTATGTGCGTTGTAGAGGTTTATCCAATACGCCAATTGCACCGATCGCCGATAAGTGCTGATCGGCAAGGCGGTCAGAGCGGCGACGTATGAGTCCAAATGGCGGCGATCCGACGCGCTGACCCGGCCATAGGCTACGCGATTTACGCCGTCTGCATCGGTTCGAACGTAGCGCTCCAGGAACACGCTCCACTGGTCATGTAGAATTTCCGAATCGTTGGAGTCATCATGTCGCTCCCAGCGCGGCCAAGCTTCAATATCGGGGGCGAAGAACTTCTCTATCCAGGCGAAGCCCGGCATTAACAGGAGTACAAGCGCCACCACAGCAGCCCGAACCGCTGCGCTGTTGAATTGTTGTCGATACCGCATACTCTGAATTTCCGGACTGAGGAACTGAACCGGGGCTGTATATGTCTTCAGTTTCAACTGACAAAATCAATTTTCCGTGCACCGGGAAAACGTGAAATCCATGAGGAGATTGAATTGAAAAAGCCGGCGACGATATATTTCGATTTTGTCTCCCCGTTCGCCTACTTCGCATTTTGCCGCCTGGATGAACTATCGGAACGCCTGGAGTTTACCTACAAGCCGATCCTGTTTGCCGGGTTGTTAAATCACTGGGAACACAAAGGTCCGGCGGAAATTCCGGCGAAGAAAACACACACGTTTCACTACGTTCGCTGGTACGCGAACACACACGGCATCGAATTCAATGCGCCTCCCGCACATCCCTTCAATCCTATTAAAGTTCTTAGACTTGCCGTTGCGCTGGGTTCTACGCGTGAGGCGGCTGACGCCCTGTTTCGATGTATTTGGGTAGATGGCGACTTACCCGATTTCGATAGCGGTTGGTCGGCGGTGAAATCAGCCCTAGGGACAACTGACGCCGACGAGCTTATTTCGAACCCGCAGGTTAAGGACGAGTTGAGGGCCAATGGCGAGGATGCCGTCACGCAGGGAGTTTTTGGCGTGCCCACGATTGCCCTGGATGGTCACTTATTCTGGGGCATCGATTCTTTCGGAATGCTGAAAGACTACCTCGATGATCCGCAAACGCTGGACGGCCCCGAGGGCCGGAGAGTTGCTTCCCTCCGGCCGTCGGCAACCCGCTAGGCTTTATTTCGTCGCGGCAAAAACGCCCGACGCTTTGTAGTTTGTCCCGCTGATCGAGAAGTGACCGCCCATGTTCGCATTGGCTTCACTGCTGCTCTCCATGAACGAGCCCAATAGGGACCCCGATCTGCCGGAGCCGGTACCCGACGATCCGGTAATCGACCCGGAGAACGTATGCAGCGAATTCGATGCCGAAGCCAAGGTCAAACCGCCCATGGTGTAACCACCGCTATCGAAATTGGTGAGGGTACCGGAGGACGATGAGGGTGTGTCGAAGTTGACGGTGTAGTTCCAACTCCCGATCGCCAGGTAAACGTCACTGCTGTTGATCACGCTGCCGATGGCATGCCCGGTGTAGCTCGCTGAGCCGCTCAGTGCGGTAATGGCGCTGAGAGCCGGAATATCACCCGCGACCCAAGTCGCCATATGGATCTGATTGCGGTTGCTCGAGACCGCGAAATCACCGCTCCAGAAGCCCCAACTGAGGTGCGCGCACGAGCACACCGATACGCCGGAGGGGATAAAGCCCGAGTCAAATTCGCTGGATTTGGAAACGGAGATCATACCCGCCGCCACATCGCTCGCCGTGCCGGTGCTGATGCTGACCGGCGTCGTGTCGTGATCGGCAGCGCCGAAGTTATTGTCGTCGATAAATACACTGTCGCCGGAGGTTGCGCTGCTGTCGCCGAGCGCCGTGTCGTCATCGCCAAAATCCATTCTCAAGAAGGTGAACGATGAAGTGTTGGCGTCTTTGACGTTGATGTCGGCGGCGATCTTGTTCGTCGTCGCACTCGTTTTGATCGTGATGTCGTTGGGGTCAGACGTTTCGTTCTGGAAAACGACGCTGCTGGTGACTGAGCCACTCGAATTCACGACCTGGAAAGCACCGCCCGAGTATCCGTTGTAGGTATCGGAGGTCCTGGTGCCAACGGTATCGTCTACTTTCAAAGCGATCGCGTTGGGAAAAATTGCAGTCGATGTGCCCGACACCAATGCCTCCACGCCATCACTGTCGGCCGTATCGGATTCAAGGACGAAATAATTGGCATCGGTACCGCCACCGAAGAAATCGACATCGGTGGATCCGGCTTCGGACGACTGAATATCGCCGTCCGTCATGCGCATAGTTCCGCTGGTCGACAATCTTGATGTCGCCAGTTGCACGCCGTCGAGTATCGGCAGATTGCTGCTCAGCGTCACTTTACCCACGGCCAAACTCATGACCGATTTCTGGCTGCTCCCCGTGCCGCTGATCAGAAGGGTCCTGTGACCAAACGCCCGGACCGCCGTCGAGGAGCCGGACGTATCCCAGACGATGGCCGTATCTGAGGTGCCTTCCGCTTCGGCCGGCGTCAGGGAACCCCCGTCTGCGTTGCGCAGGAACGGGAATTTGCTGTCCAGCACGAAATCGTCCTGTAGGGCATAGAACGTGGTGCCGCTGGTCGGCGCGCCGGTGACGGGCACGCCGCCCCATCCGACGACTTTGTGGCCGTCGCCTGAATCCGTAAGTTCGTAGAAACCAAATTTTTCATCGGACGTCACGAATCCGGTGCCCGTCAGGGCCGACGAACCAAACGGCTGGGCCGTGCTTTCGGCGGTAAAGCTCCCTGTTTCTATGTTGGCCTTGAATTCGCCCTGGCTTGTCGAAGCCGAAAAAATTCCGCCTGACACCGAACCGTTGGAAAAGGTTAGGTTATTTGTCGATGTCGTATCATCGGTCCCATTCGCGGGAGTCGTGGCGTGTTTCAGTCGGCCAACAATCGTTGAGGATATCGTCAGTCCGCTGCCGCTGCTTTCCGACGCGGTTGTCTGGCTGGCGGTGTCCGTCTCGGCGGTGTCCTCTACCTCCGTCGTATCAACGCCGGTTTCAACCGCTGCCAGCGGTGTTCCTGTCGAGGGGCCCAGATCCGAAGGCGCATTGGAGGAACCTTCCTCCGCGATACCGCTTTCGGCGACGTCATTGTCACTGACTGCGGTGCCGTCGCCCTCTTCCTCATCGCGGCCGCCCTCTTCAAGAGCGGAAAGCGATTGGTCCAGATCTGCATCGCTTGCCGGCGCCGGCTCCGTTGGGGGCTGGCCAGGGGCCACGGAAACGGTGTAGCCGGGGCGCGTAATCTCACGCGTGACGCCGCCCGCCTCCACGGTGAGGGATTCCGCCAAACAGGAAAATTGCCTGCGTGGCGCCCGCATCGGCCACATTTACCAGGGTAATGCCGCCCCGAATGCCGATAGTGGCGGTCGGCGTTTTCAGGACCACGGGGGTTTTCTTGCTGATTTTCCCGCCGACAAAACGAAACACGCCCTTGACGGCGTTCAAGGCGATCTTGCCGGTTTTTGCGTTGGGATCGTAGACGAATTCATCAAGAACGACAGTCGAGTCCGGACCTATCGTTAAGGCGGATTCGTCGAGAAACAACATTTGCGTTTGACCTTTTTCGCCGGTCGTAACAGCTTCGTTCCCGAATACATTAATTCCCACATGCAGCACGCGCGCCGCCCCTGACGGGGGTTTCCCGACCGCTTCGGGATTGACCGCCGCTGTAACGCCGATTTCCAGGTTCTGGGCATATGCCGGGTTTGCAACAATCAAGCCGAAGCCGATGCCGGCCACGATCGTCGCTGGGAGCGCTCTGACAGCGAAACGGCTAGACAATAAAATTTTTGTCAAAATGTTCGTCAAACAGGCCATATCTTCAACTCCCCGAAGGAAAAACGCAGTCAGCATTGAAGCGGCAATCCAAGCACAATCAAATTCGCCAGAAGAAATCCGCGAATTTCACTACTACATGTTGTTAAAACTTAGCACAAAACAGCGATTAAATCGACGGATCTTGAAAAGCGATTGATTTCACTCCTCAAGCCGTTTCCTGACCGCGCGGCAGAGTGAGTGCATGGGGCCGTCTCCGATACCGAGTTCGTCAAGATTTTCGACCGTGTTGAAGAGGTAATTGCAGCATCTTCCAATCGGACCCTCGGCCTTGGCGATTGCGTCAACGATCGTCTCGTCGGGCAGCCTGCCTGCGTAACGGTCGTGATTCTGATTTATAACGAATGCGATCGCGTTTACGGGTGCGCCGTTGGTTCTAATCTGGACAATTTTGGGAACATAGGCGCCACTTACCATCTCCCGATTCCATACGACGGAAAGCTCGTGGTCGGCAATGTCCGCCTCCACCCGGTAAGCGATTCCGTTGCACGAACCGCCCGATTGAAGTCCCAGCATCAGTCCCGGTTGTTCTGGCGTACCCCTTCCCATATGGGTCCAGAGGCAAAATTGCCGGTGATAACCATAAAGCTTGGCGGCGCGCCTCTCGACATAATGTATCGTCGGATTCCACATCAAGGACCCGTACCCAAACAGCCAAACGTCTTTACCCGGCGGCAACAGCGAGAGCGTCTTTTGTTTCGATATTTCCCTGTCCTCGGGCGTCATGCGTTTAAAGATGCCCTGTCTTTCGGCCTCGACAAGAAAGGCTTCCATACGGCCATCGAGGATTTCTTCGCGCTTGACGTTCATCGGGAGATCACTGCTTAGTCAGTCCTTGGGTGAAACAGAACTAGGGCATCGGTCGACCGGCGGCCAATCTTTCTTACCCAGTCGGTGGTGTCCGGCAATCCGACTACAGCCAGTTCAAAAAGAAGCGAGCGCCCCGAAGGACGCCCGCCACAATTTCCGTCTGGGAAATCGCCCGTTCGTTGAGGCCCGACAGCCAATCCACATCGCTCCCCCAATGTGTCGTGCGGTTGGCTGGCTGGCAGGCCTTCTCGTTTAGTCGTCCGACAAATCCTCCTCGCCCGAAAGACCGGCGACGACCTTCACCAATTCGAAGACGCGCTTGCGGACGGCCGGACTTTCGATGGCATAGTAGGCCCGAACGAGTTCCAGGGTTTCGCGGCGCGCAAACTGATTTTCCTCGGAAAGCGCAGGGTTGCTTTCGGGATCGATGACAGCTCCCGATCGCACGTCACCCGGCATATCGTCGAAGAAGAAAGAAACCGGCACGTCCAGAATTTGCGAGAACTGGTAAAGACGGCTTGAGCCGATGCGGTTGGCTCCGCGCTCGTATTTTTGGATCTGCTGGAAAGTCAAACTCACGGCTTCACCCAGCTTACCTTGGGTCATACC
>CAYOAD010000131.1:0-11714 GCA_964401845.1 uncultured Rhodospirillaceae bacterium | reverse complement strand
CCTGGTAGGGATTGTGCGAGGCCGAAATCACCACGCCCAGGTCTGCCCGCAGACTGCGGGTCAGCATCGCCACGGCCGGACTCGGCATCGGTCCGACCAGCACGACGTCCATGCCGACCGAGACAAAGCCCGCCGTCAACGCCGGCTCCAGCAGGTAACCCGACAAACGCGTGTCCTTGCCGATCACCACGCGGTGGCGGTGATCGCCGCGAACGAATTGCAGACCGGCCGCCATGCCGACCTTGGTGGCCACTTCCGCCGTCATGGCGCCGGCGTTGGCCGTGCCGCGGATGCCGTCGGTGCCGAAGTATTTACGCGTCATCTTGGTCGTCTTTCTGGAAATCTGAAGTGGCTAGTTTTACTGCTTTAAGCCGCCCGGTTGGATCACTTTTGCCTACAAATTGATACAAATGGGTTAACCGCCGATGGCCAGCCAAACATTGATGGCTTGGCGGGTCTCCGCCACATCGTGCACGCGGAACATCTGCACGCCCTGCGACAGTCCCCAGGCGACGGCGGCAATGGAGCCCGCCAACCGATCCGAACTGGGTTCATCGGCGGAAACGCCGGCGATAAAGCTCTTGCGCGATGCGCCCAGCATGATCGGACAGCCGAGCCCGTGCAGAATGGATATCGCGCCCTGCACCTCAGCGCTTTGCCGGGCCGTCTTGGCGAAGCCGATGCCCGGATCGACGATCAGGTTCGCACGCGGGATGCCGGCGGCGACACAGGCCTCGACGCGCGCTTCCAGCCAATCGTAGGTATCGAGCACGACGTCTGAATAATCCGTCTGTTGCTGCATGACGGTGGGGTCGGCGGGGCCGTGCATGAGGACCGCGGGAACGCCGGCGGTTCCGACGACATCCTCACAGCCTTCGCCGGTGAGGGCGTGGACGTCATTGACCAGCGCCGCCCCTACCTCCAGCGCCGCCGCCATGACGCCGGCCCGGCGGCTGTCGACGGACAAAGGTACCTCCGCTCCGCTCAGGCCTTCAAACACAGGAATGACGCGCGCGAGTTCGTCCACTTCCGCCACGGCTTCCGCGCCGGGGCGGGTCGATTCACCGCCGATGTCGATGATATCCGCCCCCGCTGCAACCAGGCCGAAACCTCGTTCGATTGCGCCGGCGGCATCTTCGTCCAAGCCGCCATCATGGAAACTGTCAGGGGTCACATTGAGAATACCCATGACGACGGGCCGTTCGAAGGAGAGGCCGGCGAGGGCCAGCCGGGGACGTGTTATCCGCTCCAGTGTCGACTGAACCTCGGTGGCGCAGCCCTCGTCGTCCGCCCAAGCCATAACATCCGAAACCGTTGCTTGCCCCCGGCGAATCCCGCTGGTCTCTCGGACGGCAACCTCAAGGGCGGTAAACGTCAAGCCGCCGCCGGCCAGTACAGTCGCGTCCGCCGCATAAGCGGTCCGGGCGATGGCGGTCGGTCTCAGATAGATGCGGGCGGCAGAAGAAAAACCCCGCGGCAAAGCGGGGCTCTTCGAACTCCTGGTCACGGGACGCGGCTCCCGGTGATCACGAACCGGGCTGTGGTTCGGGCTCCATGCCGCCGGAGGGATCCTTGCCGCCGGAATTCGGCACCGCCGATTGCGCCGGTGCATCGCCGGACGGCTCGTCGTCCGGCGGCGGCGTGCGGTTCAAGGGTTGGCCTTTCAGCAAGGCGTCGATGTCATCACCGGTCAACGTCTCGTACTCCAACAGCGCCTTGGCGATGGTATGGAGATCGTCGATGCCGTCTTCGAGGATCTTCTGGGCGCGGGTATAGCAGCCGTCCACGAAGCGGCGGACTTCGGCGTCAATCTTCTCCGACGTGGCTTCCGAAATGTTCTGCGTCCGGGCAACCGAGTGACCGAGGAAGACCTCTTCCTCATTTTCGCCGTACGCCAGCGGACCCAACTCCTCGGACATGCCGAAACGGGTGACCATGGCGCGCGCCATCTTGGTCGCCTGTTCGATGTCCTGCGAAGCGCCGGAGGTCACCTGTTCCTCGCCGAAGATCAGTTCCTCGGCGATGCGGCCACCCATGGCGACGGTGATATCGGTCAGGAGCTTTTCCTTGCTCACGGAAATGCGGTCGCGTTCGGGCAGGCGCTGGACCATGCCGAGCGCACGGCCGCGCGGGATGATTGTCGCCTTATGCACCGGATCGGAAGCCGGGCAGCGGACCGCCACCAGGGCATGGCCGCCCTCGTGGTAGGCCGTCAGTTTCTTTTCGTCCTCGGACATCACCATGGAGCGCCGCTCGGCCCCCATCATGACCTTGTCCTTGGCTTCTTCGAATTCTGCCATGGTGACGACGCGCTTGCCCTTGCGGGCCGCCAGCAAGGCCGCTTCGTTGACCAGATTGGCGAGGTCGGCGCCGGAAAAACCGGGCGTGCCGCGGGCAATCACGCGGGCGTCAACGCCGGGGCCCAGCGCCACCTTGCGCATGTGAACCTTGAGGATCTTTTCCCGTCCGATGATATCGGGGTTGGGGACTACCACCTGGCGGTCGAAGCGGCCGGGCCGGAGCAAGGCCGGATCCAAAACATCGGGGCGGTTGGTCGCCGCCACCAGAATAACGCCTTCGTTGGCCTCGAAACCGTCCATTTCGACCAGCAGCTGGTTGAGGGTCTGTTCGCGCTCGTCGTTACCGCCGCCCAGACCGGCGCCGCGATGGCGTCCCACCGCGTCGATTTCGTCGATGAAGATGATGCAGGGCGCGTTCTTTTTGCCCTGTTCGAACATGTCGCGGACGCGGCTGGCGCCGACACCGACGAACATTTCAACGAAATCGGAGCCCGAAATGGTGAAGAACGGGACATTGGCTTCGCCGGCGATGGCGCGGGCCAGCAGCGTCTTACCGGTGCCCGGAGGACCGACCAGCAACGCGCCCTTGGGGATCTTGCCGCCGAGGCGCTGAAATTTCTGCGGTTCCTTCAGGTATTCAACAATTTCCTCAAGCTCTTCCTTGGCCTCATCGATGCCCGCCACGTCGTCGAAAGTGACGCTGCCCTGGCGTTCCGTCAGCAAACGGGCCTTGGACTTGCCGAAGCCCATGGCCTTGCCGCCACCGCCCTGCATCTGGCGCATGAAGAAAATCCAGACGCCGATCAGCAGCAGCATCGGGAACCAGGAAATGAAAATACCCAGCAGCGTCGGTACGTTGTCGTCGGCCGGAGCCGCCGAAATTCGCACGCCGCGTTCCGACAGGCGGGTCACGAGGTTGGGGTCGTTGGGCGTATAGGTCGAGAAGGCGCGGCCGTCGGAGTAGTGACCGCTGAGGTTGTTGCCCTGGATGGTGACGTCGGAAATCTGGCCGCTGTCCACTTCGGCCAGGAAATCCGAAAAGGCCAGATTATTGACCGGTCCGCGCGAAGAAGGGCCCTGGAATAAATTAAATACGGCAATCACCAAAAGACCGATGATTACCCAAAGTGCAAGGTTCTTGCCGAAATTGTTCACGTCGTCACTCGCTCCAGCGAAATCGTATTCGCAAAATCTTGATACAATCGCGTGGCTTCTTCCGGCCATCTGCGGAGCAGCTCAGCCCCGTTTCCTGCCGGCGAACGTCAAATCCGCGCCTTTTGACCACGCCTACACCGTTATAGATAAGCGGATTCTCATACGAAACAACTGAATTTTATGTGTAGGCGAGGGTTGTAACCGGTTCGAACCGGGCCGTGAAGCCTTTTCCGGCACTATTCAGGGCAAATCCTAGCTGTGGCGCCGCGATCAACTCGGTTCCACGCCACAGCGCCGGCAGCGTGAGGCGGGCGGGGCCGGGAATCGTCGAAAAATCGATATCCGGCGGCGCAACGGCGCCGGCGGCTTTCACCTGACTCCAGCCGACCGCCCCCAGCACGCCGACCTTGAGGCCTTTGTCGGATAGCCCCTTTGCCCGCCCCAACCGGACCGAAAACCTGCCATCCCAGATTTGCGCGGACCCGCCCGACCGGACGCTTAATTGCTCGACGTCCCTGTTTTCCCGCACGATCAAGACACCATCATCCCAGGTCAGGAACCGGCAGCCGCCCAAGGTCCGGCCGCGTCCCAGTCCGCCGCCGGTGAGAGCGCCGTGAAGCTGGGTCAATCCCGCAAATCTGGGCGGGTAGGGTTTACCGCCGATACTGCGGGCAATCCGGGCCAAGGCGCGAAGGCCAATTTCTTCCGGGGCGTCGGCAAAAGTTGGGGTATCGAGCAGACAATATCCCGCCTCATTTCGGACGACCGAACGTTGCAGCAGATTTCCGGTCGCCCATTCCAGGGCCGACCGCGCCCGCGCCATGTTCGAGGCCGTCACCGCCAAGCGCTGTGTCAGGTCATCGCCTGGCGCCACCCCCTCGAGAAACCGGCGGACGCGTATGCGGGAGATTTCGGCGTTTTGGTTGCTCGGGTCCTCGACCCAATCCTGATCGAATTTGCGGCAGGTCGCCTTCAGGCGGGCGCCCGGAATGTTCAGCAGCGGCCGCAACAGCGTCAATCCCGCCTGTTTCGACACCGGCGCCATGGCGGCCAGGCCATCGACGCCGCTACCGCGCAGCAAACGCAGCACGAGCGTTTCCGCCTGATCGTCGAGGTGGTGTGCGAGCACGAGCGTTTTAAATCCCCGCCCCGAACACCATTTCGCCATCAAGGCGTAGCGCGCCTGCCTCGCCAGGGCTTGAACGTTGGCTTGCGGCTTCTTGCCCCGCCACGGCAGCACGTGGTGCTTGATACCGCGATTCGCCAGCCAGCCGCCGACTTGGTCCGCTTCCGCCTTCGACCCCCGCCGCAGACCGTGGTCAACCGTCAGCGCCACGAACTCGATACCGCGTTTCCGCGCCCAGTTTTCCGCCAGCAGGGTCAGCGCCAAGGAATCGGCGCCGCCCGAAACGGCGACGGCGAAGCCGGAGTGGAGCAGTTTAGGATTAGCGGTGAGTGCGGATTTCAGCAGGGCTGCGAATTCGCCCACGCCGATGGCTTTGGCGCCCCCGGAATTCAGCTGTTCCGTCGACACCTTCCGCCAGCCTAACAGCTCGCGCGGCCCATCTCCGCAGTAGCGATCTTGCGCGCCTTGGCGTCCTGGGGCGTCGTGAATTTGGCCAGGAGTTCTTCGAAACTGGCGCACGCGTCCTCGTTCTGCTCCAGCCGCACCAGAGACATCCCCAGTTTCAGCAGATTGTCCCGCGCCTTCGGGCCGGTTGGCGACTTGCTGTAGCCCGTGACGAAGGCGGTGGCGGCCTGACGGTAGTCGCGCCTGGCATAGTAGGTCTCGCCCAGCCAGTAGCGCGCGTTGTGCGCCAGGGGATCGGCTTCATGCGCCTCCAGGAATTCCTTGAACGCGGTTTCCGCCTTGTCGGTTTTTAGCCGCCGGAGCAAGCCGAAGGCGAAGTTGTAGCGGTCGCGAACGGAACCTTCCGGCAAGATGGTTTTGGGTTTGACCGGCTCGGCCGGCGTCACCGCCGCCGTTTGAGCGCCCTCCTGCAGGTCGTCCGCTGGAATGGTTCCCAGCACCTGCGTACCCGGTGCGTTGTCGCTGACCACTGTTTGGCCGCCCTCCGCCGCTTCGCTATCGGCTGGTACCGAATCCGGCGCGGCGGCGCCATCGGCATTTGCCGGGGCGGCGGCATCGGTCGATGGTCCGGCTGCCTCGGCGGCGGCAATCCGGGCCGCCTCCGCCGCCTCAAGTTTTTCCTCAAGGGCGGTCAGGCGGAAATCGATATCCTCGATCAGCTTGTCCAGGCGCGACCGTGTCTTGGTCACGTCATGGGCCATGCGCTCAAACGTACCGGTAAGGCCTCGAATTTGCTCTTCCAACTCGACAAACCGAACTTCGGCAAGCGCCGCGCCGGGCGAACCCTGGCTAACCTGTTGACCGCTGGCGCCGGTCTGGGTTGGCGGGCCCTTGCCGCGGAAGACCTGCAACTGTAGATCCCTGAGATCGTTTTCGATCAAACGCAGCCGGTTGAGCAGAGGGGATAAATCGTTTGTTGCCTGGGCCATCACCGGCAATGCCGCGAAAAGGTGAAATCCGAGCACGAGCAGCATCAAACAACTCGGCAGGGAAATTCGCAAAAACGTCGGCGTGGGGTGCATCTTCGGTATCATGAGATAGAGGCGACGGGACCGGGTATTTCGACAGGCGCCAAGCAAATACGAAAAATTCGGCGAGAACAAGGCAAGAGCATCAAAAAACAAAGCCCCGCCGTATTACCGGCGGGGCCTCGTCACCCGATATATCGGGATCTCGTCGGACCGTTTAGTTGACGGTCGAAACGCCGCGGCGGTTTTGCGCCCAGGCGGCTTCGGTCGAAGCGAGCGCAACCGGGCGCTCCTTGCCGTATGAGATGGTGGCAATGCGGTTTTCCGCGATACCCAAAGCCATCAGGTATTTCTTGACGGCGTTGGCCCGGCGCTGGCCGAGACCGAGGTTATATTCGCGCGTGCCGCGTTCGTCGCAGTGACCTTCGACGGTAATGGTGACGTTGGGATTGCGCTTCAACCAGGCAGCCTGGCGTTCGAGCGTGCCGCGCGCCTTCGGCTTGATGGAGAACTTGTCGAAATCGAAGAAAACCCGATCACCGACGCTGGCAACCAGATCCGCCTGCGAGCCCGCTTTCGGTCCCGCCATGGTCTGAGTGCTGGCTGTTGTCGTGGTGGAAGTCGACGAGCTGCCCGTGGTCGACTGAGAAGTGGTGTCGGATGCCGACTTTTGCGTGGTGGCGCCGCTGCCGGACGAATCTTGCGTTTCTTCAACCGGCGTCTCGCAAGCGGCCACGAGAAGAAGGGCGGCAATGGTGCTTAAAACCTTTAGGCGCATCGAAAACTCCCTGTTCATAGGGTCTTGTAATTTCAGTTTCGAGCAATTCGCAAACAAATGAATTACCCAGTCGATAGTTATGCGGTGCGGAAATACCGGACCAGATCGCTGCGGCCCCGGATCAAATGAGGCACACAAAAAACGAACCGCGTTTCCGCCGTTCGTGCATTATGCCCCTCGACGCTTGGTCCGCTACGTTTCCCCCGCATCGGCCAGTCCCCGCGAAAACCGCATAAGCAACTGACATATATGGTTGTTCTTCGGTAATGGCAAGTCGTCACTACCGTTCGGGGGCACTATAGAGTTGATATTCAAGCGAAGCAAGCGATCCAAAGCCGCTACTGTGTCGGCGGCGGCAGCGAGGCCAAGGGCGACCAGGCCGGATCGGACGCGTCCGTCGGCGTAATCAATTCACGTTCGTTGTATCCGGTCAAATCAACCGACATCAATCGAGTGCGCCCGCCGGAACCGTCCTTGTTGCGGGGCGCCTGCCGGAAATACATGATAACGCGCCCGTTGGGCGACCAGGTCGGCCCCTCATCCAAATAGCTTTCCGACAAAAGGCGCTCGCCCGAGCCGTCGGGGCGCATGACGCCGATATAGAACCGGCCGCCGGTAAACTTGGTAAAGGCGATCAGATCGCCGCGCGGTGACCAGACGGGCGTGGCGTAACGGCCTTTGCCGAAACTGATGCGCTTGATGTTGCTGCCGTCGGCGTTCATCACGTAAAGCTGTTGCGAGCCGCCCCGGTCGGAATTGAATGTCACGCGCTTGCCGCCCGGCTCGAACGACGGTGAGGTATCGATGGCGGAGTGTTTGGTCAGGCGGAGCACGCGGCGGGTACGCAAATCCATCGTATAGACATCCGAATTGCCCCCTGCAGCCAAACTCATGATCACCGTGTTGCCGTCGGGCGAAAAGCGGGGGGCGTAGGTCATGCCTGGGAAGTCGCCCAGTATTTCCTGTTGGCCGGTATCGATATTGTAGATGTACACCCGGGGCTTGCCGCGGAAATACGAAAGATAGGTGATTTCCTGCAAGGTGGGTGAAAAGCGCGGCGTCAGAACGAGTTCAGCGCCATTGGTGAGATAGCGGTGATTAGCGCCGTCCTGGTCCATGATGGCGAGACGCTTCACTCGTTTGTCGGCCGGTCCGGTTTCGGCGACATAAACGACGCGGGTGTCGAAATAGCCATCCTCTCCCGACAGCCGCTTGTAGATCGCATCGGCGATCAGGTGGGCCACGCGCCGCCAGTTCGCGGTTTGCGAGGTATAGACCAGCCCCGTCATCTGCTGGCCGGCGAAAACATCCCAGAGCCGAAATTCCACGCGGAGCTGGCCGCCGGCCTCGACATCGGCCCGGCCGGTGACCAGCGCCTGGGCGTTGATGGCACGCCAGTCGGCGAACCGCGGTCGCGCCCGCATGGCCTCGGGCGTCTGAATGAATGCCGACGGATCGATGGGCTGGAACAGGCCCGAGCGCGTGAGATCAGCGGATACGACTTCGGGGATCTGCTGCCCCAATCGCGACGCCAGACCGCCGGGTGCATAAAACGGGCTTAGCGCGATGGGCAACGGGTCGACATTGCCGCGCGTAATGTCGATTTCCAGCACGGCATGCGCCGGCGTTGCCGCCAGTACCGCCGTGATCAACATCACAACGCCGAGCCATCGGGACACGCCGGTCCTAAGTCGGCCAAGCAGGTATTTCTTGTTCGTCATCCGCCCAACATTTCCTTGGGATTGAAAGTTAGTTCGATTTCCCGCCAACGTTTGTACTTGTTTCGCGGCAACATGTCATATGGTTGGCACTTGAGCACGGCGCGCTGCGCGCCCTCCGCCGCAATTTTGAAAAACTGCTGGCCGCTCTCGCCCATGCGCGACTGATCGAGGATTTCCGGCGCGCCCCGGATACTGCCATCGGGATTCAGATGTATGCGGATGCGCACGATGAGGTTCTCGGCATCCCGCGCGCCGGCAGGGACGATCCAGCAGCGCTCGATCTTGGCGCGTACGGCATCGACTTCCGACATCGTGAGCGGCTGGCCTTCCGCCACGCGTTCGACGGTGCGCGCCACCACGGCCGGCTGCTTGGCGGGCTGCGGCTTTTGCTCGGGTTGGGGCTGTTGCGCCTCCTTGGGCTTTTTGTCCAGCAGCGCCGCGATGCGGGTGGGATCGAACTGTTTCTTTTTCTTTTTCGGCTTCTCCACCTTCTTCGGCTTGGCTTTCGCAACGACTTTGGGTTTGGGCTTGGGTTTTTCCACGACCGGCTTCGGCGGCGGCTTGGGTTTCCAGCGTGGTTTGGGCGGCGCTTTGACAACGGGCTTCGGTTTCGGCTTGGGTTCGGGCTTCACCTTGGGTTTGGGAGCCGGTTGCACGATGGGTTCGGGCAACGGTTCTGGTTCCGGCTTCGGCGGCGGCGGTAACGTCGGTTCCGGTTCCACGGAAGCCATTTGCGGCGGTGGCGGTGGTGGCGGCGGCGGTTTCTTTTCGGCTTCGGGCTTTGGTTTGGGTTTGGGTTTGGGTTTTTTCTTGGGCTCTGCGCGCGTTGCTTTGGTCTCTTCCGCGACCTCGACCAGTTCCACGATCATCGGCTGGTCGATGATTTCCGGCGCTTCGAACAGGTGCGGAAAGCCCACATACGTGATAACGATCGCCACGGCATGCAGCGCCAGGGATATGGCAAGCGCTGTCCGCACGGCCCGGCACTACTTCCGCTCTGTCGCGGGGCGGTCGGCCACCAGCCCGACCCGGCTGAAGCCGGCGGAATTAAGAATGCCCATGACCTCAAGAACGCGGCCGTAATTTATCTCACGGTCGCCGCGCACGAAAATCCGGGTATCGGGCTTGTTGGCGGTAATGGCGTTGAGCCGCGGCACCAGCGTTGCCAACTCGATTTCTGTTTCCTGCAACCAGACCTTACCGCCCTTGTCGACGGTGACGGACAGCGGCTCGTCCTGTCCTTCGAGGGGCTTCGCCTTTGTTTCCGGCAGATCCACGGGCACCCCGACCGTCAGCAACGGCGCGGTAATCATAAAGACCACCAGCAGAACCAGCATGACGTCGACAAAGGGGGTTACGTTGATCTCGCTCATGGGCTTGTAGGCCCGCGAGGTACGCCAGCGGCTGTCCCCTTTTTGATGCGCCGAGGCCGCCATCAGCCGCGCTCCTCAAGCTGACGCGACAGAATGGCAGAAAACTCACCGGCGAAGCCCTCGAGGCGGTTGGCGTAACGTCCGATATCGGTCGACAGCTTGTTGTAGGCGACCACGGCCGGGATCGCCGCCACCAGGCCCAGCGCGGTGGCGAACAGCGCTTCGGCGATGCCGGGCGCCACCACGGCCAGCGAGGTGTTTTTTGTCAAGGCGATGGCCTGGAAGCTGTTCATGATGCCCCACACCGTGCCGAACAGGCCGACGAAGGGCGCGGTCGATCCCACCGTGGCGAGAAAGCCCACATATTTTTCCAGGCGCTCCATTTCCCGGTTCAGCGTGATGTGCATGACCTGGCCGATCCGGGCCTGGATGCCGGCGTGCAGTTCCCGGTCGCCGTCGGCCCGGCCGGCCGACATGCTGCGCCGCCATTCCCGCATGGCCGACGAGAACAGGACTTCCATGGGATGGTCGGGCGCCTTGCCGACGCGCTCGTAGAGCTCCTCCAGCGAGCCGCCGGACCAGAATTCGTCCTCGAATTGATCGGCCGAGGAGCCCAGTTTGCGGATGCGGCGAACCTTGTCGAAGATGATCGCCCAGCTCCAGACCGAGGCCAGCACGAGGATCACCATGACCAGCTTGACGATGAAGTCGGCCCTGAAGAACAGGCTGATCATCGACAGGTCACTGGCGGCGACGGAGCCCGCAAGTTGCGCGGCATCTACGGCTTCATTACCCATGTTCGTTCGATTTCCGTGTGTCTTGTTGGATTGAGGATTGCCCGGCAAAGGCGCTGCCGATTTCGGGCGGCAGGCGGACGGGCCGGCCGTCGGCATTCAGGCAGGCGATGCGTACCAGCGCCTGGGCTAGGTCGGCGCCGTCGCGGCGCACGGTCTGGCGCATTTCCAACGAGGCGCCGCGCAGGCGCTCGATCCGGGTTTCGATTTCCAGCTCGTCGTCCAGCTTGGCGGGAATGAGGTAGTCGACTTCACAACGGCGCACGGCGAAATTGGCGCCGCTGTTCTTTTTCATCGCCCACTGATCGATCCCGGCGAGACGCAGCATGTCGCTGCGGCCGCGCTCGATGAATTTGAGGTAATTGGCGTAATAGACGATGCCGGCGGCGTCGGTGTCCTCCCAATAGACCCTGAGCGGCAACGTGTGGACGCCGTTGTCCAGGACACCCGATGGCGGCGTTTTGCCCTCAGTCATCGCCGCCCTCCCCGCCTTCGGCCAGGAGATCGAGCTGTGAGGCCACCCGCTTGGGCATGGCGAGACCGATGTGCTCGAAGGCGGCGGGCGTCAGCAGCCGCCCCCTGGGCGTGCGTTGCAGCAAGCCCTGTTGAATGAGATAGGGTTCGACGATCTCCTCGACCGTGTCGCGCGGTTCGCTTAGGGCCGCCGCGATGGTTTCGATACCGACGGGACCACCGTCGAAGTTCCTGGCGATAATATCCAGGTAGCGCCGGTCCATGGCGTCCAGGCCCCGCTCGTCGACTTCCAGACGTTTTAACGCCTTGTCCGCTTCGCCGGCATCGATGGCCTCGACGCCGTCGACGGCGGCAAAATCCCGCACCCGGCGCAACAGCCGCCCGGCGACGCGGGGCGTGCCGCGCGAGCGTTTGGCGATTTCGTCGGCGCCATCCGGCGTCATGTTGACGGCCAACTTGCGGCCGGCGCTTTCGACGATCGTTCTGAGATCATCGGCGCTGTAGACGCCGAGCCGGCAGGGAATGCCGAAACGGTCACGCAGCGGCGTCGTCAGCAAACC
>CAYOAD010000130.1:0-11736 GCA_964401845.1 uncultured Rhodospirillaceae bacterium | reverse complement strand
TGCATCACCGCCAACAAAAACCCTTGCCAACAGGGAGCCGTCCACACATGGCTAAGCTCGGACCTTCGCCCGTTCTACGTTGCCTGGCAGGGTAGTACCAAGAACGGATATCCCACCGCCCCACCCCGGCAACGAAACTCAGAACGACGGCGGGGTGCAGGCACTGACGATAACGCAGTCGGTATCGCCGACGTTGCGGAAGCGGTGGGGCAGGCGGCTGTTGAAAAGATAGGCGTCGTTGGCTTTGAGGTTCTGCGTGCGGCCATCGACGGTTAACTCGATTTCGCCCGAGACGACGACGCCGCCTTCCTCGGCCTCGTGGCGCAGCATGTCTTCGCCGGTGTCCGCGCCCGGCGGATACCGCTCATACAGGATCTGCAGCGAATGGCGTGAGGCGTCGCCGACCTGGCGCAGCGACACGTGTTCGAGATTGATTGTGGCGCCGACCCTGCCCCACAGACCGGGGCTCAATTCCTTCAATTCGCCGGCCGTGAAGAAATACTGCTCCTCGCTCTCTTCGTCCTGGGCGAAAAATTCGGACAGCGTCGTCGGGATACCTTCCAGCACTTTTTTCAGCGAGCCCACCGACGGGCTCGACCGGTTTTGCTCGATCATCGAAATGGTGCCGTTGGTCACCCCGCTGCGGCTCGCCAATTGCCTTTGCGAGAGCCCTTTGGCTTTACGGATCTGCCGCAGTCTGTCGCCGATATCGATATCCATGTTGACTCACCCCACGCCCCTGGATCGTTAAGAATACTAAACATCGGATAACCGAAAATTTCAAGGTACTGGCCCGGAGATGGGCTAATATGTACCAAATTTCGTTTAAAATAATATGAATACTTGATATAAATTTTAAACACCGGTATGAATCAAAATAAATAAAGATCATAATACTAAACAGTCGGCGGGGAGACATAAGGTGGTATCTGGACGGGACCATATTCCCGGTTTCTCGAAATTTGTCGCCTCAAAACGCGCGCGAGTCGTTATTGAGCGACTTTGTGACGATTGCGGGTTTGACTCACCAGGTCTCTTGGGCAACAGTTACGCGATATCGGCGGGGTGGGCCGGAAATTGGCGGTAAACAGCCGAAACGAGGCGACCCCGGAATCTGATGTGCTTGGTCAGCAGGCCCCTGGTCAACAAGGGCTTGGTCAACAGGGAAGTGGAACGGGGGAGAGTTTGTCCGAGACGGATCGCGCGGACGCGGATCATTTGGTCCGCTTCGTCAACGTGCAAAAAAGCTATGACGGTGAAATCCTCGTCGTCAAGGATTTGAACCTGGACATTGCCCGGGGTGAGTTCCTCACCATGCTGGGCCCGTCGGGTTCGGGTAAAACCACCTGCCTCATGATGCTGGCCGGTTTCGAGGCGGCCACCGCCGGTGAAATCGTGCTCGACGGCCGCTCGATCAACCGCGTGGCGCCGCACAAGCGCGGCATCGGCATGGTGTTCCAGAACTATGCCCTGTTCCCCCACATGACAGTGGCCGAAAACCTGGCTTTCCCGCTGAACGTCCGCAACATGCCCAGATCCGAGGTCGAGGACCGCGTCAAGCGTACGCTCGACATGGTTCAGCTGGGCGATTTCGGCAGCCGGCGGCCGGCCCAGTTGTCGGGCGGCCAGCAACAGCGCGTCGCGGTGGCGCGGGCGTTGGTGTTCGATCCCCAACTGGTGTTGATGGACGAACCGCTCGGCGCCCTCGACAAGAACCTGCGCGAGCAGATGCAGTATGAGATAAAGCACATTCACGAAAACATCGGCGTCACCGTGGTCTATGTCACGCACGACCAGTCGGAAGCTTTGACCATGTCGGACCGCATCGCGGTCTTCAACGACGGCGTCATCCAACAGCTGGCGGCTCCGTCGGCGCTTTACGAAAAACCCGAGAACGCTTTCGTGGCGCAGTTCATCGGTGAGAACAACCGCCTCCGGGGCACCGTCAAGGCCAACGGCGGCGACACCTGCACAGTGGAAATCGACGACGGCAGCGTGGTCGAGGCGCTGGCCGTCAACATCGCCGGCATCGGCGAACGCTCGACGCTGTCGCTGCGCCCGGAACGGGTCACCGTCGATCCGCCGGAAGGCAGCCACCAGAACATTTTCGACGCCAAGGTCGAGGAGCTGATTTATCTTGGTGATCACATCCGCAGCCGCATCAGCGTCTGCGGCGACGACGAATTCATCGTCAAAATACCGAATGCAGCGGGTCACTCTTCGCTGGAAGAAGGCCAAGTCGTGAGAGTTGGTTGGCACGCTGAAGACTGCCGCGCCCTGGACGTTTTCGACGCCTGAGGCGGGGCTTGGAGACCACCATCCGACCAAGGCCGGTCCAACCGGCCATCCACAATAGGGAGACGATCTAAATGACTTTCAGAAAACATCTCTTACCGCTTGCGGTGGCCGGCGCCACGGCAATCGGCCTCGTCGCCGCGCAGACGGCTTTGGCCGCTGACGCGCTGACGATCGTGTCGTGGGGCGGCGCTTATACCAAAAGCCAGGTAGAAGCCTACCACAAGCCCTTCATGGCCAAGACCGGCATCAAGATCAATTCGGCCGACTACAACGGCGGCTTGGCCGAAGTGAAGGCGCAGGTCGAAGCCGGCAACGTCACCTGGGATGCCGTCGACGTCGAATTGTCGGACGCCATCCGCGGCTGCGACGAAGGCATATTGGAGCCCATCGACAAGTCGATCCTGCCGCCGGCACCCGACGGAACCCCCGCGGCCCAGGATTTCATCGAGGGCACGCTTTCGGAATGCGGCGTCGGCCTGATCGTGTGGTCGACCGTGTTTGCTTATGACGCCGGCAAGTTCCCCGGCGCCAAGCCAACCACAATCGCCGACCTCTTCGACGTCAAAAAGTTCCCCGGAAAACGCGGCCTGCGCAAGAACGCAAAGGTTAACCTTGAGTGGGCTCTGATGGCCGATGGCGTCGCCAAGGGAGACGTCTACAAGATGCTCGGCAGCAAAGCCGGTCTCGACCGCGCATTCGCCAAGCTCGACTCCATCAAGGACCACGTGATCTGGTGGGAAGCTGGCGCCCAACCGCCGCAGATGCTGGCCGACGGCGAGGTCGCCATTGCCTCTGCCTACAACGGCCGTCTGTTCAACGCCATCTACAAGGAAAAGAAGCCGTTCAACATCGTTTGGGACGGCCAGGTGTGGGACATCGATCTCTGGGTCGTGCCGAAGGGTACCAAAAACCTGAAGAACGTCCTGGAGTTCGTCAAGTTCTCCTCCGACACGCAGCGGCTTGCCGACCAGGCCCTGTACATTTCCTACGGTCCGGTGCGCAAGTCTTCGTTCCCGATGATCAAGGCTGACATTCAGCCGCATATGCCGACGGCGCCGAATAACTTCAAGAACGCCTTGCAGAACGATTTCGAATGGTGGGCTGATCACGCCGACGAGATCAACGAACGCTTCAACGCCTGGCTGGCGAAGTAGCTTTCGACGGAATGTGGGAGGGCGGCGTTGCCGTCCTCCCATCCTTCCGATCATCGGACCGCTTTGTTTATTTAGATTAGATTTTGCCAGGGGGACTTTGGCGCCGTGACCAGCACAACCGCCGACGCAACCGCCGTCCGTTCCGACGACGATATCCCCCTCAAAACCAAATTGCGGCGTACCACCCGGCGCAACCGCCTGGTCGCCTTCGGCCTGGTCCTGCCTTTGCTGGCGTTCGTCGTTATCACCTTCCTCGTGCCGATATTCCTGATGCTGTTCCGCAGCGTCGACAATCCCGTCGTCAACGGCGTCTTCCCCGAAACGCTGGCGATCCTCGACAGCTGGGACGGCAAGGATTTGCCCGGCGAGGACGCCTACGCCGCCATCGCCGCCGAACTGGTCAAGGGGCGCAAGGAAAAAACCATCGGCCGCGCCGCGACCCGTCTCAATTTCGAGACCGCCGGCGTGCGCAGCCTGATCACCAAATCAGCCCGCAAACTCAGGAAGATCAAGTCCGGCCCTTACAAAGAGGCCATGATCGAGCTCGACGAAGCCTGGGGCGAACGGGATATCTGGGCCACCGTCAAACGCATGGGCAAACGCTATACCCACGTGCAATACCTCGCCGCCCTCGACATGCGCGAAAACGTCGACGGCGAGATCGTCGACCAACCGGAAGAGCGCCAGATCTACCGCCAGATTTTTGTCCGCACCATGTGGATCAGTCTCCTCGTCACTGTCGCCTGCCTGGCCTTGGGCTACCCCATTTCCTATCTGCTGGCGACGCTGCCGCTTAAAACCTCGAACCTTCTTATGATCCTGGTACTGTTGCCGTTCTGGACATCGCTGTTGGTGCGCACCACGGCCTGGATCGTGTTGCTGCAGACCGAGGGGGTGATCAACGACCTCGTCATGCTGACGGGTCTGGTGACCGAGCGGCCGCAGCTCATCTACAACCAGTTCGGCACCATCGTGGCGATGGTCCATATCCTGTTGCCCTTCATGGTGCTGCCGATCTATTCCGTGATGAAGGGCATCCCGCCGAGCTATATGCGCGCCGCCCAGTCGCTGGGCGCCACGCCGTTCACCGCCTTCGTCAAGGTCTATGCGCCGCAGACTGTGCCGGGCATCGGCGCCGGTTCGATTCTCGTGTTCATCCTTTCCATCGGCTATTACATCACGCCGGCGCTGGTGGGCGGACGTACCGGGCAGCTGATCAGTAATTTCATCGCCTACCACATGCAGAAGTCCCTCAATTGGGGTCTGGCCGCCGCCCTTGGCGCGGTGCTGCTGGCGGGCGTGCTGGCGTTCTACTGGCTCTACAACAAGATCGTCGGCATCGACAACATGAAGCTGGGATAGGTTAGATGGCGCTGCAACCCTACGTCGGACCCCTCGGCCGCACCTGGTACTACGGTTTCCGGGTGATCTGCGCGCTCGTGTTCTTCTTCCTTATCGCGCCGATCCTGGTGATCATCCCGCTGTCGTTCAACGCCGAACCCTACTTCACTTTCAACGAGGCGATGCTGTCGCTCAACCCGGACGCCTTTTCGATCCGCTGGTACGAAGACATCATCAATAACCAACAATGGCTGCATTCGATCAAGAACAGCATCATTGTCGCCATATTCGCCACCGCGCTGTCGAGTTTCTTGGGCACATTGGCTGCATTGGGCCTGTCGCGGCAGGAAATGCCCTACCGCACGGTGATCATGAGCCTGCTGATCTCGCCCATGATCGTGCCCCTCATCATCACGGCGGCGGGGATGTACTTCTTCTATTCGCAGGTCGGCCTGGCGCAGACCTACCTCGGCCTGATCCTGGCCCATACGGCGCTGGGTACGCCCTTCGTGGTGATTACCGTGACGGCCACGCTGGTCGGCTTCGACCATTTGCTTACCCGTGCCGCCGCCAGCCTGGGCGCCGATCCGGTGACGGTGTTCCGCAAGATCACGGTGCCGCTGATCACGCCTGGCGTCATATCAGGTGCGCTCTTCGCCTTCATCACCTCGTTCGACGAGGTCGTCGTCGTACTCTTCCTGGCGGGCTTCGAACAGCGCACCATCCCACGTCAGATGTGGGCCGGCATACGCGAACAGATCAGCCCCACCATCCTCGCCGTGGCTACGGTGCTGGTGGTGTTCTCAATCGTCCTGATGACTGTCCTCGAACTGCTGCGCCGCCGCAGCGAGAAGCAACGCGGACTGACCCCGGCGTAGGTATCAAATAAATGGGGACAGCTCCGATTTACTGAAAATCGGAGCTGTCCCCATTTATTTGGCGTCAGACGTGCTGGCCGCCGTTGATGTGGATTTCGGAGCCGTTGACGTAGGACGACTGCTCGGAACACAGCACGTAGATCATCGAGGCGACCTCTTCCGGCCGGCCCAGCCGGTGCATGGGGATATCGTCGGCCAGCGCCTGATATTCCGGCCCGATCATCGCCGTCTCGATTTCGCCCGGCGAGATCGCGTTGACGCGAACGCCGTGCGGTCCGAAGTCCGCCGCCATTTCGCGCGTCAAAGACGCCAACGCCGCCTTGGAGGTCGAATAGGCCGCCCCGGCAAACGGGTGGACGCGGCTGCCGGCGATGGAGGTAACGTTGAGGATGCTGCCCTGGCCGGCCTTCAGTTCCTCGAACAGGCCGCGGGCCAACACGATGGGGGCGTAGAAATTGACGTGAAAGACATCCCGCCACAAGATCATCTCGGAGTTGAGGCAGTCGAGGCGTTCGCCGTTCGGACCTTTCGGAGAAATCGCCGCGTTGTTGACCAGCGCATGTAAAGGCCCGCCGTTGAGGCGTTCTTTCAGTGTCTCCACACCCTTCGCCAGATTTTCCATACTCGACAGGTCGATTACGACGTGATCCTCGGGTCCGGCTTCCCACGGACAGTTTTCGGAAAACTCCTGGCGGGAACAGGTGATGACCCGCCAACCGGCTGCGCTGAAGCGCTTGACCGTCGCGTGGCCGATACCCCGGCTGGCGCCGGTGAGGATTAAGGTTCTGCGTTCGGCGTTGTTCATTCGTTGACCAATTCACTCCAAAGGCGGCGCTCTAGTGCGCCATCAAGACCGGCACCGATGCCGTCCTCAATACGTCACCCGTCACGCCGCCGAATATCAACCGGCGGATGCGGCTGTGGGTATAGGCGCCCATGACGACCATATCGGCGCCGGCTTCCGCCGCCGCGGCCAGCAGGCTTTCGCCGACCGATCCCGAGCCGCTTTGCACATCCCGGCTGCTCGCGGCGACACCGTGCCAGGCCAGATATTCGACCACGTCCTCGGCGCTCGGGCCGTGTTTACCGGCTTCCTCCACCTCCAATACCACAACGGTCTCGGCTTCATCGAGAAAATGCAGCGCCGCGCTGACCGCGCGTGCCGATTCCGGACTGCCGTTCCAGCCGATGGCGATGGTTTTGCCCAAATTCTCGATGGTCTCGCCGGCCGGGACGACAAGCACCGGGCGGCCGGTGTCCATCAAAGCCGCTTCCAACGTGGCGGAGGGCGCCGCCTCGTCATCGTCCTGCGGACGGCAGGCGACGATCAGGTCGGCCAGCCGACCGCGCGAGGCGATATAATCTTCCTCGCGGCCCACGACTTCTTCCAAATGCGCCGTACCCCCGCCGTCTGCCGAGGGCGTGGTGGTTTCGCTTACGCTACAGCGCGTACAAGCGTCGCCGAAGCGTTCCCGGGCGCGGGCGCGCCTTTCGTTGGCCTCGCGCTCGGCGCTGGCCATGACGTCCTCGATCATGGCGCTGGTCATGCCTTCGCCGACATAGGCCACAGAATCTCGAGGATCGATCGCGACATGCAAGGCTTCGACATGCGCGCCGAGCCGTCTGCCGACCGTTAAAGCCGCGTCCAACGGCGCTGAAATCCCGGCCATCCCGCTCATCGGAATAAGGATTGTCTTGATCGCCATATTCGCCTCCCTTTGCTGCCTACAGCAATCGTTCCTTAGATACTTAACACGTTGGGACGCCTCATGTAATTGCCAAGCGGTAATCGGCCCCGGGCCTGCGACCTCATGACGCGTGGCCAAGCGCCTCCCTGATGAGGCCCGACGTCTGTTCCTTGGCACCATCCGTCGAAATTCGGCGCCAGGATATGTCGCCCAAATCGTAGCCGATTTGTTGCCGCAGAACCTCGACGGTGGCGTCGGAGGCGTCGTGCGTGCGCTTTTCGATCCGCGCGGCCATGGTCTCGAAGTCCGCCGAAAACCACAATCCGGTGAAATCTGCGTCAGCGGCCGCGGCAACGGCGGCAATGGCTGTACGCTCCGCTTCTTCGGCATGCACGGCATCGACCACGACGGAATGTCCGGCCGCCAGAAGCTTCGCGGCAACCGTGCGCAAGGCCTCGTAAACACGATCGGACATCTCGCGCGAATACCCTTCCGGACCGAGCCGTTCGGTCTCCGCCTTGCCCAACATGGTCTTCCTCATGACATCGCTGCGCAGGACGACACCACCCGCGGGCCCCGGCAGCAACGGCGCCACGACCTTGGCCTGGGTGGATTTGCCGCTGCCCGACAAACCGCCGACGGCGACCAGAGTAGGCCGCGATTGCTCAAGGAATTCAGTGGCCAGGGCAAGGTATTCCCTGGCGCCCACACGCACGCGCTCGGCGACCTCCGGGTCGCTTTGGCTGGCGGCCGTGGGAACCGCGGTAAAGGCTCGGATCCCCGCCCGTACGGAGAGGTACAACGAGAGCAACTCGATGCCGGCGTAGTCTCCGGTGCGCTCCAAATAGCGGTTGAGGATCAGATTGGCCTGGGCGCCCAGATTCCGGTGGATGAGATCCATCAGCAAAAACGCCAGATCGTAAAGGACGTCCGATATCGCCAGCCGGTCGTTAAACTCGATGGCATCGAAAAGCGTCGGACGGCCGTCGATCAGGCAGACATTGCGCAGGTGGAAATCGCCGTGGCCGTGGCGCACAAATCCGTTGAGCCTGCGTGCCTCCAGGGCTTGCCGCAGGCGTTCGACGGCGCTGCGCTGGGTTTTCGTCAATATGTCGACATCCGCCTTTTCGAACATCGGGCCCACGCCTTCCGGCAACAATCGGGCGGTTTCCGCGACGATATCGGCGATGGTGTCACAGGCGTTCTCCTCCTTGTGGACCTCGGCGGTACTGAGAAAATCGCAGGCCGTCTCGGCCAGTTGGGCCGCCAGGCGATCGTCGAATTCGCCGCGCAGAGCCACTTTGTCCAGAACGCCGCTTTCCTCGAAACGGTGCATTTCGACGAGCCATTCGACGGCCTCACCCTCTCCGTTCAAGGCAAGACGCCCTTTCGAATTCCGGGTGACGGCGGCGACGCCGATGTAAAGATCCGGCGCGGTGCGGGAATTGAGTTCGACCTCTGCCCGGCAAAACCGCTCACGCCGCGCCAGGGTAGAGAAATCCATGTATTCGAAATAAACCGCGCGCTTCATCTTGTAGGCGCGTTCACCGGTCAGGAAAACGACGGCGCCGTGCGTTTCGACGCGTTGAACACCATCCGCGCCGGTCCCGTACGACAAAGGGTCTGAGAGAAACCGGACAACCTCGGTCTGATCTTCCGTGATCATCTGACCACCCCGTTACGCTTTACTGCCGTGGCTCAGATGTAGCTGCGGTGAGCTTCCTGAACGCCTTGCGGATCCTGATGGATGATAACGTCGGAACCCGGATAGGCCATGCGAATTTTGAGTTCCACCTCGTCCGCGATTTCGTGTGCCCGCAACAGCGTCAGTTCATCGTCCAATTCGAGGTGCAGTTGAATAAAGGAGTTCACACCCGAGGAGCGGGTGCGCAAGTCGTGCATTTCGTACACCTCCTCGTGCGACATGACGATGTCGCGGATACGCCGGCGCTCCTCATCGGGAAATTCACGGTCCATCAGCATGTCGAACGATTGCCGGGCGATGGTCCAGGCGCCGCGTAGGATGTAGGCGGCGATGGCGAAAGCCACCAGGGCGTCGAAGATCTGCCAGTCGAGCAGCATGACGGCCAGCAGCGCCACGATCACCCCGACGTTGACCAGCAGATCGCTGCGGTAGTGCAGGCTGTCCGCCGAGACGGCGATGGAGCCCGTTTTACGCACGACATAGCCTTGGAACAGGACGAGGAGCAGCGTCAGGGCGATCGAGACAACCATCACCATGATGCCGATTTCGCCGTGGCTGACGGGCTGCGGGCGGATCAGCCTGTGGCCGGCCTCGAAGACGAGAAAAACGGCGGAGCCGCCGATAAAAGCCGCCTGGCCCATGCTGGCCAGGGATTCCACCTTGCCGTGGCCGAAGCGGTGTTCATCGTCTGCCGGTTCCAGCGCTTGACGCACCGCGATCAAACTCACCATCGATGCCACGACATCAAGGATCGAATCGACCAGCGAACTCAGGAGCGCCACCGAATCAGACGCCAGCCAGGCCCACATCTTGATGGCAATGAGGATCGTCGCCACGCTGACCGAAGCGTAGGTCGCCCAGCGCATCAGGCGCGCGTTCCGCGGGTCGATGGCGCCGACGGTGGAGTTAGTCGGCTTGCTGCTTGTGGATGGGACTTCCGTCATCAAATTTCCAGAATTCTCCAGCCTCAGGGAAACAATATTTCGGTGCGCCAGGCAACAGCGCCGGGTTCGCGGATATACACCAACCGCTCATGCAGCCGGAACGGGCGGTCGCGCCAGAACTCGATGCGTGTCGGCACGATGCGGTAACCGGACCAGTGCGGCGGGCGGGGAATTTCACCGATGGCGTACTTGGCGGCGTACTTGGCGACGGCCTTCTCAAGATCGAAACGCCCTGCCATGGGCCGAGATTGGTCAGACGCCCAAGCCCCGATGCGGCTGTCGCGGGGACGGCTGGCAAAGTAGGCATCGGCTTCCTCATCGGAAACGGGTTCCACGCTGCCTTCGACGCGGACCTGCCGGCGCAAGCTCTTCCAATGGAAGCACAAGGCGGCCCGGGGATTGGCGGCGAGGTCATCTCCTTTGCGGCTTTCCTTATTGGTATAGAAGACGAAGCCCCGTTGGTCGGAGCCTTTAAGCAGGATCATGCGTACGGAGGGCGCGCCGTCGGCATTGACGGTCGCCAGCGCCATGGCTGTCGGATCGTTGGGCTCGGTTTCGGCCGCTTCTTCAAACCAGCCGGCAAACCGCTCAAACGGGTCTTCTAGGTCACTCATCGCCGCCTGCCATATTTCTGCTCTAATCCGTTCATAAGTTCATGTGGAAGCCACCGCACAGGCGCGGTTGGCGGGCCATATTTAGAGTGCCGCTCAAGGAATGTCGACCTTACACGCCAATATTCTGGATCGTCATGGTAGCAAAATCTCTCTCCTTGCGCCGCCGCTTGCTGTTATACTCCGACGGCGGATCGGCGGCTCGAGGGGTTGGACCGCCAAAGGTATAGAAATATTAATGATCTCAATGCTTTAGGGGGCATAGTCAGGTATGAAATACGTCAGATTCGCCGCCATCGGCATCATCGTTCTCTCTCTTGCTGCGTGCGAGGGCGCGGGTGAGAAGGAAAAAATCGGCACCGTCGTCGGCGCCGCCGTCGGCGCCGTTGCGGGCGCTCAGTTGGGCAAGGGCAAGGGCCGGGACGTCGGTATCGCCATGGGAGCGCTGCTTGGTTCGCTGGCCGGCTCCAGCGTCGGCAAGACCCTCGACCGCGCCGACATGATGTACTTGAACCGCACTCAGCAGTCCACTTTGGAAACCAAACCTTCCGGCACCTCGAACACCTGGAAAAACCCGGATTCGGGCAACAGCGGTACGGTAACGCCGCAGCGCACCTACCAAACCGCGCAGGGCACGTACTGCCGGGAATTTCAGCAGACCATTACAGTCGGCGGCCGAACCGAGGAAGCCTACGGCACGGCTTGCCGCCAACCAGACGGCACCTGGAAGATTCAGAACTGATGCTATCCGGTTTAAACTGAATACATCGAGAGACAGTGACTTCAGCACGATTTCTTTACGCCCTTGTTTTTTCGGCGGCGCTATCGTTTGCCGCTGCGGTTCCGGCGCGCGCCGATTTTGCCGCCGGGCTTGCCGCCTATGAAATCGGTGACTATGCCAAGGCCTATAAGGAATGGCTGCCGCTGGCGGAAAAGGGCGAGCCCGCTTCACAGCGAAACATCGGCCACCTCTACCGGGTCGGCCAAGGGGTGCCCAAGGATTTCAAGAAATCTCTGATCTGGTACCGGAAGGCCGCCGAGCAGGGATTTGTGAGGGCGCAGGCCAATCTCGGGAACATGTTCCTGCGCGGTCAGGGCACTTACAAGGATCCAAAGG
>CAYOAD010000129.1:0-11921 GCA_964401845.1 uncultured Rhodospirillaceae bacterium | reverse complement strand
CCATAAATCGCTGGCCAACCAGGCGACTTCCGACTTCCAGGGCAATTGGATCAGGCTGTCGGGATCGGGTATGGCGAACATATCCGGGTCCGACGGTTCCATGTCGAGCCAGGCGGCAAAGCCGCCGAACCCGGCGCCGTCTTTCTGCATGTCCTTGATGGCACGAGCCGGTACCAGTTTCGACCGCAGGACGCCGAACAAATCGACAAAACTGATGAGAAAGTACTTAATTTTTTTCTGTCTCGCTATCGCTGCAAGATCTTTCGGCATCTTCAAACCCCATACTTTTTTTGGGCCGCGCCATCGGGAGCGGCTGAAAAATTTCCTACAGCAGCCCTTCCGTCGAAGCAGCCACCCAAGATATCGGGTTCAGACGATATCAATTGTTTGTTTTTGAATTCTTAATCCTCCGCAGTTCGGTCGCTACCTACTGCGCGAGGTCGGTTAATGTTCCGGCCGACCTTATCGCAACGACGGCTTGGAATTCTCGGTTCAGGCTGGAAGCGAACTGCCGTCAGCCGCGAAAAGATGCATCCGATCGGCGTTCATCCGGCAATTCACGGCGTCTCCCGGTTGGAGATCGCTTGTTCCCGGTTCCGCCATGACGATCCTTTCCCCGCCCGACAGCGCGACGTAGACGTAGGACACATCTCCCAATCGCTCGATAACCTCGACCACGCCGCCCAGCGCCGGTTCGTCGCCGTCCCGGGCGTGAACATGCTCCGGCCGAATGCCTATCGTGTCGGCGCCGGCCACGATATCCAGTCCCGCCTCGGTCACCGCCGCGCCGGAGACCGACAGAAAATTCATTTTGGGAGACCCGATGAAACCGGCGACGAAGGTGTTGGCGGGATTGTTGTAGAGCTCCAGCGGTGAGCCGATCTGTTCGACGTTACCCTCGTTCAGCACGACGATCTTGTCGGCCAGGGTCATGGCCTCAACCTGATCGTGGGTGACGTAAATCACCGTATTCTTGAGATCCTGGTGGAGCTTGGCGATCTCCAGCCGCGTGTTGACTCGAAGCGCCGCATCCAGGTTCGAAAGCGGCTCGTCGAACAGGAAGACGCCCGGATCCCTAACGATGGCGCGGCCGATAGCGACGCGCTGGCGCTGGCCGCCCGAGAGCTGGGCGGGGCGGCGGTCGAGCAATTCCGTCAGCTGCAGGATATCGGCCGCCTGGCGCACCCTTTTATCGGCCTCCGCTTTGCCGATCTTGGCGATCGACAAGCCGAACGACATGTTCTTGTAGACGGACATATGGGGATAAAGGGCATAGGACTGGAACACCATGGCGATGCCGCGCTCCGCCGGCGCCAGGTTGTTCACGCGGGCACCGTCGATGTAGAGATCGCCGGCGGTTATTTCCTCCAGGCCCGCGATCATGCGCAGCAAGGTCGATTTGCCGCAGCCCGAGGGGCCGACGAACACGACGAACTCACCGTCCTTGATGTCGATATCGACGCCGTGCACGACCTCGGTATTGCCGAACGATTTCTGCACCGCTTCCAATCTGACGTCGGTCATTACCGGTCCTCTTGCTATTTGACGGCGCCCGCGGTGATGCCGCGGATGAGTTGGCGGGAAAAGATGATGTAAAGGATCATGACGGGGACGATGGCCAGCGTGAGCGACGACAGCACCGAATTCCAGTCGGTGACGTACTGGCCGATGAATTGCTGAACGCCCAGCGTGACCGTGCGGACACTTTCCTCCGACGTCAGGATCAACGGGAACCACAGATCGTTCCATACCGGTACCATGGTGAAGACGCCCACCGTGGCGATGGCGGGCCGGGTCAGCGGCAGCACGATCTGGAAGAAGATGCGGTACTCGCTGACCCCGTCGCAGCGGGCGGCCTCCTGCAATTCCTTCGGAATCTGCTGCATGAACTCGCTGAGAATAAAGATGGTCAGCGGTAGGCTCATGGCGACGTAAACCAGGATCAGCGCCGTCAGGGTATTCATCAGGCCGAGCCCGACGACCAGTTTCAGAATACTGACCGTGCCGAGACGGATGGGCACCATGATGCCGATGGCGAGGTAAAACGCCATCAAGGTGTTGCCGCGATAGCGGTAACCCGCCAGCGCCCAGGCCGCCATGGCGCCGAACAGCAGGGCCAGCGCCAGAGACGCCACGGTCACGATGATGCTGTTGGTGAAGTAGACGTCGAAGCTGGACCGCTCCAACACCCTTTCGAAACCGATCAGGCTGAAAGTATCAGCGTCGGGCAGCGCCATGGGATCGCGGAAGATGGCCTTGCGCGATTTGAACGAGTTGGAAATCACCAGCAGAATCGGCCACAGCGCGATGACGGTATAGGTCAGCAGAATACCGTGAACCATCAGCGCGCCGGCGGGATTTCGGTTCAGCTTGGCCATCAGAAACTATGCCTCAGCAGGCGGCGCTGGACGCCGAAGAAGAAGATCAGGATGCCGGTCAGGATGATCAGGAACATCATCGTGGCGACCGCCGCGCCCATGGTGGTGACGCCGATCTGCAACTGGAAGCCAAAGAGCGTGCGGTAGAAGAACGTCCCCATGATGTCCGTGGCGAAGTCTGGCCCGGCCAGACCGCCCTTGATGGCGTAAATCAGGTCGAACGCATTGAAGTTGCCGACGAAGGTGAGGATGGAGACGACGCCCAGGGTCGGCAGGATCAGCGGGAACTTGATGCGCCAGAAGATCTGCCAGTGATTGGCCCCGTCGATGCGGGCGGCCTCGGTCAGGTCCTCGGGAATATTCAGCAGCGCGGCGTAGATCAGCATCATCGGGATGCCGACGAACTGCCAGACGGAGATCAGGGAAATCGTCACCAGCGCCGTGCTTTTCTGTCCGAGCCAGGGCTGGAAGTAGTCCACCATGCCGACGAAATCCATCAGCGTTTCGGCCACACCCCACAACGGGCTGAGGATGAGCTGCCAGACGAAGCCGATAATCACCACCGACATCATGGTGGGCATGAACATTGCGGAGCGGTAAATGTGCCGCCCGCGCAGGACCGGCAGGCTGAGGCAGGCTGCCAGCAACAGGCCGATGGGGTTCTGCACCAGCATGTGGATGGCGAACAGGATCATGTTGTTCCAGAACGCGTTCCAGAACGCACCCGACCAGTTGGGGTCGCTCACCAGGGTTACGAAGTTTTCCAGACCGGCAAAGGTGGCGACGTTCTGGTCATCGACCGTATAGAAACTGATGCGGATCGAATCTAGCAGCGGATAGATCATGAACAGCGTGTAGATGATCACCGCGGGCGCCAGGAACACCGCTATGTGAACCGGAAAATCACCAAATGTCTTGCGGCCGGGGGTCATGCTGCAGGCTGGGGTAATTCGGTTGTTCGACGCTGCCGCACGGATGCCATGCGCACCCGTGCGGCAGGACATCAAAGGCCTACTTGTGCGGCCCGTACCAGCCCTTGAGGCCGGCTTCCGCCTTGGCTGCCGCCTCGGCCGGCGTCATCGAACCGTTCAGCACCTGGGCGCTGACGTTCCACAGATCGTTCTCCAGGTTTGGCGTACCGCGCGAGAGGATCTGATAGGAGTTGCGGATCGTCGACTTGCACTTGCCGCGCCAGTTCACGAACTCCTGGGCCACCGCATCCTTCAGGGTGACGGCGTGCTTGGAGAGCGGGAAGAAGCCCGGCAGCGCGTTGGCGTAGATCTCGGCGAACTCGGCCGAGGCCACCCAGCTCAGGAAGGTCTTCGCCGCGGCTTGGTTCTTGGAGGCCTTGTTGAGGCCCAGGCCGATGTCGGTGTGGTCGCTGATGTAACAGGTCGACTGACCGGCCGGCACGGGCGGCGGGAAAGCGCCGAACTTGAAGTCCGCCTGGCTGTTGAAAGTGTTGATGTCCCACGAACCGGCGGGATAGATCGCCGCGCGGCCCAGCGAGAACAAGTTCTGGGTATCGGGATACTTTTGCGCCTTGAAGCCTTTGCCCATGTAGGGCGCCCAGGAAGCGAGGTGCTTCCAGGTCTCGACGTAAGCCGCATCGGTATACTTCTGGCTGCCGTCGATCAGGCCCTTGCGCCCGTCTTCGCCTTTCCAGAAGTTGGGACCGACATTCTGAAAGCCCATGGTGGCGGCTTCCCACTGGTCTGACGTGCCGAGCGCCAAGGGCGTGTAGCGGCTCTTCGCCTTGACCGTCTCCAGCACCTTCATGAATTCGGGAATGGTTTTCGGGATGGATAGCCCCAGTTCCTCGAAAATTTCCTTGTTGTAGATGAAGCCGTGGATCACCGATGCCATCGGCACGCAGAACGTGGTCGAACCGTCGTCGGTCGTCCAGGCGCTCTTGGCGACGCTGGAGAAATTCTCCAGACCGCCGAGATCGTTCAGGCCGACCAGGTTGCCCTGCTTGTAAAGCGTCAGCGAGGCGTCGAACGGCCGGCAGGTGATGAGATCGCCCGCCGTACCGCCCGCCAGCTTGGCGTTGAGCGCACCGTTGTAATCCGCCGGCGGCGACGGCGCGAAGACGACCTTGATGTCCGGGTGCTTCTTATTGAAGGCCGGGATCAGTTTTTTCGTCCAAATTTCGAGGTCGTCGTTGCGCCAGCTTTCGATTTTCAAGTCGGCTGCCGACACTGCGCCTAGAGGCATTGCCGCCAGTACACCGGCGACGGCTGCGGCCACCAGACCCCTGCGCCCCCAATTCGATAGTGTTGTCGTCGTCATCTTATCGTCTCCCTTCGGTCGAATTCAGCCTGCGAAACCTTCGCGGCCGTGGTTGAAATCAGTTCAGTGTGCTTATGGTCCTGCGTAGATCGCCGCCGGCTTCCGCCAGGGCTTGTGCGGCAGCTTCCGGCGTCATGCCCTTGGCCACCAGGACGGCCGGTTTGACCTTGCCGTCACAGCTTGTCAGCGCTGCGTGCGCTGCCTCGTTCGATACCTCCGCGATTGCCGAAACAATGCGCCGGGCGCGGTCAAGAAGTTTGGCGTTGTCCGCCACCATGCTGACCATGTAGCCGTCGACGACGTGGCCGAGGCGCGTCATGACCAGCGTTGACAACAGGCCGAGCGCCGCTTTCTGGGCGGTTCCCGCCGCCATGCGCGTCGAACCGGCGATCACTTCCCGGCCAGACGCCAAATGGATGGCGTGGCTCGCCTTGTCGAGCAACGGGGTGCCGGCGTTGTTGGCGATGGCGATGGTCAGGGCGCCGCTTTCCGCGGCGGCTTCCAAGACGCCGAGCGTATAAGGCGTCGAGCCGCTGGCGGCGACCGCGACTAGAACGTCGCTGGCGGTAAAACCGACGGCCTGGGCATCGTGGCGCGCCCCTTGGGCATCGTCCTCAACCGGGCCGATGGGCCGCAGGCGCGCTTCGTCGCCGCCGGCCATGAGGAAGACTAGGCGGTCCGGGGATCAGGCGAAGGTCGGCGTCATTTCCATGCCGTCCTGCATGGCCAATAAGCCGGACGAACCGGCGCCGGCATAAATCAGTCGACTGCCGTCATGTTTGAGTTGGTTTGCGATGGCGCCGGCTGCCTCGGCGATGTCCGGCAAGGCCGCCTGCAGACAAGCGACCGCCGCTGCCTGTCCCTCCCAAAGCGCCGTCAAAACCGCTTCGTCGGGCCAGGTGTCGAGGCCATTGTAGCGCGGGTCGGCGACCTCCGTCGCGTGTAGCGCTGCCGTGGAAGTTGACGAAATGCCGTTCATTAGTCGATCCGCTCCCGTTGCATACCAATTTAGTACCACATAAATTTTTTGAAATAGAGTCCTTTTTTCACGCTGTCCGTTGCTTAATGGCAGAAAACTTGGAGAAAACCATTTTATCTCATTGAAATCTAAGGATATTTTGTTATAAAGTAATATTTAATATATTTTTTTGTCGACGGATCGGGTGTATTGGTTCTACATTGGTATTGAAACATGAGGCCTCAAGCGACCATGAACGATCCACTTTTCCTTGGTATTGACGGCGGCGGCACAGCCTGCAAAGCACGCCTTTGCGGCCTTGCGGGAAACGTCCTGGCGGAAAGCCGTTCCGGGCCGGCCAATACTCTGTTGGGGATCGAAAATGCCATGGCGGCGATGACACAGGCGGCCGCCGAAACGCCGCAACGGGCCGGCCTGTCGGAAACCAATTTGGGCCGGATCGTTGCCGGCGCCGGATTGGCCGGATTGTCGCTGGAGCGGGAACGCCGCCGCATTCTCGCCCAGCCCCATCCCTTTGGCGCATTCACGGCGGAGGCCGATGCCCATGTCGCCTGCCTTGGTGCCCACGCCGGCGGGAATGGCGGAATTCTCATCGTCGGCACGGGAACCTGCGCCTATGCCATTGTCGACGACAAGATTCATACGGCGGGGGGATGGGGATTTGCGCTCTCCGACCAGGGGAGCGCCGCCGATTTGGGAAGATCAGCCTTGAAACGCGCGCTCAATGAAATTGACGGTGTTTATCCGGAATCGGAACTGGGTGGGCTCCTCGCCGGGAAGTTCGAGGGCAGTCCGGAAGAGATGGTGATTTGGGCTGAATCCGCGACGCCGAAGGACTACGGACAATTTGCCCCTGTGGTTATTGCCCAGGCGGAAATCGGAGATCAGGCCGCCTTGGAACTCGTCACGCAAACCGCCGGCGATGTGGAGCGCCTGGCGAATGCCCTTTTTGCCAAGGGGGCGCCGAAAATTTCCATCGCCGGAGGATTGGCCGAACCGTTGACGCCTTATCTATCGGCGGGCTTGCGAGAAAAGCTTGTGCCGCGTCAAGGCGATGCCCTGGACGGTGCCTTGATTTTGGCGCGCCGCCAATACAAGGATAACCCGGTGGATGCCTGATCACAGAAACCTTGTCGACATACTTCGCCAGGCTGTGACGGCCGAAGGGACCGGCGCTGCGCCGCTCTACCGCCGGGTTCAGCACGGCATCCGCAGCGCCATCGAGGGTGGCGCCCTGCAAGGTGACGATGTGCTGCCCGGCGAACGTGACCTCGCCCGTGACATCGGCGTATCCCGCATCACCGTCCGCCGCGCCGTTCAGGAATTGGCCGACGAGGGATTGCTGGTTCAACGCCAAGGGGCGGGGACCTTCGTCATGTCGCGGGTCGAACAACCTCTGTCCCGCCTGACCAGCTTTACCGACGATATGACGGCGCGCGGCCTTATTCCCGGGGTCGAATGGCTGAACCGCTCCGTCGGCAAGGCGACGCCGGACGAGGCGTTGGCGCTTAACCTGTCACCGGGATCGGAAGTCAGCCGGCTCTACCGGCTGCGCTCGGCCGCGGACCGTCCCATGTGTCTGGAACATGCGACGCTGCCGCGTGCCATGCTCGACGACCCGAGCCGGGTCGAAACCTCGCTCTATCAAATCCTCGAACACGATGGTTACCGCCCCGTGCGGGCATTGCAGCGCCTGCGGGCGCAGCTGTTTGACGAAGAACACGCGCGGCTGATGGGCGTGCCGCCCGGCACTGCCTGCCTTTACATCGAACGGCGCTCATTCCTCGCCGACGGCACGCCGGTCGAACTGGTTCGCTCTCATTATCGCGGCGATTCATACGACTTTGTCGCGGAGTTGCAGTTGTGACGGCGGTCCCCGACATCTCTGCCGCCGGGCAAACGCAAATGGCGACCGAGGCCCGCGAAGCGCCGGCAGCGGTGAGCCGCCAGTTGACGGCCAACGCCGATGGCTGCCGCGAACTGGGCGGACGACTGCGCGCCCTCGCCCCGCCGGTCGCGGTAACCTGCGCGCGTGGCAGTTCCGACCATGCCGCGACGTTCGCCAAATATTTGATCGAAACCCAGCTCGGCGTGCCGACGGCGTCGTTCGCGCCTTCCGTCAGTTCGATCTACAAGAGCCGCCAACGCATGGCGGGCACCTTGTTCCTGGCCATCTCCCAATCGGGCCACAGTCCCGACCTGGTCGAGAGCGCCCGGGCCGCCCGGGATGCCGGTGCGCTGGTGGTTGCGCTGGTCAATCAGGTCGCGTCGCCCCTGGCCGACCTGGCGGAAGTCTGCCTGCCATTGTGGGCGGGACCGGAAACCAGTGTCGCCGCGACAAAGTCCTTCATTGCCTCGCTGGCGTCCCTGCTTCACGTCGTCTCGGAATGGTCCGGCGAGGCTGCGCTGCAGGAGGCGTTGACCGAGTTGCCGGATCAGTTGGACCAGGCCGTATCGATGGATTGGCGCGATGCCGTCGAGCCGTTTGCGGCAGCGGAAAACTTGCTGGTTATCGGCCGGGGCCTCGGGTTCGGCATTGCCCAGGAGGCGGCGCTCAAATTCAAGGAAACCTCGCGCATCCACGCCGAACCGTTCAGCGCAGCAGAGCTGGCCCACGGGCCGATGGCACTGATGCGTGACGGGTTTCCCGTTCTGGCATTCAGTCAGAACGATCAGACCCGCGAGGGCATGCGCGACCTGGCGACGGCCCTGCGGCGGCGCGGCGCGCGATTATTCATGGCCGAGGAGGGTGAGGTCGAATCGGGCCGGCTGCCGGTTGTTCCGGCCATGCACCCGGTTGCCGCGCCCATCGCCATGGTCCAGAGTTTCTATCTCCTGGCGGACGAGGTGGCGCGCGCCCGCGGCCTTGACCCGGATAATCCACCCCACCTCAAGAAAATTACCGAGACGCTGTGATGTCTACCGACCGCCAAATTCTAACGAACGGCCGCGTCTTTGACGGCGAGCGGTTTCTTGAGGATCGGGCCGTCGTGATCGAAGGCGGCGTCATAAGCGAACTGACATCTCCTGCCGATCCGACCACGGGAGGGGTTGTCACCGACCTCGGCGGACATATTCTGGCTGCCGGATTCATCGATGTTCAAACGAATGGCGGTGGCGGCGTATTGTTCAACGCCCAGCCAACCGGGAACGGGATCGCCGAAATCGCGCACGCCCACCGGCGCTTTGGAACCACGGGTTTCCTGCCGACCCTGATTTCAGATGGATTGGAAACCATGAAGGATGCCGCAACAGCCGTCAGCGGCGCCCTTGCCGAAAATGTACCCGGCGTCCTCGGCATCCACTTTGAAGGCCCCTATCTCAATGTCGCGCGCAAGGGCGTTCACGATCCAGCCCGCATCCGCGAATTCGAGGCCGACGCGCTCGAGCTTTTCAAACGGCGGGATCTCGGCAGGATCCTCGTAACGCTGGCGCCGGAGAAAGCGCCGCCGGGTCTGATCCGGGAGCTTACCGAAGCGGGCGTCATCGTCAGCGCCGGCCACACGGCCGCCACCTATGACGACGCAAAATCCGGATTCGACCAAGGCGTCAGCGGCGTCACTCACTTGTTCAATGCCATGCCGCCGCTGGAAAGCCGCTCGCCCGGTATCATCGGCGCTGCCCTGGAGTGCGCCGACTGCTGGTGCAGTCTGATCGTCGACGGCCATCACGTTGACCCGGCGACGGCGCGCATCGCGATACGCGCCAAGGCCGGCGGGCGGATGATGCTGATTACCGACGCCATGCCCACCGTGGGTTCGGCGAACAAGAGCTTCGAATTGGGCGGCGTCGTCATCCATGTCGAGGACGGCCGTTGCGCCCTGGCGGACGGTACCCTGGCGGGATCGGATCTCGATATGGCCTCGGCGGTGCGCAACAGCGTCAATATGCTCGGGCTGCCGCTTGAGGAAGCTTTGCGCATGGCGTCCTTGTATCCGGCGGAATTTCTCGGCATGGCGGATCAGCGTGGCCGGATTGCGCCGGGCTTGGCTGCCGATCTCGTTCAGATCGACGGCAATCTGGCGGTTCAACGCACCTGGATCGGCGGTGAACGGGCCGATCACCATCATGAGTAGGGGAAAACAATGAGCGATGCCATTCGTGTTCTTGTCGTCGGCCTCGGTAACATGGGTCTGTCCCATGCCAAGGCCTATCACGGGCTGGAGGGATTTGAGATCGCCGGTTTGTGCAGCCGCAACGCCACGGCGATGACCGGTCTGCCGGCCCAGTTGGAGAGCTACCCCCGCTTTGACGATTACCGCTCGGCCTTGGCGGAACTGAAACCCGATGCCGTCTCCATCAACACCTATCCCGACACGCATGCCGAATTCGCGGTCATGGCTTTCGAGGCCGGTGCCCACGTCTTTCTGGAAAAGCCGGTGGCGGAGACGGTGGCGGAGGCGCAGTCCGTCGTGGCCGCCGCCGAACGCCACAATCGCAAGCTGGTGGTCGGCTACATCCTGCGTCACCATCCCTCGTGGGCCAAGATGGTGGATTTGGCTCATGGCCTGGGCAAACCGCTGGTCATGCGCATGAACCTCAATCAGCAGAGCAGCGGCGATACATGGGCCGTGCACAAGCAGCTGATGCGGAGCATTTCGCCGATTGTCGATTGCGGCGTTCACTACGTCGACATGATGTGCCTGATGGCGCGGGCAAAGCCCATCAAGGTACACGCCATTGGCGCCCGCTTGAGCGACGAGGTGGCGGACGACATGTACAACTACGGCCAGCTTCAGGTGACCTTCGACGATGGCTCGGTCGGCTGGTACGAAGCCGGCTGGGGACCGATGATGAGCGAGACCGCGTTTTTCGTCAAAGACGTCATCGGACCCAAGGGCTGCGTCAGCATCGTGGCCGCCGAAGAAGCCGGTCAGGGCCACAAATCGGACGACGTCGACGCCCACACCAAAACAAATATGCTCAGGCTGCACCACGCCGCCCTCGGGCCGGATAAGACGTTCACGAGAGAGGACGAGCTCATCAGCATGTCGGATGAACCAGGCCACGATGAATTGTGCCAGCGCGAGCAGGCCTACTTCCTCAAGGCCATCGTCGAGGACATCGATCTCACCGATCACATGGCGGACGCCGTCAATTCTTTGCGCATCGTGCTGGCGGCGGACGAATCGTACCAGTCAGGCCAAATCGTCTCGCTTTGAGTGAAATGCCAAACCAAAGATAAATATGGTGGGCGCGGCTGGGATTGAACCAGCGACCCCTGCCGTGTGAAGGCAGTGCTCTCCCGCTGAGCTACGCGCCCTTGATGGGGTGGCCCTTCGTATAGGGTCTGGCGGCGGTGGCTCAAAACTCCAGTAATTCTGCCCTTCTTAGACGTTTGCTACCCCGCTACCATACTCAGTTCGTCAATGGGTCGCAATTGTACTTCAGGACGAATTCTTAGCTTAATTGCAGCGTGAGTGCAGCAAGAGTGCAGCAGGAGTGCAGCAAGACCTACTCCGAGATAAACCCGCTCCCACCTCCAGGTCTCCCAACTCCCGCTCCTAAAACAACTCCCTTTGAGATCCCCCAACACGAACCGGAAATCCGGATGGGGCGCCCCATAACTCCTACCGAACTGGGTTATAGGAGCGGGTCTTGGGGGGAAGGGGGTGGGCAGGGGCCACTACCCCCCTCGGGTACATGTGCATATGGGTCCGCACGATTTTATATATATATGGATTTTGGAATTGTCCGGAGATCGGGTGTTGGGAGCTCCTATAGGAGGGGCTCTCCGGAGGGCAATGGACGGTATTAGGAGCGCCCTGCGAGAGAAAGGGTGGCTGGTCTTTCCATAGGAGATAGGAGGATGTCGTTATAGCGCGCGGAAATATGCTACTTTAGGAGGATGCAAGCGGGGGAGTGGTGTTTGCTCCAGTCTGAAGGGAACCGAGAATGCGGAAATTTCTCTTTAGTAGTTTACTGGCACTATTTCTTGCCAGTGGAATCGGAACTGGCTCGGCAGCTGATAATTCAGACTGGAATAAATTCTTTAAGCTAGGCAACTACTCGCTGACCTTAAACCAATTACGCACTATTGCAAAACAAGGACATCCTTCTGCTCAATTAGCTCTTGGGTTCGTGCATGGGCATGGGCTAGGAGTAAAACAAGACAATGCTGAAGCTGTCAAATGGTACAGAAAGGTCGCTGACCAGAATATTGCTGAAGCTCAGTTCATGCTCGGAGCCCTGTACATTAGTGGGTCTGGGGTGGCTGATAAGCTTGAAGCCGCAAAGTGGTTGTTAAAAGCTGCTAGACAGGGAGCATTGGC
>CAYOAD010000128.1:6632-12024 GCA_964401845.1 uncultured Rhodospirillaceae bacterium | reverse complement strand
GCAGAAACAGGACGAAGGGGGCCGTCCCAAACCGTTTCTTAAAATACTCGGTAAGGGATACTCGGCACTACCGCTTTTCTGTTTCGGCAAGTTCCATTCGGCCATCAGCGCCCAAGACGGTGCAGAGTTATGTTGAAACTGCGAGACCGGACCCCGGCAAACCGCGATGCGGTTGTCGGCGTCGGCGCCAACCATCAAGAACTTGTTGGAGCCGGCCAGGTGAACCGATCTCGCCCATATATGAGCGGCGGCTGTCCGCCTGTTATTCGCGCAGGAGGTCGGCCGTCCGAAGGTTAAAATTATGGCCACGCGTATGCTTATTGACGCGGCCCATCCGGAAGAAACCCGGGTTGTGGTCGTTCGGGGAACGCGCCTCGAAGAATTCGATATCGAATCAGCGACAAAACAACAGCTTAAAGGCAATATCTACCTTGCCAAGGTGACGCGCGTCGAGCCGTCGCTTCAGGCTGCCTTCGTCGACTACGGCGGCAACCGGCACGGCTTCCTGCCTTTCAGTGAAATCCACCCCGACTACTATCAGATCCCCATCGAGGATCGCCAGGCGCTTTTGGAACAGGAAGCGTTCGAAGGCGCCGCCGAAGTGGCCGAGGAAGAGGCGGAAGCGGAGCGATCCGCTCAAGCCGACGAAATCGAGGATGACGACGCCGAAGCGGACGACCTTGATGCCGAGACCGACCTCAACGCCAACGATGACGGCGGCGACGAGGATGAAGACGCCGAGGCCGAGGCCAACCAGGAGCCGGAGAACGGCAACCTGGACGATGCCGAAGCCGAAGATGGCGAGGCCGAGCCGGCGCTTGAGGCTACGGATCTCGAAGACGAAATTCCCGATGACGACGATGATGAACCTAAACCCCGGGGACGCAATGTCGTGGCCGTGGGCGGCGACGAATTGGATGACGTTTCCCGCCCCCGCCGCCGTCCGCAACGGCGCTACAAGGTCCAGGAGGTCATCAAACGCCGGCAAATCCTTTTGGTGCAGGTCGTCAAGGAAGAACGCGGTAACAAGGGCGCCGCGCTCACCACTTACCTTTCCCTGGCCGGCCGCTATTGCGTGCTGATGCCCAACACGGCCCGAGGCGGCGGCGTCAGCCGTAAGATTACCAGCCAGTCAGACCGCAAGAAGCTCAAGGGCGTCATCGACGGCCTAAAGGTACCGACCGGCATGGGGCTCATCGTCCGCACCGCCGGTCAATCGCGAAGCAAGGCGGAAATCAAGCGGGACTACGAGTATTTGATGCGTCTGTGGGACAGCGTGCGCGAACTGACGCTGGAATCGACTGCGCCGAGCCTGACCTACGAGGAGGCGAACCTCATCAAGCGCTCGATCCGGGACCTCTACTCCAAGGAAATAGATGAGGTGCTGGTCGAGGGCGATGACGGCTACAAGGCCGCCAAGAGCTTCATGAAAATGCTGATGCCCTCCCACGCCAAGCGGGTGCAGCCTTACGCCGACCGCATTCCCTTGTTCCACCGCTATCAGGTCGAGCAACAGTTTGATTCGATGCACAGCCCGACCGTGCAACTGAAATCCGGCGGCTATATCGTGATCAGCCCGACGGAAGCGCTGGTCGCCATCGACGTCAACTCGGGCCGCTCCACGCGCGAACGAAACATTGAGGAAACGGCCTACCGCACCAATCTGGAGGCGGCGGAAGAGGTCGCCCGTCAGCTTCGTCTGCGGGACCTTGCCGGTCTGGTCGTTATCGACTTCATCGATATGGATGAATCGCGCAACGCCCGGAACGTCGAGCGGCGGTTGAAGGAAAAGCTGAAGTCAGATCGTGCGCGCATCCAAGTCGGGCGTATCAGCCCCTTTGGCCTGCTGGAGATGTCACGCCAGCGGCTGCGCCCCAGCCTGATCGAGGCCAGCACCGAAGTCTGCGCCCACTGCGAGGGCACCGGCGTGGTGCGCTCCATCGAAAGCTCTGCGCTTCACGTGCTGCGGGCGGTCGAGGAAGAAGGCATTCGTGGCAGGGCCGCGGAAATACTCATCCACGTGGCGACGCCCGTTGCGCTTTATCTGCTCAACCAGAAGCGGGATGGCGTATTGCTGCTGGAGGAGCGCTTCAAGATGCGCATCGGCATCGGTGCCGACGAAAGCCTTGTGCCGCCGGACTACCGCCTTGAGCGCGTGCGGACGCACAGCGGCGACGTCGAGGAAATCGAACCGGTATCCGAAGTGATTATCGTGGAACCGGAAGAGTCCGAAAGCGACGACGAAGCCCAACCCAAGAAACGGCGCCGGCGCGGCAAGCGCGGTGGCAGACGCCGTCGGAGCAAGGCCGAAAGCACCGAGGCCGCTGAAACTGCCAACGACGCGACGGCCGATGACAAGGCAGAGGCGGAAGACGGTGACGCCGCAGACAAAACCGCAACGGCAGAAAGTGACGACAAGGATAGCGGCGTTTCGGAGGAGAAACCCCGCCGCCGCCGCCGTCGTCGGCGCAGCCGCAAGAGTGCCGCCGAAACGCCGGCCGAAGGCGACGCCCAGGAAGGCGTGGAAAAGACGCCCGATGAAGGTGAAAACGAGGCTGAGGAATCCGATGCCGCCGCAGCACCTGCTGCGGACGAGTCAGGGGCCGAAGAAACCGTGGCGGACGAGCCGCCGGTAGAGGTCCCGGAGGCTGCCGAGGAAACCTCTGAGGATGTCGAGGCTCAGACGGAACCGGAAACCGAGGCGGCCGAAGTTGCCGATGAGGTTGCGGAGGCGGAGCCGTCAGCCGAGGCCGACCCCGAACCGGCACTCGCCGCCGATGCCGAACCGGTTACGGCAGAAGTCGTCGAACCGGTAACGGATATTGCCACGCCCCAAATCGTCGCCACCGAACCCGCTGCGGAGGAAGTAGCGGAAGGTGCCGACGACGATACCCCGAAATCCCGGCGCCGCGGATGGTGGCAGCGGGGATAACTCTGCTCGTACAGCTAACGACGAGGGCGGCACCGGAAACGGTAGCCGCCCTTTTTCGTTTGAGGCGATCCTATTTGTTCAGCCAACCTTTGAGCCGCTCGGCTGCTTCCGCCATGTCGTCGTATTTTCCAGCGAACGAGAAGCGCACATAGGCAGCGCCCCGGTCGGGATCGAAGTCGATGCCGGGGGTTGCCGCGACGCCGGTTTCGGCCAACATTCTGCGGCAGAATTCGCTGGAATCGTTCGTCAGGTTGCTGACGTCGGCAAAGATGTAAAACGCGCCATCGGCCGGGGCCAGATTGTCAAAGCCGGCCTTGGGCATTTCGCGCAGTAGCATCTCCCGGTTACGGGCATACTCTGCGACCTTGGCGTTCAGTTCTTCAGTGGACGCAAAAGCGGAAGCGGCGGCATGCTGCGACAGCGTCGGCGGCGATATGTAGAAGTTCTGCGCCAGCCGCTCCACCGGACGGACGAGATCTTCCGGCAGCACCATCCAGCCCAAACGCCAGCCGGTCATGGCGAAATATTTTGAGAAACTGTTCACCGCCACGGCGTGATCATCCAGCGCCACAATGGTTTCGGCCGCATCACCGTAGGTGATGCCGTGATAAACCTCGTCCGAAATGATTCGGATGCCGTGCTCGCGGCAATAGTCGACCAGCGCCGAAAGCGCCGCATGATCAAGCATCGTGCCGGTCGGATTGGCGGGACTGGCGATCAATAGGCCGTCGAGCTTATCTCCCTCGTCCGCTGCCCTGGCCAATAACTCCGGCGTGGGCTGGAAACGTGTTTCCGGCCCGGTCAGGATGGTCACAGCCTCGATGCCGAGGCCAGCCATGATGTTGCGGTAGGCGGGGTATCCCGGGGCCGCCAAGGCAACCCGGTCGCCGGCATCGAAAGCCGCCATGAACGCCAACAGAAAGCCGCCCGATGAACCGGTCGTGACGACAATCCGCGCCGGATCGGTCGCCACACCGTAACTTTCAATGTAGTGGGCCGCGATGGCTGCCCGCAATTCCGGCAAACCGAGCGCCTCGGTGTAGCCCAAAGCGTGCGCCCCGCTAAGAGAGGCCTGCGCCGCCTCGACGACGGCCGCCGGCGCGCCCCCCGCCGGTTCGCCGACCTCCATGTGGAGAACGTCGCCCCCTGCCGCCGCTCTTTCGTTGGCGGCTTTCATGACCTCCATGGCGAAGAACGGCGTTATCGGCTTGGTCCGTCTTGCGACCTTCATGTGCAATCCTGTCCCAACAGACGAACCGGCAACGGATTTAGAATTCGCCGCCGACGGCCAAGCCGTAGCCGCGTTGGTCGCTGCGGTACTCGCATTTAACGTTTTCGCCGCTCAACCCGCCAGGACACAGGATGGCGTTCACCCGACCGAGCGACGGCGCCATCCTCAGAGTGTGGCCCCGTCGACGCATGTTGGCGACGATATCGCCGTTCATATCCGGCTCCACATAGACCAGGTCCGGATTACCAGGGTGAAAGACCCGCGGCGCCCCAAGTACGTTCGTCAAAGATCCCGTTTCGACCGCCACCAGCGCGCCCTGCGCCAGCGCCGCCGGCGCAGCGGGCCCGCCCGATGCCGCCGCCGCCATGATCACGCTGCCTTCCGGCCCGATCACCAGCGACGGCCCGAGGAATTCGAAATCGCTTTGGATCGGGGGTGCGGCGAACACGATGCCAGTCATGCGGTCAGCCCGGCCAGCGCCGAATGCCCGGCCCATGGAAAGTGTGCAGGCGACGGCCGATCCCTCGCGGTCGACCACCGCGAAACCGGTCGAGCCCCCTTCGCCCAATTCCGGACTAAGCGCCGGTTGCCGCGATTTCGGCATCGGCGGATGACGGTTGGGCAGATATCCCGTCATGAGAGCGTGCGCCCGAAACGCCGACAAAGGCCGCTTTGCATTGACGCGCCGGTCGCCGTACGCCCGGGCTGAAACCTCCGCCAGCAGGTGCGTACGTTGGGCGTTCTTGGCCTTCGCCAAACGCTGGTTTTCGTTCAGCATCGCCCACATTTGGCCAGCGATCGCGCCGCCGCCCATCGGGCCGGGGCTGGTGTGGTAGACGAACTTTCCGGTGTTCATGGAGATCGTATCGTGCCAGGACGGCCGGTAACCCCTCAGGTCTGAAAGTTCGACGACGCCGCCCAGCGCCCGTGCGCCGCTGACGAAGTTCAGGGCGGCCGGTCCGATATATAGCTCACCCGGGCCACGTACGCGGATTTGAGCCAGAACAGCCGAAAGCGGGACCTGGGAAAGCAAATTTCCTTCCTTTAGCACCTTGCCGCTCGGCGTCATGAAGATGGACCGCAGTCCCTGCTCTGCCGCCAGAAGGGGACGGGCAGCAACCAGGGGACCCGCCAGGGCGCGTGAAACGGTATGGCCTCGCCGCGCCAGAATTTCAGCCGGCGACACCAAAGCCTCCCAGCTCGTCCGGCCATAGCGGCTATGCAGTGCC
>CAYOAD010000128.1:0-6622 GCA_964401845.1 uncultured Rhodospirillaceae bacterium | reverse complement strand
CACGGGCCGGTCGGCCCGGCAGGAAATTGATGGTTTCAGCCGTTTGCGTCGCGGCGTCATAAATCACGCAAACCCCGCCGCCACCGAGGGAAGCCGCCGACGGATAGGTAACGGCCATTGAGAACGCCAGGGCTACGGTCGCGTCCGCGGCCGTTCCGCCGGCCGCCAGCACATCCTGCGCGACCAAGGCTGACCTTGGCTCGTCTGCCGCGACGCCGCCGACAAAGCCTTCGATAACCTCGCCCAGCTCCAACGTGGTAACCTCCGGCTCGCTCGAACACGCTGCGAGCAGAGCCGCGCTCAAGGCAATAGGAAGCCAGCCGCGTTGACGGCTCACTCGACCAGATTTACGGTGAACCACCTTCACGGGAGTCCGCTCGTTGTCCAACTCCATGCCGCGATTACTTCATACGACCGTGATGTGGGCTCTAATTTGGATGTTCGCCGTCCCGATTGGACCGGCATCTTCGGCGCAGATCAAATTGATCCGGGACGCCGAGATCGAACATAGCATCCGCAATTGGGTTACGCCACTGTTCAGCGCAGCGGGCCTGACATCGGGTGCCGTGCGCATTCATATCGTCGCAGATCGTAATCTGAATGCCTTCGTGGCCGGCGGTCAAAATATTTTCGTCAACACCGGTTTGCTGATGTCGGCCGAGTCGGTCAACGAAATCGTCGGCGTCCTGGCCCACGAAACGGGCCACATCGCCGGCGGACATCTGGTTCGGCTCCGCGACGCGATGGAGAATGCCAACGCCCAGGCCATCGTTGCCATGGTGCTGGGCATCGCAGCGATCGTCGCCGGCCAGGGCGATGTCGGCGGGGCCGTCTTTTCGGGCGGCCAACAGGTCGCCAAGGGAGCCCTCCTCAAGTACAACCGGACCCAGGAATCTGTGGCCGACCAGATGGCGCTCAAGTTTCTTCGAGATACCGGTCAGTCACCGGCCGGTATTCTGACCTTTCTGGAACGCATGAGAGGCCAGGAAGCCCTTGTCACGGCCAACCAGGATCCCTACATCCGCAGCCACCCGCTGACGCGAGACCGCATCGCCGCCCTTCGCACCGTCGTCGAGCAAAGCGGACCGCCACCCGCAGACGTCGAAGCCAACCAAAGGCTTGCCCGGCTGCAGGCCAAGATATTTGCCTTTTTTGAAACCCCAAGCCGGACGTTACGCAAGTACCCCGAGACCGATACCAGCGTGCCGGCGCGATTCGCCAGGGCGGTGGCGCACCACCGCGATTCGAACCTGCCCTCCGCGCGCCGCGAAATCGACATTTTGCTGAACGCCTTTCCCGACGACCCCTACTTTCACGAATTGAAGGGTCAGATCCTGTTCGAGCAGGGCCACGCCGGCGAGGCCGTGGCGCCCTTGCGCCGGGCCAACGAACTGATGCCCAACGAACCCTTGTTGTTGATGGCACTGGGCCAGGCGCAAATCGCGACTGCGGACCCCGCGCTCGTCCACGACGCCATCGCGTATCTCGAAGTCGCCGTCAGCCTTGAGCGCGATCTGGCTTCAGCCTGGCGCCAGTTGGCCATTGCACTAGGCCGCGACGGTCAGATCGCCAAATCGTCGCTGGCCAGTGCTGAGTACGCTTTGCTGACCGGCCGTCCGCTCGATGCCCGCATGTTCGCCCGCCGGGCCCTGGACCAGATGCCCCAGGGATCCACGGGCCGCATCCGGGCACTTGATATTCAAAGATCGGTGGATCGGGAACTCAAGAAGCGGGCTAAGCGTCAATAACGGCGGGAAGGACGGCACGCCATGAACCAGCGATCGGACGGCGCCATTATCCTGGCACTGGACCAGGGCACCACCAGCAGCCGGACCATTGCCTTCGACGAGGGCGGCGCCATCGTCGCACTGGCGCAACGGGAATTGCCGCAAATCTATCCCGAACCGGGTCTTGTCGAACATGACCCCCGGATCATTTGGCGCGATACCGTGGCGACCGCCCGGGAGGTCATTGGGAAAGTCGGCGCCGACCGGGTTCACGCCATCGGCATCACCAACCAGCGCGAAACTACGGTGCTGTGGGACCGCAAGACCGGTGAGCCACTGCACAACGCCATTGTCTGGCAGGACCGGCGCACGGCGGTGCGCTGCCGCGAACTTGTCGAAGCCGGCCATGCCGACCTTGTGCAGAGCCGTACAGGCCTCCTGCTCGACCCCTATTTCTCGGCTACCAAACTCACCTGGCTGTTGACTAATGTCGACGGCGCACGAGAACGGGCGGTTGCCGGCGAACTCGCATTCGGCACCATCGATAGCTATTTGCTATGGCATCTGACCGGCGGCAGAACCCACGCCACCGACGCCAGTAATGCCTCCCGGACGCAGCTTTTCAATATTCATACCCAGGAATGGGACGACGAACTGCTGGCATTGCACGACATCCCCGAAAGTGTGTTGCCGGAGGTTTTGGATTGCGCCGGTCATTTCGGTGATTGCGACGCGGCGTTGTTCGGCTCAGCTATCCCCGTCACGGGCATGGCCGGCGACCAGCAATCGGCAACCTTCGGCCAGGCGGCTTTCGAACCCGGCACTCTGAAGAGCACCTACGGCACGGGTTGCTTCGCTCTGCTCAACACAGGTACGACGGCCGTCACCTCGACCAACCGCCTGTTGACCACCGTGGCCTGGCGCCTTGGAGGTGAAACGACGTATGCCCTGGAGGGCAGCATCTTCGTTGCCGGCGCCGCCGTTCAATGGTTGCGCGACGGCCTCGGTCTGTTCGCGGACGCGGCACAGAGCGAAACGCTGGCCGCTGCCGCGGCGTCAACCGGCGGCGTCTACATGGTGCCCGCCTTCACCGGTCTCGGCGCGCCCTACTGGGACGCCGATGCCAGGGGCGCGCTGGTCGGCCTGACCCGGGATAGCGGCGCGGCTGAAATAACCCGCGCCGCCCTGGAAGCCGTTTGCTACCAGACCCGCGATCTCTTGGAAGCCATGACCGCCGACGGCGCGCCCCTGCCCCCGGCCCTGCGGGTCGACGGCGGCATGGCTGCAAACGATTGGGCCATGCAGTTTCTCGCCGACATTCTAGGCACGCCGGTTGAGCGCCCCACTGTGACGGAGACAACAGCGCTCGGCGCCGCCTACCTCGCGGGTTTGGCAACCGGGTACTTTTCCGGGACCGAAGATATCGCTCGTCATTGGCAATGTGACAAACGTTTCGAACCTGCTCTTGCGGATGGAACGCGCGACGAACTCTACGCGGGATGGAAAGCCGCGGTCAGCCGGGTTCGATCGATCTGACCGCCAACCCGAATTAGGAACTTGCCGGACGCTTTCCGGGCCTGCGCCGGGAAGTCGAAGACTTCCTGCACCACATCAATACGGCCTTGCGGCTGAAAAGAGCGTAACCGCTTTGGGAGCCGCGTAAACGTGTAAAGTTAGTAATCTGCTTGTGAATTCACGCCACCCAGGTTTTGGCATATGGTCTCAACCATTGTGGCGTATACAATTAGGAGACCAGCTTTGCCGAACCGACAATTCCCAGCTCCTACCCGGACAGAAACCGCGCCGATACTCGATCAAACCGTGATGGCGCTGTTCGGCATTTTGCTGCTGGCGGCTTTTTTGCTGTTCGCCGGTTCTTCGACCGTTAGGGCTGGCGAAACCCTCACGCCGTCTCAACAGAAAGCGGTCGAAGAGACCATCAAGAAATACATCGAAGATCATCCCGAAATCATCGTCGAGGCCTTCAAGGCCATGCAAGCGCGTCAGGAAGCCGAAGAGAAGGCCAAGACGCTGGCCTATCTCAAGAACAGCGGCGAACTTCTGCGCAATGATCCGGACTCTTTCGTCGGCGGCAACCCGGACGGCGACGTAACCCTGGTCGAATTCTTCGACTATCGCTGCGGCTACTGCAAGAAATTCCACCCCGTTATGACGGAACTTCTGGCGACCGACCCCAACATCAGGGTCGTCTACAAGGAATTCCCGATCCTCGGCCCGCAATCCGACCTGGCCTCGCGCGCGGCAATCGCGGCGTTAATGTCTGATCGCGCAAAATACCTCGACTTCCACAACGCGCTGATGGATGCGCGCGGCAATCTGGACCGCCGGCGGATTTTCGACATTGCCGAGGAGAACGGCATCGACCCCGTCCAAATCGCCGAGGACATGGAAAGCCCCGAAGTCAGGCAGGTTGTCGCCCGATCCTACGATCTGGCGAAAAACCTCGGTATCCAGGGGACGCCCGGCTTCGTTGTCGGCGACGCGATCATTCCCGGCTACGTCAACCTCGAGCAAATGCGAAAACTCATCGCCGAGGCCCGGTCCGGCTGTTTGACGTGCTAACCTAAATTTCCGTCATTCCGGAAAGCGCGCCGCGCTTGTCCAGAATCCATGCCTGAGCGACTGATTTTCGTGACCCGGCGCGAAAATCTCCCGCAACGGAATGGATTCCCGCTTTCGCGGGAATGACAAGAACTGGCGCTCCCTTACTCGCGGTCCGGCTGATTGTCCGGGTGGGCGGCGCTGAAGGCATCCAGATCGCGGCAGGCAGCTTCGACCCTGAGGATGGTGGGATAACCGCTCAGATCGCAGTCAAAGCGCTGGGCGTTGAATATCTGGGGGATCAGGAAAGCGTCGGCGAGCGTCGGCATACCACCGTGGCAGAAGGTACTCGAATCGGGATGGGCTTGCAGCATGTCCTCGATGGCCCCCAGACCAGCGGCAATCCAATGGCGGTACCAGCGCACTTTGTCGTCTTCGCTCAACCCCATGTCGTTGACCAGGTAGTTGAGCGTACTGAGATTGTTGAGCGGATGAATTTCACAGGCCACCGCTTGGCAGATCGCCCTCACCCAGGCCCGGTCGACGGCATCCGCGGGCAGCAGGGCGGGCGTCGGATAGCACTCTTCAAGATACTCGGCGATCGCCATGGATTGCGTCAGCACCGCCTCGCCGTCAAGCAGGGCCGGCACTTTGCCCTGCGGGTTCAGTTCGAGGTAGCCGGGCTGCAGTTGTTCGCCGAGCCGCAGATGGACGTAGACCCGTTCATGGTCCAGCCCCTTGAGGTTGAGGACGATGCGGATGCGGTAGGCGGCGGAAGAGCGAAAGTATCCATAGAGTTTCATGCGGTGACCCCTTCGGCGGCTGTTTGTCGTTCCAGCCGCGCGCCATCGCGCCAGACGACCGGAAACGCATCGCTGTCCATTACCTCGCCATCCGCCACGCCGTGGTTCTCGATCGGCGGCGAAACCTGGCCCTGGCGTTCGACATAACGGACGTCGTCGCCCGTCCAGCGCGCCGCGAATGCGCGGCGGCGACGGGTGGCCGAGGGATTGCCCGGACCGCCATGCAGCGTCAGGCCGTGGAAAGCGATACAGTCGCCGGGCGTCAACTCCCAATGCAGAAGATCGTACTGATCCGGTGCGGCATCGATATCGGGCGGCGCCTCGAACACTTCGTCGCTGACCGCCAGGTCGGTCGATTTCTTGAAGTACATGGGCTGGTAGCGTTTTCCCCAACGGTGAGAGCCGCGGACGTACCGCACCGCCGTTTCTTCCGGCACGTCGTCGAGGGGAATCCAGAATGAGCAAATCTGATTGCCCGTCAGCGGATAGTACGGCATATCGTGGTGCCAGGGCGTGCGTTCCTCCGCGCCGGGCTCCTTCACCAACAGATGTTCATGGTAGAAGTTGACCTTGTTCGAGGCCATCAGTTGGGCGGCGGTCGCCGCCAAGGGTGAGCGCCACACGAGATCATCGAAAACCGGAATGCGCAGCCACAGGCAGAAGTCGACAAAGAAGCGCTTTTTGTCGCCGTCCGGTCCGTTCAGGCGCGCCATCGGTCCGGGCTCGGCGATGGCCTGCTCGACCCCATCGCGAAGCCGCTCTATCCAATCCTGGTCCAGCATGCCCCGCAGGCAAACTGCGCCGTCCTCGGCATAGGACGCCACCACGCCATCCTCAAGTTTCACAGCCATCTGCTCCCCAGGGTAATGCACCAGTTGCAAATGTCATTGCGAAGAATTTGCCCGGCGCTGTCAATAGCGGCGGACAAAATTCGATGTCGTAAGGCGTTAATTCATCCCGACGCGGCCGAGGCCGGGCAGTTTGAGCGCCGGCGGATTGAGGTCGATACCGAAGGCGGCGCCGAGTACGTTGATCTCCAAGCCTTCCTCCGGTCCCAAAAGGACGCCGGCGTAGCCGCCCAGCGACACCTGCATACCCCGCCCTCCCGGCAGCCGGGTGTTCAACATGCCGTCGGCCAGGTAATCCTTGCCAACTGCGGTGACCGGCAGGTCGACGTTGAAACCGGGCACGGACCGGACGATATGGGCAACGAATGTGTTGGAATTCGGTCCCGGCCAAGTACGGTAATATTCGGCAAAAGGATAATCCCGAACCGCCTGCTTTATTTTCGGAATGATCGTTTCCGCATCTTCCCCGCGGATGTCGGCCAGCAAATCGGGCCGCCGTGAAAACCATTCGGCATCCGGCGCACGGTTGCTGATCTTCAGCGGTGGCCGGCCGTAATAAACCCGCCAGCCGATCACTTCGTAGCGGGTGTACTGCAGCGCATCCTTCGGTTTGATCCCGATCCAGGAATGAACGGCGAAAACCCCCCGCCAACCCCAGGTCCGCGCCGCATAAACCTGAACA
>CAYOAD010000127.1:0-12057 GCA_964401845.1 uncultured Rhodospirillaceae bacterium | reverse complement strand
AGGTACACTTTGTGACAGAAATCGGAAAAAGTGTACCTGTCACCATTTTATTTCTGGCAAAAAGAAACCCCCTCCCGCAAGCGCGGGAGGGGGCAGGTATCTGAGCTTTGTTGGCTTGGCTTACTTGATGTTCAGCACGCCACCTTCCTTGAGCGAGTTGCCCTGGACGGTCCATTCGGCGAAGACGCCGGAGACTTCGCCCTTGGCGTCGAACTCATGGCTGCCGCTGGTGCCTTCGTAGTTGATGTCCTTACCAGCCGCGATCAGCTTGACGGCTTTGGCCCAGTCACCGGGGCCGACGACTTCGCCGGGCGCGTTGGCGACCTTGCGCAGGGCATCGCGCACCGCCTTGCGGTCGGTGGAGCCCGCCTTCTGGATGGCCAGCATCAGCAGCATGGTGGCGTCGTAGCCCTGCTGGGCGAACGGGCTGTCATGCTTAAACTTGCTGTCGTTGCCGTACATTTTCTTGTAGGTGGCAAGTGCCGGGCTGTCCTTGGAGGTCGGGATGGTGCCCCACAGCGCGCCCTTGACGTTCGATGCGCCAATGGAGTTGAGCATCTTGTCGGTCTTCATGCCGTCACCGCCGACGAACTGATTGAACAGGCCGCCTTCGAGGGACTGCTTGATGATCGTCAGGCCGCTGCCTTCGCCCATGGCGATGACGATCAGGGTGCTGGCGCCGCCCGAGGCGAGCGAGGCGAGCTCTGAACGATAGGATTGCTTCTTTTCCTCGTGAACCTGGTCACCGGCGATGGTGCCGCCCGCGGCCTTGAAGGTTTCACGGAAAGTATCCGCCAGGCCGACGCCGTAGTCGTTGTTGATGTAGGTCAGCGCAACCTTCTTGATGCCCTTGCTCAAAACCAGCTTAGCCATCACGTAGCCCTGATAGGCGTCAGACGGAGCGACGCGGAACAGGAAGTCGTTGTCCTTGAGGTTGGTGATTTCGGGCGATGTCGAAGCCGGCGAAATCATCACGACGTTGGCCGGAACCGCGACGTTACTGGCGGCCGGAATGGTCGCGCCCGAGCACAGCGCGCCGACGATGGCGGTCACCTGCTCGACGTTGACCAGCTTGTTGGCGGCGTCAACGGCGGTCTGCGAGCTGCAGGCCGTGTCGGCTTCGATCAACACCACTTTTTGGCCAAGCACGCCACCGGCTGCGTTGACTTCGGCAACGGCGGCCTGTTCGGCGAGGTTGATTTCCTTCACCAAGCTGACGATCGGGCCGGTAATGGCGCCCAACGAACCAAGCTTGATGTCGGCCGCCGCCGGAGTAGCGGCAAGGAACGCGGCGGCGGCACCGAATACGGCAGCCTTTGCGGCGTTGCGTTTAAAGGTCTTCATGAAGTCGTCTCCCTGTTTTTCCCAAATTAATCCCTGCCGGAACATCCGGCCGATTTCTTATCTATTGGACGCCCCCAAACGACATCCCCCGGATGTTCGTGTGCGCGCTCCCGGCCCGGCCGGACATCCTGGCAACGACTTCTAATTAGGGAAGAAATCTTTGTCGGAGCAGATGATAGACCGGACTGTTGGCATGAGTGTACAGGTAGAAGCGCGGAACGATCAACCGATGAGAGACAAATTGGAGGGGCCGGGCGCATCACCGGAAAAACGAGGTTATTTCGTCAAAATTATTGACATTTACCCGACAGTTTGTGGGATGCTGGTATCGCGCCCCGACATATGGTACTTAGGGCTCGATATAGGTCCCGGACCCGAAACCCGAACCGCCTGGTCGTTTGTTCCGTTTCGTCGCTAGATAAAGCCGCGAGGAAGTTCACCGCATGTCCCGTGAAACCGTCGCCATCGCCGCCGACCACGCCGGCTACGAGTTGAAGGACCTGTTGAAGGCGGACCTGGAGGCCTTGGGGCACGACGTGCTCGATCTCGGCACCAACAGTGCGGATTCGGTCGACTACCCGGATTTCGGCCATGCCGTGGCGGACGCCGTGACATCGGGCAAGGCCGGACGGGGCGTTATCGTCTGCGGCACGGGGATCGGGATTTCCATGGCGGCGAACCGCCATGCCGGCGCCCGCGCGGCGCTTTGCAGCGACGGCCTGACGGCCCGCTTGTCCCGCCAGCACAACGACGCAAATATTTTAGCTTTGGGTGCGCGTATCATCGGTGTAGAAGCAGCGCGCGACGCCTTGCGCGAATTTCTCGCCACGGCTTTTGAGGGCGGTCGGCACCAGCGCCGTGTCGACAAGATCGCCTAGATCCTGAATAGAGATATCTCGAGGTTCAACTTAAATGACATCCACAGTTTCCCCCGTCGACGCCAGTTTGGCGGAAGACCAGACGTCGGAATTTTTCTCAAGTCCGCTATCCGACATCGACGCGGACGTGTTCAACGCCATCGGCAGGGAACTCGACCGGCAGCAGAACGAGATCGAGCTTATCGCATCCGAAAATATCGTGAGCGCCGCCGTCCTTGAAGCCACCGGCACGGTCTTGGCGAACAAATACGCCGAGGGTTATCCCGGCCGGCGTTACTACGGTGGTTGTCAACATGTCGACATCGTCGAGCAACTGGCCATCGACCGCGCCAAAGAGCTGTTCGGCTGCGATTTCGTTAATGTGCAGCCACATTCCGGCAGCCAGGCCAACCAGGCCGTGTTCATGGCCCTGGCCCAGCCGGGTGACAACGTCATGGGTCTGTCGCTGGCGGCGGGCGGCCACCTGACTCATGGCGCGCCGCCCAACCAGTCGGGCAAATGGTTCAACGCCATCCAATACGGCGTCCGCCAGCAGGACGCCCAGATCGATTTCGGTCAGGTGCTGGACCTGGCCAAGGAATGCCGGCCCAAAATCATCATCGCCGGCGGTTCGGCCTATCCGCGGTTCCTCGATTTCAAAAAATTCCGCGAGATCGCCGATGAAGTCGGCGCATATCTGATGGTCGACATGGCGCATTTCGCCGGCCTCGTCGCCGGCGGCGTGCACCCCAGCCCATTTGGCATCGCCGACGTCGTGACGACGACGACCCACAAGACGTTGCGCTGCGCCCGGGGCGGCATGATCATGACCAACGACGAAGCGATCTCGAAAAAAATCAACTCGGCGATATTTCCCGGTATTCAGGGCGGCCCGCTGCTGCAGATGATTGCCGGCAAGGCGGTTGGTCTCGGGGAGGCCCTGCAGCCGGAATTTAAGGATTACGCTCAAGCCATCGTCGACAACGCCCAGGCTTTGGCGAATTCACTGGGTGCGCGCGGTTTCGACATGGTGTCGGGTGGCACCGACACCCACCTGATGCTGGTCGACCTGCGCTCCAAGAATCTGACCGGCAAGGACGCCGAAGCGGCGATGGAGCGCGCCCATATCACCTGCAACAAGAACGGCGTTCCCTTCGATCCCGAAAAACCGACGATAACCTCGGGCGTCCGGCTGGGCACGCCGGCGGCGACGACGCGCGGGTTCGGTGTCGAAGAGTTCCGCCAGGTCGGCCGGATGATTGCCGATGTCCTGGAAGGCCTTGCCGAAAACGGGGAAGCCGGCAATGCCGGTCAGGAAGCTAGAACCAAGGAAGAAGTCATCGCGCTTTGCGCCCGGTTTCCGATTTATGGTGCGGCGGTTTGACGATCAATAAAAATAGTTCAAAGAGGGAGGGGTTGGCATGCGCTGTCCGTTCTGCGGCAACGACGACACCCAGGTAAAAGATTCACGCCCGACCGAGGACAATTCGGCGATCCGCCGGAGACGGCTTTGTCCGGGTTGCGGGTCCCGTTTCACGACATTTGAACGCGTCCAGTTGCGTGAACTTACCGTCGTCAAGAAAAACGGCCAGCGCGTGCCGTTCGACCGGGAAAAACTGGCCCGCTCCATCCATATCTCGACGCGCAAGCGCCCGGTCGACCCGGAACGCGTCGACCGCATGATCAGCGGTATCGTGCGGCGCTTGGAAAGTCTTGGTGAGAGTGACGTCAAATCCGACGTGATCGGCGAGATTGTGATGGAGGCGCTATCAAATCTCGACCCTGTGGCCTACGTGCGTTTCGCGTCCGTTTACAGAAATTTCCGCGAGGCCAAGGACTTCGAGGAGTTCATTGGCGGCTTAAGCGGTGGCGACCACGATTAACACCGGCGATCAGGCTTATATGCGCGCGGCTTTGGGGCTTGCGCACCGGGGTCTCGGCAATGTTGCGCCCAATCCCTCTGTCGGCTGCATCCTCGTGCGCGAGGATCTGGGCCAGGGCGGCAGGATCGTCGGCCGCGGCGTTACCCAGCCCGGCGGCCGGCCGCACGCGGAGACCGAAGCGCTGGCTGCCGCAGGCTCCGACGCCGCCGGTGCCACGGCCTATGTCACGCTGGAACCCTGCGCCCATCACGGAGAAACGCCACCCTGTGCTCAGGCCCTGATCGACGCGGGCGTCAAGCGCGTCGTAGTGGCCTGCCGGGATCCGGATCCACGGACAGACGGCGGCGGCATTGCCGCGCTGGAAGCCGCCGACATCGCCGTTGATGTCGGGGTCGAGGGATCGAGCGCTTTTGAGCTTAACGCCGGTTTCTTCAAGCGGCTCAAGCATGGCCGCCCGCTCGTAACCGTGAAGACCGCCACCACGCTGGACGGCAAGATCGCAACGCACAACGGCGAGAGCCAGTGGATCACCGGACCCGATGCGCGCGCGCACGGTCATGCCCTGAGGGCCAACCACGACGCTATATTGATCGGCTCTGGAACGGCCAGGGCCGACAATCCAGCCCTAACCTGCCGGCTGCCCGGGCTAGAGGCGCGCTCCCCCATCCGTATCGTGGTGGACGGAAGACTTTCGACGCCGCTGACCGCCCAACTTGCTTTGACGGCCAAGCAGACGCCAACCTGGATAATCACCTTGCGCGGCGCTGATGCCGATCGCCGGGCGGCCTTCGTCGAGGCGGGTGTTAAAGTCTTCGACGTCAGCCCCGACGAGGACGGTCGCCCGGATCTCCATGCCGTCTTCGACGTCATCGGAAAGCAGGGCATCACGCGGCTTCTGGTGGAAGCCGGAGGCAGGCTTGTCGCCGGGCTATTCAGGGCGGATCTGGTTGACCGGCTGGTCTGGTTTCGCGCGCCAACGGTCATCGGCGGCGACGGACAGGGGGCGATTGCCGGACTTGGGGTTGACAGCCTGGGCAAAGCCCCGCTATTCCGCCGTATTGAAACCATTGTGCTGGGCGACGATGTCATGGAGACCTACGCCGTCGAAGCACCAGCCAACTGACGGTAATAGAGTATGTTCACAGGAATAGTTACGGATCTTGGAGAGGTGCGCGCCATCGAGCAACGCGGCGATACGCGCTTTGTTATTTCGACGGCGCAGGATACGACCAAGATCGACATGGGCGCATCGATCGCCTGCTCCGGCGTTTGCCTGACCGTTGTCGACAAAGGCACGGACGACCGTGGCGGCTGGTTTGCCGTCGATGCCTCGGCGGAGACCTTGTCTCTGACCAGCTTGGGCGATTGGCAGGAGGGCTCCAGTATCAATCTCGAACGCAGCCTGCGCGTCGGTGACGAACTGGGCGGCCATATCGTCAGCGGTCACGTCGACGGCACGGCGGAAATTACGGCGATCGAAGCGGAGGGTGATTCGAAGCGTTTCTCATTCGAGGTGCCGCAACGACTGGCGAAATTCGTGGCGGCCAAAGGGTCCGTGGCTTTGGATGGCGTTTCGCTCACGGTCAACGAGGTTGCGGGAAACAGCTTCGGCGTGAACCTCATCCCGCACACCCAGGAAGTCACGACGTTCGGCGGCTCACAAGTTGGTGACAAGGTAAATCTTGAGATCGATGTGCTGGCGCGTTATGTCGCCCGGCTCGCCGAGGAGGAATGACGTTGAAAGAGTTGGATTTCCTTTCCTCGCCGGAGGAATTGATCGAGGAAGCGAAAAAGGGCCGCATGGTCATCCTGGTTGACGACGAAGACCGGGAGAACGAAGGTGACCTGTTCATTCCAGCCCAAATCGCCGACGCCGAAGCCATCAACTTCATGGCCAAGTACGGGCGCGGTCTGATCTGTCTGACGCTGACTTCGGAAAGGGTGGCGGAACTAGACCTGCCGCTGATGTCGAGCCACAACAGAACTCGGCACGGAACGGCGTTCACGGTCTCGATCGAGGCGGTCGAGGGCGTCACCACCGGTATTTCGGCGGCAGACAGGGCTGCCACGGTCGCCGCTGCGATCGATCCGGCCAAGGGCAAGGATGACATCCATAGCCCCGGCCACGTCTTTCCCCTGGTGGCGCGCGACGGCGGCGTGCTGGTGCGCACCGGCCACACCGAGGCGGCGGTCGATATCGCCAGATTGGCCGGGTTCCTTCCGGCCGGCGTGATCTGCGAGATCATGAAGGACGACGGCACCATGGCCCGTCTGCCGGACCTCATCCAGTTTGCCCAGTTTCACGGCTTGAAAGTGGGTACCATCGCCGATCTGATCGCTTACCGCCGCCGCCATGACCACCTCGTCAAAAAGGCGGTCGAAACAGAATTTCAGAGCCAGTTCGGCGGCGATTTTCACCTCTCGGTTTACGTCAATCGCGCGGAATACGCCGAGCATATTGCCTTGGTTAAAGGGGATCTGTCAGGCGACGAGCCCATACTCGTCCGCATGCACGCCTTTTCGGTGCTGGACGACGTTCTCCACAGTCACGGCGACCGCGGCGATCAGCTTCATTCGGCGATGAACGAAATTGGCCGGGAAGGCCGCGGCGTCATCGTGCTGATCCGGGAGCCGCGCCGGACCAGCCTGTCAGATCAGGTGAAAGCCATGACGGGCGAGGCCGAGGCGGATTCACACCAGTTGCGCGACTATGGCATCGGCGCGCAGATTTTGCTCGATCTCGGGGTTCGGGATATGATTTTGCTCTCGAATTCGCGGCGCAACGTCATCGGCCTGGAAGGCTACGGCCTGAAGATCGTCGATTGGCGCGAGATACCGGCGCTGTAACGTCGCCTCTACGTTTCGTTAAGGGCTTGGTGCTACGACTATAGTTTGCGTGGACTTGGGTTAAGGGAAGGCAGTTAACCATGGACGAAGGACCTTATTTACTGGTCATCGATTCGCAGTTCTATCCGGATATCGCGGAGGAACTGGTGAAGGGTGCGCTCGCCGACATCGGCAAGGCCGGCGGCACGTACACGCGCGTTTCCGTCCCCGGCGCCTTTGAAATTCCCAGCGCCATCCGCATGGCCGTCCGTTCGTTCGAACTGGTCGGCGGACGCCGGCGCTTCGACGCCTATGTCGCCCTGGGCTGCGTCATCCGGGGTGAAACCAGCCACTACGACCACGTCTGCACCGAATCGATCCGCGGCCTGATGGACATCGCCTTGAACTTTTCCGTCGCCGTCGGTAACGGCATCCTGACCTGCGAAAACAAGGAACAGGCCATGGAACGTGCCGCGGTCGACCGCGGCAACAAGGGCGGCGCGGCGGCCAGCGCGGCAATCCGCATGATCGACGTCAAACGTCAGATCCTGCCACCGCGATGAGCGGCGGCGACCGGTCCAGCCAACGCAGTGCCGCAAGGCTAGGCGCGGTACAAGCTCTCTACCAGATCGAAACGGCGGCGGACGTCCCGCCCTCCATTGTCATTTCCGAATTCATCGCCCACCGTCTCGGCGCGGAGATCGAGGGCATGGAATTCGCCGAGGCCGATACCGAATACTTTTCCGACATCGTCAAAGGCGTTCACGAGCGCCTTGAGGAAATCGACGGCGTCGTCGACGGCGCCTTGAGCGGCGGCTGGGCGACCTCCCGCCTGGACCGCACGGTGCGGCAGATCCTGCGGGCCGGCGCCTATGAACTGATGGCCCGCGTCGACACACCGTCGGCCGTGATCATCACGGAATACGTCGACGTGGCGCACGCCTTTTTCGACAGCGCGGAACCGGGCTTCGTGAACGGCGCGCTCGACAGCCTCAGCCGCAGCATCAGACCCGGTGAGTTGCCGGCGGCGAACGGGGCGAGCTGAATTGAACCGGCGCGGCGAGTTCGATCTCATCGCCGAATACTTCGCACCGCTGGCGGCGACGACGCCGGGCTCCATCGGACTGAAGGATGATGCAGCGGTCATCGATCCGCCTGCGGGGCGGCAAATCGTTACGACCGTGGATGCCTTGGTCGAGGGCGTGCATTTCACCGGTGACGAATCCCCTGATCTGATTGCCCGGAAACTTTTGCGCGTCAATCTTTCCGATCTGGCGGCAATGGGCGCCCGGCCGTTCGGCTACCTCCTGACCCTGGCCTTGCCCGGGACGCTCGGCGACGACTGGTTGAGCGCTTTTGCCTCGGGGCTCGCCGCGGACCAGCACGAATTCAACGTCTGTCTCTTGGGCGGCGATACCGTGTCAACAACCGGCCCCTTGACGCTGACCTTGACGGCGATCGGTACGGTCAGTCAGGGAAAAGCCGTTCTGAGGTTGGGTGCGGAAGACGGCGATTTGGTGCTCGTCTCCGGCACCATCGGCGATGCAGCCTTGGGACTGCAACTGGTGAAGGGGACGGCGGAAGCCTGGCACGAGGCTCTCGACCGAGACGCTCTCGATTACCTTCGGCAGCGGTACGAGTTGCCCCAACCGCGCCTGGGCCTGGGCGAGAAACTTGCCGGCCTGGCGAGTGCTGCGTTGGATGTATCCGATGGCCTGGTCGCCGACCTGACGCACCTGTCGCATGTGAGCGGGGTTGCGGTCGATGTCGTAGCAGAGGACGTCCCGCTGTCAGCACCTGCAATATTCGCGGTAGCGGCGAGCCCGGACTTGATGGCGACCATTCTGGGCGGAGGCGACGACTACGAACTGGCGTTCACGACACCTGCAGCGAATTCGAAGGCGATATTCGAGATCGCAGGGGAAGCCGGCATTGCCGTATCGCAGATCGGTATTGTGCGGCAGGGGGAGGGCGTTACCGTCCTCGACCGACAAGGCTATCCGATGCAGATCGACCGCAGCGGCTGGCAGCATTTCTGACGCGTCCGTGAATGGACGTTGCGCCCTGCCGTTCCGACGGGTATTGATGTCCGCGCGATCAATCTGAACAGAAACGGGTGCACGATGAAGGGTGCGGTAAAGAACGTCGCCGTGATGGCGGTTTGTTCCGGCTTGGTAATGACGAGTACGTCAATTCTCATCACGCTGGGCGGACTTGTGGGCTATGCCCTGGCCGACCAGAAATCACTGGCGACCCTGCCGGTGAGCACGATGATGATCGGCACCATGATCGCGACAATTCCGGCTTCGTTCTGGATGCGCCGAGTCGGGCGCCGGGGCGCGTTCATGACGGGCGCACTGCTTGGCCTGACCGGTGCCGCAGTTTGTTCGTTGGCGGTCTACAATAGGGATTTCTGGCTGTTTTGCTTCGGCGTTACGTTCATGGGCGCCTACAACGCTTTCGGCCAGCATTATCGCTTCGCAGCCGCAGACGTCGTGAGCAGCACATTCAAGTCGAGGGCCATCTCTCTGGTCATGGCTGGCGGATTGATCGCCGGCTTTCTCGGCCCGGCCAGTACCCGTTGGACCAAGGACTTACTGGATCCCCTGACCTTTCTGGGCTCCTTTCTCTCGATCATTGTGCTTTGCCTGTTGGCGTTGGCGCTGTTGACGCAAATCACCGTGCCTAAATTGTCCGCTGAGGAGCGTCGAGAAACAGGCCGGCCCTTGCGGCAAATCATGGGGCAGCCGATCTTTCTCGTGGCGGTCCTGGCGGCCATGGTCGGTTACGGCGTGATGTCCCTGGTGATGACAGCCACCCCCTTGGCGATGGTGGCCCACGGTCACCCGTTCGACGATGCGGCTTTCGTTATCCAGTGGCACATTGTGGGGATGTTCGCGCCCTCGTTCTTCACCGGCAGTCTCATCAAGAGGTTCGGCGTGTTGCGTATTATTTTCGCCGGTGCCGGCCTCCTTTCGCTTTCGCTGGCGATTTCGCTCAATGACATCAGTTTGACGCATTACTGGACGGCGCTTGTCGCACTTGGGCTGGGCTGGAATTTCCTCTTCATCGGCGGCACGACGCTGTTGACGGAATGTTACAGCAACGCCGAAATGGCCAAGACGCAGGGCGCAAACGATTTTCTGGTGTTCGGCACCGTCGCCTTTGCCTCGCTTACGTCGGGTACGTTGCTGGAAAACTACGGCTGGGAGATGGTCAATGTCGGCGCCGTACCGTTTATCGCGGCGACCGTATTGGCGACCATTTGGCTGGCGGTAAAGCGGCGGCGGACGGCCGGTCAAACTGTATAGGTCTTCATTTTCGTGCAATGCTTGGGGTGGCAATAGAACCGGCGGGTGAAATTGATGCACAACCTAATTCGGCAAATCTTCTTGGCCTTCTTGCTTTTCATCGTAATCGCGATGCCGGTTCGCGCTGCCGACAAATTAACGCTGTATACCACTGAAATCGCCGGGCAGACCATGATCGATGATGCCGAGCCCGGCACGGCGATCGAAATTGTGCGGGAGGCCGCGAAACGGGCTGGCATCGAAATCGATGTCCGCTTCGTCCCGTGGTCGCGGGCAGTGAATTCGGTGAAGGGCTCCGCCGACGCCGTCATCGTTCCGTTTTCCCGAACGCCGGCGCGGGAAAGGCAATTCACCTGGATCGGCAAACTCTATCCGGTGCGCTTCGGCTTCGTGTCCTTCGATACGGCCATAGACGACAAAATGACCGCGAAAAAACTCACCCGGGTCGGTGTTTGGCGCGGGACGTCCATGGAGGAGGAACTCCGGCGCAACGGGTTTCAAAATCTGGTTTCGGTGTCAAACGATCGGGCTCTGGTCCAGATGTTGATCAAGGGCCGGATTGACGCCTGGTACTGTTCTCTTGTTGAGGCGGCCTACAAATTCCGCGGCATCAAGGAAATCAACCAGGCGAAAATTCGCTTCGGACAGGCGGTACGCGAGGAAGCGGTATGGATTGCGGGCGGACGGGATATGCCGGACAAAATCGTCATTGCCCTGCGCGATGCGTTGGCGGCCATGCGGCAAGCTGGCGTCATCCGGTCGATCATCGCCCGATACGGCTTTAAGGGAACAAGCTAGCAGGTGTCCCGTCAGGGACGGATACGGTCAAAAAATCATGCAATGCTTCATTTCCGAGGGCCGGGACGCACCCGGTTGCCTTTTGGGCGGTTCTGACATATGTTCCGCCCGACTTTAACAGGGGTCCCGGGCTAGGTGGTGGCTTAGCCTCATTTTGCTCTTGGATTTATTGACAAAATTGGCCGCAGGGCTCCGATCGAAATCAACAAAACATAAGGAATACCAACCATGCCCACTGAGCTGTGGTTCGTAATCGCGTGCGGCGTACTTGCCGTGCTTTACGGCATCTTTACCAGCCGCTCCATCATGGCCGCAAGCGCCGGTTCGGAGCGCATGCAGGAAATCGCCGGCGCCGTTCAGGAAGGTGCTGCCGCCTACCTGAACCGCCAGTACCGCGCCATTGCCATGGCCGGTGTCGTCGTTCTCGTGATCGCCTTCTTTGCGCTCGGCATCAAGGCAGCCATTGGCTTCTTGATCGGTGCCCTGCTCTCGGGCGCGGCCGGTTACATCGGCATGCACGTCTCGGTGCGCTCCAACGTGCGGACGGCACAAGCCGCCAGTACGTCCCTCGCGGGCGGCCTGGACATCGCTTTCAAAGCGGGCGCCGTGACCGGCATGCTGGTCGCCGGTTTGGCTCTCCTTTCGGTCGGCGGTTATTACGCCGTCCTGCTGGGCATCGGCGCGACGGGACGTGAAACCATCGACGCCCTGGTGGCGCTCGGTTTTGGCGCCTCCCTGATATCGATCTTCGCGCGTCTCGGTGGTGGCATCTTCACCAAGGGCGCCGATGTCGGCGCTGACCTGGTGGGCAAGGTCGAAGCCGGTATCCCCGAGGACGATCCGCGCAACCCGGCGGTGATCGCCGATAACGTTGGCGACAACGTCGGCGATTGCGCGGGCATGGCGGCCGATCTCTTCGAGACCTACGCCGTGACGGTCGTTGCGACCATGGTTCTGGCCTCCATCTACTTTGTCGACAACCCGGCCCTGATGCTGCTGCCGCTGGCCATCGGCGGCGTCTGCATCATCACCTCGGTG
>CAYOAD010000126.1:0-12084 GCA_964401845.1 uncultured Rhodospirillaceae bacterium | reverse complement strand
GAATGCGCCAAATCCTCTCAAACGTCTCGGACCACTTTTAAGGTTTCAGGTCACTTCATCTAATCCCCTCCTGAAAACAATTTTGTTCGTACGTCCATTAGCGGATGCCTCGTCCACTCCGTCAAGTACGACAAAGTGCGTATTATGCGAATGCGACCCCGTGCCAAGGTTGTCCCCATTTCACGACCAGGGAGTTTTGACTTTTTCCTCCGGCTCGCCGTCGACCAGAACGGCATCGACTTTTTCGTTGAAGAAACAGAGATGGTCCTTGATCCGGCCGACCTCGGGCAACGGATCGGTGTAGTACCAGACGATGTTGTCGAAACTCTCCCCCTTCACCTCAAGCGTATGGTAACTAGCGCGACCCTTGTAGGGGCAGGCTGTTTCATGGTCGGTGGGGTTTAGCAAATCCATGCGGACGTCGTCTGCCGGCAGGTAGTAGCGCGTGGGCAATCCGGTTTCGAACAGGAACATGGCGCGGCTGGACGACGCCACGGTTTCACCGCCCGCCACGACATCGACGCGCCGTGTGCTGGGTATGACGTCGATGCGTTTGTAGGGATCGCGGGCATGGACGAAAATCTCCTCGTCCTCCTCCATCCACTTATCCACCTTGTTCCAGTAAAAGGCGACGTAACCGGCCAGTTCGGGCACCTCGGGCAGCGGGTCCTCATACCCCCACATGGCGTTTTCGGCGGTCCGGCCGCCCGCGTTGACGGTCCAGTAACTGGCATCTCCCTTGAACGGGCAATGGCTGGCGTGATCGGTGCGTTCCATCAGATCCATGCGCACGTCGCCCACCGGAAAATAATAAACCGGTATGTGGTGGGATTCGAACAGCAGCTTGGCCTTCGTACTGTCGGCGATGGTTTCACCGCCGAACATGACCCGCAGCCATTTGGGGCTTGGCTCAAAGTGCACGTCGTAGCCGGGGTGATCGATATAACCCTGGCTGAGTTTGACCTCTGGTATTTCCGTCGCCATCATTTATCCTCCATGGCCTTGGGAACATATCTAGTCCACCCGAACGGAAATAACAGTAACGGATCACACTGATGCCGATGACCTACCGCATTGATCATGAAATGAAAGTCGTTCGCATGGAAGGGTCCGGCACCTTGACAGACGAGGATTTGGTGTCCTGCATCAGCCGCTTGCGCCGGGATCCGGAATTGCCGTTCGGCATACCGACGATCTCCGATTTGCGCCAGATCGAGATTTTGGAGGTTACCTATGAAGGCTTCCAAAAAGTCGCCGAAATCATGATGGATACCGACGAACAACGCGGACCCGTTCGCGTCGCCACGGTGGTCTTGAAGGAAAGCGACGCCGCCATGGCGAAGCTTTATTCCATCGTCAGCGAAACAGCGGGGCCGGGAAACACCTTCGAGATTTTCAATGACCCGGCGGCGGCAGAAGCGTGGCTGGGCCTGAAATAAGATCTACCCCCCGTGGCGCGAGCTGGGCGCGCGCGAGGGAATTTCACCCGAACGGCCTGGCGTGTAGAGACCGCCGTAGGCGCCGCGTTTGACGAACTCGCCGTCACCGGCCCGGCCAAGATACTGCCCCTTGTCAATGATCATGCGGCCCCGGCTGAAGACGGTTTCGGTAAAGCCCTTGACCGGCATGCCTTCATAGGCGTTGTAGTCGATGTTCATGTGGTGGGTGTGGCTGTTGTAGTAGCTGATGGTTTCTTCACGCTCGGGATCGAAGATGACGATGTCGGCGTCGCTGCCGACCGCGATCGTGCCCTTTTTGGGGAACAGGCCAAAAATCTTGGCGGGCGCCGTCGAGGTGAGTTCGACGAAACGGTTGAGATCGATATAGCCGCCGTTGACTCCATAATGGTAGATCAGGCTCATGCGGTTTTCGATGCCGGGACCGCCGTTGGGGATCTTGCTGAAATCGGTTTTGCCCAGTTCTTTTTGTTCCTTGAGGCAGAACGGGCAGTGATCGGTCGAAATCGCATGCAATGCATTACCGCGCAGGCCCCGCCACAATTCCTCCTGGTTCCACTTTTCCCGCAAGGGCGGTGTCAGCACGTACTTGGCGCCGTCGAAGCCGGGCTCGTCATAGGAGGTGACATCCAAGAGCAGGTATTGCGGACAGGTTTCGGCATGGGCCATGACGCCGCGGGCCTGAGCCAGACGCAGTTCCTGCAGCGAATCGTAACTGGAGAGATGCACGATATAGACGGGTGATTTCGCGACTTCGGCAATGGCCAACGCCCGGTGCACGCCCTCCGCTTCCAGCCGGGTGGGCCGGGTCAGCGCGTGATACTTGGGCTCGATGTGTCCTTCCGAGAGGGCGATCTTTATCAATTCATCGATGACGATGCCGTTTTCGGCGTGCATGCAGACCAACGTGCCGTCTTCGCCAGCTTGCCGCATGGCGCGGAAAATCGTGCCGTCGTCCGACAGCATGGCGCCGGGATAGGCCATGAACAGCTTGTAACTGGTGATGCCTTCGTCTGCCAGACGGCGCATATCCTTCGTCCGGCTTTCCGGAACATCGGTCAAAATCATGTGAAAGCTGTAGTCGACGGCGGTCTTACCAGCGGCCTTCAGATGCCAGGATTCGAGTGCCGCGAGAGGATCCTCACCCTTTAACTGAACCGCGAAATCTATAATGCAGGTTGTACCGCCGAAAGCCGCTGCTCGTGTGCCGGTTTCGAACGTGTCCGACGTGACGGTGCCGCCGAAGGGCAGTTCAAGATGTGTATGCGGATCGATACCCCCCGGAATCACTAGCTTTCCGCTGGCATCGACAACCTGATCGGCATCGATCGATAAATTTTTACCGATCAGGTCGACCTTGGAACCGCTGACAAATATGTCAGCCTGGTAATCGTCGGTCGCCGTAACTATCCGACCATTCTTAATCAGTACACTCACCCCGATCCTCCCCGGTTTTACTCCAGGTTATTTACGTCCTGGTTCAAGTCTCGGTAGTTTCCTCCAGAATGAGTCTAATGTATCATTATTATGTTCTGCGATCGAAGAATTCATCAAGATGCCTCGGTCGTTGTCTGATTATGTTTGTCATGGAGCGATTTTTCGAGGCGACCTAAAACAATAAACACAAAGGGGAGACGAAGATGGCTAAGAGCAAACGCAGAGTACCCGGCAAGGACATTACCCGCCGGACGTTCGTGGGAGGAGCCGCCGGCACTGTTGCAGCCGGGTCGATAGTCGGTTTTCCTGCCATCGTAGAAGCTGCCGACCCGCTTCGCACCATCGGACTGGGTGTCAGCGTCATCAACGAAATCCAGAGTAGGGCTGCGAAGGACATAGGATTCGGCGTCAATGGTACGGCCATGGGTTATGGCGCCCTGTTCGGCAAGGGCCTTAACCAGAACGACCAGTTCGAAGTTTCCGAATGTTACTTCGACATGTTCGACGCAATGATTCCGGCGGGCGTCTTCCAGCCCATCGACACAAATCGCATCACGAACTGGGACAAGGTTTCGAACCTGACCAAAACCGGCATGTTGACGCCAGGATCCCAGATCGGCGACGGCGATGCGCCGGTCAAGCAGATGTGGGTCGACAAGGACGGCAAGCGGACCAAGGGTCCGTCGCGCTGGATTTCGGCACTCCCCACTATCCACAACGCCGACAGCTTGGGCTATGCGCCCGCGGATACCGGACGCGATATCGAAAGCTGGGCTGAGATGTTCAGCTCCGATTTCAAAGGTCAGGTTGCGCTCATCAACGTACCCCAGGTCGGTGTCATGGATGCCGCCATGGGCGTCGAGGCGCTGGGTCTGAGAAAGTTCGGCGACAAGGGTGACATGACCAGGGATGAGATCGATTTCCTGATCAACTTCCTGATCAAGAAGAAGAAGGAAGGCCACTTCCGCGCGTTCTGGGAAACCTTTGGCCAGTCCGTCAACCTGATGGTGTCCGGCGAGGTTATCCTGCAGAGCATGTGGTCGCCCGCCGTCACGGCGGTCAACGCCGAGGGCGTCAAGTGCATCTACGCCTCGCCGAAGGAAGGTATGCGCGGCTGGCACGGCGCCTGGTCGATTTCGGCCAAGGCCACCGGTAAGAAGCTCGATCAAGCCTATGAGTACCTTAATTGGTGGCTCGACGGCTGGGCCGGCGCGTTTGTCGCCCGGCAGGGCTACTACATGTCGGCGTTCGAACCGGTCAAGAAACACCTGCCCAAGGACGAGTGGGACTTCTGGTACGAAGGCAAGCCGGCGGCCAAGGAACTGCCCGATCCCTTCGGCAACCCGCTGATCGATAAAGGCCTTGTGCGCGATGGCGGTTCATACGAGCAACGATTCAAGAAGATCGCCGTATGGAATTCCATCATGAAGGAGAACGATTACCTCGTGAAACGCTGGACGGAATTCCTGACGGCGTAAGCGCGGCGTGGTTCCTTGTCCGGAACCCTGCGTTCGTTAAGATAATCGGGCCGGTGCGGATTTTTTCGCACCGGCCCCTTTTTCACGGCGGGCGCCAGCGAATATAATTAGACCGCAATGACAGAAGTTTCCGCCCATCACCCGGGATTGATCGGCAACCAGCCGAAGCCGGACGAGGACGCCGTCCGGGCCAAGATCATTAGGCCGCAGGAGGGCTTCTCCACCGGCTGGCTGATCGCGCCGGCGACAATCTGGCTTGTCCTCTTCCTCGTCATTCCCCTGGCTTCGATCATCGTTTTCAGTTTTTGGAAGTCGACGCCGCACGGCATGTTCCCCGACTTCTCGCTCAAATTTTATATCGAGTTCTTCTACACCGAAGGTTTCTTCGACCCTGATTCCGACCGCTTCCTGTTGCCCAGCGTTTTCATCCGCACCCTGGGGTCGACGATTTATTACACCCTTGTGGTCATGGTGCTGTGCCTGATCGTCGGCTATCCCATCGCCTACTTCCTGTCCATGCAGGTTCAGGCCTTCAAATGGCAATTGGCACTGTTCCTGTTGTGCATGGTGCCGTTCTGGACCAGCTATCTGATCCGCGCCGTCGCTTGGCTGCCCATGCTGGGACGCCGCGGGCTGATCAACCAGGCGCTGACGGGCATGGGCATCGTCGACCGGCCGGTGAGCTTCCTGTTCTACTCCGAATTCGGCTACACCATGGCGTTGGTGCAGATCTACGTCGTGCTCTGCATCGGCCCGATTTTCTTTTCGCTGGCCAAGATCGACAACGCCATCATCGAGGCGGCTCGCGATATGGGCGCGACGCCATTCCAGATCTTCCGCGAAATCATCGGCCCGTTGTCGTTGCCCGGCATCGCCATCGGCATGATCTTCATTTTCGTCATCCTGATGGGCGAGTTCGCCACCGCGGTCGTGGTCTACGGCGGCAAGACCTCAACGACCGGAACAGTCATTCTCAACTATTACGGCATCGCGAACTATCCCTTCGCGGCGGTGAACGCCTTGATGCTGATGCTGGCCATGGTCGTTGGCATCGTCGTCATCCTGCGTATCATCGACATCCGGAAGGAGCTTTGAGATGAAGCGCCGCTGGACACCGGAACGCAAACGCAAGCTCTGGGTGAAGTCCGGCTTTAGCCTTTACTACATACTCTTTCTTATTTTCATCTACGGGCCGATGTTCGCCATGTTCGTGCTGTCATTCCAGGGCCGGCGCGGCGGCACCAGTTTTCCCATGCGGGGCACCAGCCTCTACTGGTGGAACAAGCTGATCGAACCCTCGACGGTGGGTGACATGCAGGGCGCCATGGGCCGGTCGATCATGCTGGCGGTCATGGTGATGATCATCACCGCCCTGTTCTCGACCATGCTGGCGATGGCCTTCCGCAAGAAGTTCCGCTTTTCCAATGTGTTGTTCTACACCATCCTCTCGGGCTTGATGGTGCCGGGCGTCCTGTTGGGCCTGGGCCTGGCCACGTTGACGAGGCAGTTGGGCCTATCGCCGGCCTGGTATTCCACGGGCCTGTTCGTCCACGTCGTATGGGCGCTGCCATTCGGGTATCTCGTCATGATGGCTGTCTTCAACCGTTTCGATTCAAGCCTGGAGGAGGCGGCCCGCGATATGGGCGCCAATGAATGGACGGTTTTCAAAGAGGTGACGTTGCCGCTGATCACGCCGGGTATCGTCGCCGCTGGCCTGTTCGGCTTCACGCTGTCCTACGACGAGTTTGCCCGGACCACCTTGCTGGCGGGCCAATTCAACACGCTGCCGCTCGACATCAATGCCCAGATGACCCAGCGCATCCGCCCCACCCTGTTCGCCCTGGGCACGGCCTCGACGCTCTTTTCTCTCTCCATGATCGGGCTGTTTATCGGCATCTACACCATCCTCTACCGCCGCTCGCGATAGGGCTACTGCGCTGCCTCCTCGGCGCCCTCGATGTGGGCGCCCGCCTCCTCCAACAGGATGCCCGCCTCAGCGGCCCAACTGATGGTCTCCGTCTCTCCCATCTGGTAGACGTGATCCGACAATTTTCGATGCTGTTCGACGTGGACGTAGTGACCGGGCCCGATTTCGAAAACGTCCGTTTCCAGGGTGCCGAGATATTCGGTGGTGACGTACGAGCCCTGCACGCTGTTCGCCATGTCGCCGTTGCTACCCGTGTGCATCAGGTCGGCGCGAACCGAAAAGTTTGCTTCTTCGCCTATCGGGACGCGGCGGATGTATTCCGGTACGCGGACGTAATAGAGCTGGTCGCCCGACTCGACGAAGATGATCGAGCCGCTCTGCGATTTGATGACGCCGCTGAACAGGTTGTTGTTGCCGATGAAGTCCGCCACGAATTTTGTGCGCGGCGCCTCGGCGATTTCCCGCGACGAGCCGATCTGCTGAACCAGGGCGTCCGACATGACGATCACCTTGTCGGCCAGCGCCATGGCTTCCTGCTGGGAGTGCGTCACCATGATGAAGGTGATGTCGAGTTCGCGTTGAATACGTTTCAGTTCGATCATCATGGTTTGGCGCAAGGAATAATCGAGGGCGCCGAGCGGCTCGTCCAGCAGCAGCAACGTTGGGTTGCTGATCAGCGCCCGCGCCAGGGCGACGCGTTGTTGCTGGCCGCCGCTGAGATCGTGCGGCCGGCGCATGGCAAGCTCGGTCAGCCCCACCATCTCGATCATTTCCCAGACCTGTTTGGCCCTGACGTCCTTGTCGATGCCCTGCATCTTGAGGCTGAACTCGACGTTCTGGAAGACGTTGCGGTGGGGAAAGAGCGCGAAGCTCTGGAACATCATCGAGGTATCGCGCTGCGACGGCGGTAGGTCGGTGACGTCTTCTCCGGCGATGGTGATGGTGCCGCGGGTGACTTCCTCAAGACCGCCGATCATCCTCAATGTCGTTGTTTTGCCGCAACCCGAAGGGCCGAGCATGGCGACGAACTCGCCGCGCTCGATCTCGGTATTGAAGTCGATGACCGCCTCGACGCCGCCCGGATAGGTCTTGTAGACGTGGTCGAGTACGACGTCATAGTCCGCCATGGCTTGCCGTTCCTCGTATCGCTCAGTCGGCGGCCTTGGCGGTCGCCTGCAACAGGGTCCAAACGGTATCGAACGGGACTTGTTCGAAGACACCGTCTTCGTTGGCGTCATTCAGCAGTTTGAGCGCCTGGACCTGGGCCTCGTTACCGCTGGCCTTGTCCTCCAGCAGCGTCAAGGCTTCGCCGAACGTGATTTCCCGCTTCTTCTTGGTGCCGAGGTTGTCGCGCACCAGCTTGGAAAGCTGTTCGGCCATTTCCTTGAACTGGCCGGTCCGGTAGGGCTTGCCGAAGATGCCGCGGATGCCGTTGCTGGCGAAGCGGCTGCGCAGGCCTTCCGGCAGCGACTGGGCGACGCCTTCCAGCACCTCGCCCAGCGAGAAGCCCGAAGTGAACATGCCGCGGATGGTGTCGACGGTATCGTCGTTGCCGCCGCCGTACATGCGGATTTGGGCCTGACTGAGAGCATTGCCCATGGCCTTGGCCTGATCGATGTGGACGTCGCGCTCGGCCTCGATGTGCAGCTTGGAAAGCTCCAGGAATGTCGCGGCCTCGTTGTACTTCTTGAGGGCTTCGGCCTTGGCCTCCATGCCGTTGGCTTCGGCCTCCAGCATGCGCTGGGTATTGTCGACCCGCAACGCTTCGACTTCAGCCTCGGCCTTGCCGCGCGCCGCGGCCTCCTTCTCGATGCCCTCGGCGCTGATCTTCTGGGCCTCGCTGGTCGCCTTGGCGCGGATCAGAGTGGCATCCGATTCCTTGGCGGCGGATTCCTTTCGCGCCTCGGCGCCGGTCACCATGTGCATGCGCGCGATGTCGGCTTGCGCCTCTTCCGAAATCTTAGCTGCTTCGGCTTCGCGTTCGGCCTGAATGCGTTCGATTTCCTTCATGCGCTCGGCATCGGCGATCTTGCGGACGCTTTCGGCATTGTGTTCGGCCTTTTCCTTGTCGGCCGTCACCTTGAGGCGTTTGATCTCCGCCTCCTCGAGCTCGCGCGTTTTGTTGACCAGCACGATCTCGCGGTCGCGCTCCTCCTTCTCACGCGCCAGGTAGCGTAGGATGTCGGCCTTTTCGCGTTCCTGCTCCTTGGCAATGACCTTGATCTCGCGGTCCTTCTCCTCCAATTCGACCGCCAGTTCCTGGCGGACCTGGGCCTGTTTGAGTTCCTCTTCCTTGGCCACCAGGGCGATATCGCGGTCGCGTTCTTCCTGCTCGCGGGCCAACTGACGCCTGATCTCAGCGGCTTCCCTCGACTTGCTCTCCTCGATGATTGCCGCTTCCATCTGGATACGGGCCTGTTCGAGCGCCTGTTCCTTGGTGATCTCCTCCTGTTCGACCTCCCAGCGGCGGTCGAGGATGATGCGCTGCTTCTCGCTGAGAACACGGGCCTTCTCAGCCGCGACCTCCTGCTCCTGCTTGACCACGGCGAAGGCTTCGTCCTTGTCGATATTGAGTACCTTCAGCTTGGTGTCGAGCGAGCGTTTGCGCACCGTGAGCGATACCTCCTCGTTCACCTTGTGGCGGGCATCGCGGGCCGATTCCTCCGATTTCAAGACTTCGGTTTTTCGTGCGATCTCCGCCTGCTGGCGTTCCTTTTCCATGCTCGAAAGTTCGATGGCCCGATCGCGCTCTGCCTGTTCGCGCGCCAGCGTCCGCTCGATTTCGGCGATTTCCTCTTCCTTGGCCTTCTCGATCAGTTCGATCTGGCGGTCCTTCTCCGCCTTCTCGAGCGCCAGATTGCGCTTGATATTGGCCAATTCCTCTTCCCGCGCCTTGGCGATCAGGGCGATTTCCTTGTCGCGCCGTTCCTGCTCCAGGGTCAGGGCCCGCTGAATTTCGGACGACTCGCGCTTCTTGGCCTCCTCGGTGATGGCCACCTCGCGGTCGGTGCGCAGGCGTTCCAGTTCCACTTCGTTGGCCAGTTCGCGTTCTTCGACCCCGCGGCGCTGATCGAGCATGTATTTCTGCTTTTCACCCAACTGCAGGGCCTGTTCGTTAGAAACGTCCTTGTCCTGCGAGGCCCGGGCGAAGGCTTCCTTGCGCTCGATTTCCAGCAATTCCAGTTGGGTATCGAGGTCCTTCTGACGGATCGCCACGGTGGTGCGCTTTTCCGTGTCGTGCACTTTGCGCCGCGCGTCCGAGGTAATGTCGGTGATGATCTTCAAACCTTCGGCGTCGAACACGTTGTCGGACTTGAAGTATTCCTTGCTGGTCTGCTCCAGGGTGACGATGGTGACTTCCTCCAGCACCAGACCGTTGGCCTGGAAACTGGCGATGACGTTCTCCTTGACGTCCTGGGCAAAGCCGTCGCGGTTCTCGTGCAGTTCGCTCAGGGTTTTGGTGGCTGCGAAGCTGCGCAGCGCGCTGACGACCTTGGCTTCGAGCAGGTTGCGGACCTTCTCGGCATCAAAAGTTTTTTCACCCAGGCTGCGGCTGGCGGTGAGGAGATCGTCTTCGGTGCGGCCGACGTGGGCGTAAAGTTCCGTCACGACGTCGATGCGGATTTTATCCGATGTCAGAACCGCCTGGTCACGCGATCGGGCAACGATCAGCTTGATTGTTTCCAGTGATATCCACGACACTTCGTGAAAGACCGGCAGCACCATGGCGCCGCGCCCCAAACACACTTTGGTGCCGAGGAAGCCCGTACGGATAAAGCCCATATTGGCGGGCGCCCGCTTGTAGACCCAGATTGAGATCACATAGAGGATGGCGATGACGATGATCGCCGTGAATATCAGTCCGATCCAAATTTCCAACATTGTCCCTACACCTGTTTCTCTGTCTTGTTATCCCGCGTGGAACTCAATCCCTAGACGTCACTACGCTACGCATACTCAAGTGGCTGTTGACGGCCGGTCGCCATAATCAAACAGTTCCGCCGGCCGCCGGTTCTGCGACATGTTATCGCGCAAATCGGCGGTGCCGCGCAGATCGAGCTCCAATTTGGGACCCGAAAGCACCACGCCGTATTCATCCCGCGCCTTGCCCGGAGACATCAGCCGCCGCGCTACGTCGTTGCGCACGGCCCCGGCGTCGCGCTTGAGCGGATCGCCCCAGCCGCCGCCGCCGGCCGTGCGGAAAATGATGCGGTCGCCGGCGCGGACGTGAATGTCGTCGATCTTGGAGGGCAGCGCCTCCCGCTCGGCGCCCTTGCGCACGATGAATTTTTCCGAACAGGCGCCCGGCTTGCCGCCTAAAATTCCCCAGGGCTGTGTCAGATGCCTGTCGTCGTGGATCGAGACCCGGCCTTCCTCGAGTACATGATAGATCTTTTCGACGCCGTTGCCGCCCCGGTGTTGGCCGGCGCCGCCGCTGTCGCGGATGCTGACGCAGCCTTCGATCAGCAACGGAAAGAAACTTTCGAGGTATTCGGTGGGAATGTTCTCGAACAGCGGCCACCACGAATGGCCGTCCATGCCATCGCCGATGGGCCGGCCGGGAATGCCGCCGTAAAGGATTTCCATCAGCTGGAACGGGCGCTTTTCCTTGTCGATGCCGGAAAACAGGAAATGGGGGCTGGAGCCGTAGCCCGCGGCGGTGGCCATCTCCGGCGCGTTACGGCTGAGCGCCCCGCCCAGCACGTCGAACTGGCGCGACAGCGCGTGGGTGCGGCAACCCAGCGGCGCGGGGAAATCGGGATGCACGAGCGAACCCTTGGGTAGCGTCACGTGGATCAGGTCGTAGAAGCCATCGTTGAACAGGATCTGGGGGTCGAACACCATGATCATGTAGACCCCGATGAACATCTTGAACATGCCTTCGTGCATATAGAAGTTGATCGGGCCGGGGGCCTGGGCCGAGGTGCCGGTCCAGTCGAAATAAGCGTGTTCGCCCTCGCGCCAGACCGTCAGCTTCATCTTGTAGGGGCCGTTGCCGCAGCCGTCGTCATCGACGAAATCCTCAAACGACTGGGGCTCTTCCGGCAGGTTTTGCACGATCAACTGCCGCATGGCGCGGTTGGTGCGGTCGAGCAAGGCCTCGCAAGCCTGTTTGTAGAGATCCTTGCCGAAGCGGGCGCAAATTTCGACCACCCGGCGTTCACCCGCCCGGCAACCGGCGATGATCGCCATCAGGTCGCTGTAGTTCATTTCGGGCGTGCGCGTGTTGTTCATCAGGAGATCGAGCGAAGCGTCGTTGAGCACGCCGGCGTCGAAGATTTTGATCGGCGGGATGCGCATGCCTTCGCCGAAGATCGAATTGGCGGCGGTCGGCATGCTGCCCGGCACGGGACCGCCGACATCCATCATGTGGCCGAACATGGAGGTGAAACTGATCAATTCACCTTCGTAAAACACCGGGATCAGGACCATCCAGTCGTTGATGTGGCTGATCGCGCCGCCACATTTGTAGGGATCGCTTTGCAGGATGACGTCCCCCGGCACCAGGTCGAAGTCGCTGTCAGCCAGCATCTCCGCGATGTAGGAGCCGAACTGGCCGACGATCATGCGTCCCTTGGCGTCGGTGATCATGGGGAATTCGTCGTGCTGCTCGCGGATCACCGGCGACATGGCCGAGCGGAACAGCACGGCGTCCATTTCGTGGCGGGCGTTGCGCAAGGCGTTTTCGATGAGGTCCAGCGTCACCACATCGAGCGTACCGTGGTAATCCCGGCGCGGCGGCGCGGTGGCGAGACGGGCCTGGCTTTCCGCGATCGCCGGCGCC
>CAYOAD010000125.1:0-12192 GCA_964401845.1 uncultured Rhodospirillaceae bacterium | reverse complement strand
GTGCGTTGATCGACTGCCCCGACAGCATTCCGGGATGTGGCTGCGCCCGCCTGTTGGGCTGACACAGCCAGAATTCCCGCAATGATCAGGATTCGGAGCTTCATGACGCCTTAGCCTTCGTCCGGGGTGTCGGGAGGGGTGAAGTCATCCAATGTGCCCTTGATGGCCCGGCGGCGCTGTTCGATGGGCATCTTGGCGAAGTCGTCCATGCGCCGGCGGTTCGGCGTCCGTCGGCGGGCGCGGGGCGTCTGCTTCTTGATCCGGCGCTTGACGTTCTTCCAGGTAACGCGCGCCTGTTTGTCGGCCTGCACTTCGGCAACGTGGGCGTCGTATTCGCGTTCGGTGCTGATCATCCGGGCGTTGGCCTGAATGGCGGCGTCGGCGAGGCGTTGCTCGTGGGGGCGCCAGCGTTCGACGCGGGTGCCATTGCCGCCTTGGCGGACTCCGTTGAAGCTGTTTTCACGATCGACCAGAGCCAGCCAGACCCGCCTTTGACCGGCGTAGCGGCGTTCCCAGCGCAGTACGGCGTCGACGTACTTGCGTGTCCAGGGCAGAACCCGGGCGCGGCCCGGTTTGCCGACCCTGGAACCGCCGTTGTAATAAGACAGCGCCAGTTCCCAGTCGCCGCCATAACGGTCGATCAAGCGCTCAAGAAAATCGATCCCAAGCCGGACATTGAGGCGAGGTTCCCAGAGTTCGTCGGCCTCGACGCCCCATTCATCGGCCGCGGTCTTGGGCATAATCTGCATAACGCCGCGGGCGCCTTTCGAACTCAAGGCGTTGGCCTGGAAATCGGATTCGACTTTGGCGACCGCCAGAGCCAGTGACGGCGGCACGCGGCTGGCCAGGGCTTCCTGAACGATGATCTTCTTGATGCCGCCGCGCGGCGTGTCGTCATGCGGGCGAGCGTCGGCGGTGGCGGCCAGGGATACCAACGCAAGTGTTGCGACGGCGGCCAAGGCGCTTTTGAGGCTTTTTTGCAGAGTAGATTTCATTGTTCGGTTTCCTTCAATTTGCGCATCCAGCGCTCATCCAGCGTTGTGACGGTGATTTTCCCGGCGCTGATCCGTGTGCGGGCCGTGATGGCCTCGGCCAGTGCCAGTTCGGGATCGATGGCGAGAACGATGTCGGCGTCGGGCGCCAAACCCTGCGGATCGATTTCGGTCAGGCCGGCGTCGAGGAAGCGGTTTTGGTGATAAATCACCAGGCGGGTTTTCACCTCCGCCGAGGCGGCCCGGTCGCCCGGTTCGGACCGCACGACCTCAAGCCGGGCGGCATCGCTTTGCGTCGATGCGTCCGCAACGGACTGCTTGGTGACGCTTGAGCCTGTGCCCATGGAAACCATCGCCAGAACCATGACGCTGAAAAACGCCATGGCCAGGGCCAGAGCGATTTCCGTCATGGCGTTTCCGTAGGGGCCTTCCATTGTGTTCTTCCTTCTCTGGTCTGCGTCCCCGCCAAAAAAAGCGGCGGGCGTTATCCGAAGATGACGCCCGCCGAGTTCGGGGAGGGAGGACGTTCGAGAAGGGTTATGGAGGGACCAAAGCAGTTTTTGCCGCGGCTGGACGGAATAAAACCTGAACTCAGGGAAAAATCAGCGATTTCCCGGAGTTTGCCGATTTTTCGGCTGCCGCACCGTGATGACCAGGCTGGCTTCGCTCAGGGCGACGTCGTCGAGCGAGCGGAAAATCGTCGGCAGGCGGAATTCCATGCCTTCCGGCAGAAAGGCGAAATCCAAGGCTTGCAGTTCATCCGGCAAATCGTTGGTCACGTCGCGGCTCAGGGCGAAGCATTTGACCAGCTCTATGCCGGGAGGGTCGCCGATATTGAGATCGAACGGCATCATCTGTCCGGGCAAGGTCAGGACGCGGCCGCTCTTAACCAGCGCCTCGCGGTGAAACTGATTGGGAATGATCTTGACCATCCTGCCGTCCGCTTGCCGGTAAAAGCAATAAAGCCAGGCGTCGCTTCCGAGCTGGACCATAAGGTTGAGCTTATCCCCGATGTAGTATACCGGATCATCGCCGTTGGCGCTGGACAGACGAAAGCGGAACGGCCCCAGGCCGTCGTTTTCCAGCAATACGGCGGGAAAATTACCCTGGGGGCGGACGACGATGCCGGCCGGCGGCAGGACGCGTCCCCGCCAACTCGCGGTGCGCCCGTCATCGGCGTGCAGGCGAAGACGGAGGTCGATGGCCGAACCGAAATCCCAATAGCCCCCGGTCAAAACGTAAGATCCCTCGCGGCTTTGCTTTCGCGCATTCAGGTCTTCAGGCTTAAGGGTTTCGCGCTTCACCTTGATAAGACGGCCGGATATGACGTTGGAGAAAACTTCGGTGAATTCATCCGAGGCGTGCTGCTCGACGTAGCGGCTGAACGGAGTCTGTATGCGGCTGGATTGAAAACGAATCCCGCCGAGGCGCAATTCCGTGAGATCGGGGAAATGCTGGGACAGTTTCCGAGCCGCTGCGCGCAAGGCCCGATCCAGCGTCATTGCGGCTCCCCGGATACCCAGTTTGAGCGACTGGGGGTCGGTGGCGGCGAGAATCTTGCCCATATTACGGCCGGAAGACCCCATCGCTTTGTACGATAGATTGACGATGCCGCCGGTCAGCCTGATCTTGCCGACGATCAGCACATCGGCCACGGCGCTTTTCGACACCGTCGCGATGGGATCGTCCAAGCCCTGACCGGATTCCTCGAGATCCGCTATCACGGCCCGCAGTTCCTTGCGCCCGACGAATACGAGTTTGCGCCCGACATCATTCTTGAACCGCGCCAGCAGGCGGTTGTTGAACGATTCGGCCATATCGGGATCGACCGGAATGTCCTTTTCCTGGAACGGCCAGATGGCCACGCGCGTCTTGCCGTTGAGCAGCCTGGCGGCCTCGAAGCCATCGTGGAGACCATCGCTGAGCAGGCTGAAGATCAGATCGTTGCTGCCCTCGGCCTCCTGGCCAAAAACCGCGGGGCTCGAAGCGGCCCCTAGGAATACCGTCAGCAGCAGAGGGAGCAGTCGTGACTTTACGCTTACCACTTGATGACTTTCTGTCCGTCGGATTTCGTCTGCTTTTTGGGGGCGGCGTTGGCGGACTGAACGAGAACGAATTCGACGCGCCGGTTTTCCGCACTCTCTGGTGATAAAACGTTCTTGATCTCGGTTTCGCCCTTGCCGATGGGCTTCAGACGGCGGGGGCTGATGCGGTGATGCCGGGTGAGGTAATGCAACACCGCTTCGGCCCGGCGCTGGGAAAGTTTCAGGTTGAGGGATTTTGAGCCCGAGGCGTCGGTGTGGCCGATGACCTCAAAGCGCTGGTTGCGAAGTTCCCGCCGGCGCAGCGCTTCCGCGACAATGTCAAGCTGACGTTTGGCTCGCGGCGTCAGCCGGTTTGAATTGATTGTGAAAGGAATATCCAGATCTATCGCCCGGCGTTTGCCGCTATGCCCGGGCAGGTATTCCATGGGCGCCAGGGAGCGGATGATGTCGTTCAGGCTGGTCTCGCCGGCTGGGGCGGCGTCCGGAGTGGCGGCTATCAACAGACCGGCCGCGACGGCGATAAGGGCATTCCGGGTGAGTGACATTGCCTTCAATCCAACCGTTGAGGCTATCGTGAATGCGTCGCGATACATCCGCCGCCTGATCGGACATCAGACGGCGGTTTATTGTTCCTACCAGTCATCCGGATTGAGTTTACGGCGCTTCCTGCTTTCGATTTTTGTTAGCACGAACTCGTTGCCAGAGAAGGCGACGCGTCCACGGGCGCCCAGGTGATCCATCATCTTGCGTAGGTTGCGGTTTAGGCGCGTGGCCGTGATGGAGCTCTCATACCAGTACTCATGATGCCGGCGACCGGAGTAGACCGGGCGATGGGTCTTGTAACCCGAGAAGACCACCAGGTATTCCTCGATATCGAACATGTCGTCGCTCGAGAAGCCTTCGAAGACCAGGCTAAAGCCATTGCTGAGGTTGGCTTTGTCGGTGACTGCGTCGTCGCCGCTTTCGTAAAGCTCGGCGAGCTGCTCGGCCAGAACGGAGCCGACGTCGCGGGCCAGGTTCTTGCTGTATTTTCCGACGACCTCGAGAATGCACTCGCGCGGACAATCCGCCGGAGCATTCCATTCGCGGGGCGAGTCAACTTCGAAATTGCCTAGGCGCTGGCCGCTCTTGACCATCAGGAGGCGGCCCCGGACGCGCGTCTTGACCTTGGTGGTGTAGCTCATTTCCTTGGCGCTGGCGTAGATCTGGAAGATCACGGCGATATCGATGGGCGGCCGTTTGACCGATTTGGCGATATCGATGATCTCGGCATCCGTCCGACGCGACCGGCCTTGGGCGAAATCGTCAAGGCTGATGGCAACCTCGTCAAAGACGTCGAAGCCCTCGTTGTGAAGTTCATTGGACAGCGTGTCGAGCACACGGCGGAAGACGCGGCTGTTGCGCGGCACGGTATCCTGGTCGGCGTCATCACCCATTATCAGGATGTTGGGCTTTTCCACCGCATACGACGACGGCGCACTCGCACATGAAATCAGCAGCAGCGCTCCGGCGAGTAAAAGGAAAGTCTTTTTCATCATAATCTCCCAAAAATCCGGCTCGCTCACGTCCGAGCCCTTGATCCTCTGCCGGTGTCTATGGCGGGATTAGAGCGGTTTTTTCCCCGCCGCCAGACAAATAGTTCGAAAGCCTCCCCTGATCTCACCCAAATTGTTGGTTCCAAACAATTTTCCAGGGCGAGCGAAGCTCCGGAAATATTATGATATCGTATCATTCTTGCGACGGAACCTGTGGATTACAATGGCTGGACGGCATGTTCCGCGAATTTGCGCTCTAAACCTTGCATAGATATCGGTAAGCGTAAACACTGACGCCAACAATACCCGTAAAAATTGCTTGGCGCGTAAATGACCGAGGCTGAAAAAGGGGAGAGCCCGATGAATTCAATGATGAAGATAGCGGCGGCAGGCTTGATTATCTGCCTGGCAGCAAATACGGCATCCGTTCAAGCCAAAGTACGAAAAGGGGGAACCGGTTTCGTCATCAACGATCAGGGCTATCTTGTCACCAACAACCATGTGGTGAGCTACGACATCAAAACGAAGGACGGCAAACGATATGCCGGCGTCTGTACGCAACTGGATGTCAAAGGCGGCGGCTACGAGGGTATTGCCGATATCGTCGGACGCGATCGGGCCAATGATCTGGCCGTTCTCAAGATTCGAAATTTCGCCGGCGGCGGCGGAAGTTCAGGCGGGCAGTCGAATGCGAACCAGGGTACGGCGCCGAAGAAGGACGGAAAATGGCGGTCGTTGGGCAGTGAATTGGCGGCCGGCGGTTCCGAAGGCAGCAGTGCCCGAGAAGTTTTCGCTTCCCGTCAGTCTTCAGACCAAACCGGAACAGACGGTTCCTTTGTGATTTTGGCCGCGGGAGAACTGCTGTCGGGCGAGCGCGTCGTCGCGGTCGGCTATCCCCTTTTGTTCAACCTTTCGAGCCAACCGAAAGTGGTCACGGGGGTTTTAGCAAGCACCGCGGGATTGGGCCACAATGTCAGCCGGCTTCAGCACACGGCCCCGATCAACCAGGGAAACAGCGGCGGTCCGTTGTTCAACGCCTCAGGCCAGGTTATGGGGGTCAACGTAAGCATGCTGGATCCCGGCAGGACGCAGAATGTCAATTTCTCCATCAAAATGGGCGTTACCCGGGAATTCCTCGATAGCCTCGGTGTGACCTACACATCGGACCGGCGGGGAGGGGAACTTCGAACCGAGCAAATCATGGCGAACGCCGTGCGTTATACCGTTCGCATCCACTGCCATTTCTAGCGGTCTAATTTCGCCAAACCGTAATGGGCAGTTGGTCTGTTAGCGCTTGAACCCGGTTCATCATCTCCTCGCGCTGCAAGAGGCCGCCCTGGGTGTCGACCTCACCGACGACGGATGTTGCGTTGACCGTAGCCGCCCGCATGGCGTTTTCGATACTTTCACCACCAGCCAACAGGGCGCTCAATGTCGAGGTGAAGGCGTCGCCGGCGCCCGCCGTGCCCATGACCTCGGTCTTGAGGCTGGGGCAATAATGGACGCCGTCATCGCTCGAAAGATATGATCCTTCGGTGCCGTCGGTGATTAGTGCGTGCTTGAGGCCGCGCTTGCGCAGGCGGGCGAAGAAATCCAGCAATCCCAGGTCGAATCCACCGAAGCTCAATCCCAGGCGCACGAGGCGCGGCGAATCGTCGGCGTGTTCATCAGGCGCCTCGTCGCTGACGTCCTCGGCGATGGCCACCGCAGGTACCAGCGATTCCGCTTCAACCCGGTTGATCGCCAGAAGATCGATATCGCTTAAGCAGTCCAAGATCGCCGATGTCCGCGACGTCAATTGACGGATACCGGGATTGGCGGCGATGAAGGCGCCGGCCTCGCGCCCGAGCTTCACGATGTCGGGGAAACAATCGGCGGAGCGGTTGGATAAACTTGTGATGTAGACAAGGTCCCGGTCCTTTGCGAGGTCCGCTTCGAGATCCGCCGGCCGCAGCAACGTGTTGGCGCCGCGCTGGGTGAAGATCGTGGCATTGCGGTCGTGCGACGAAACCATGACCGCGGTGCCGGTCGGCAGTTCCCCGGTGCGAACGACGGCTTGGTCGTCAACGCCTTCGGCGGCCAGACGGTCGAGGATGCTGCTGCCGTTCTGGTCGTTGCCGAGCTTAACGAGCACAGCCGCGTCCAGCCCAAGCCGGGCCATGGAAACGGCGGTATTGACGGCGCCGCCGCCGATGTGAGTCGAGATGCCTTCGGATTCGATTTTTCGCCCCTGTTCGAGCAACAGGAAAGAGGACGTCGCATTGTGCATCGTCATCCGTTCGACGTCGCGGCTGGCAACGAGGACGATAATGTCGACCATGGCGGAGCCGACGCAGAGGGCGCGCATATCGGTTGTTTCCTGTAGCTGTCTGCCGGTTTGGGCCGGCGCGGTCGTTGTGGTGGTTATTTTGCCACGAATTGGCGGGAAATGAATGGCTCTTTGCTTCGAGGTCTATAGCGAACTGCTGAGATCGGCGTGGGGCGTCTTGATTTCGAATGTTTCCCTGTACCAGACGTACAGTCCGCTGCCGACGATGATCAGCGCACCGATGATCGAAAGCAGGTCCGGGACGTCGCCGAACACGATGACGCCGAGGATGGCGGCGAAGACGAGATGGGCGTAGCCGAAGGGCGCCAGCAGCGACGCCGGCGCCATGTGGAAGGCCTTCATCAGCAGGAAGTGGCCGCCCAGGCCGCAGCCGCCCATGGCTATCATCAGCATCCAGTTGAAGCCACTCATGTCCTCGTAGGTAAAGGGCAGCATGGCCGTGAATAGGACGGTGCCAACCGCCGTGGTGTAAAAGTTCGTGGCATTGGCGTCGTCCAGGTCGCGCATGATCTGGGTCATCAGGATGTACATGCTGACCGACACCGCGGCGATCAGGGGCAGGATGGCGGCCGGGTTCATGGCGTCGCTGCCCGGTTTGACGATCAGCAGGATGCCGACGAAGCCGATGACGATGGCGGTCCAGCGCCGCAACCCGACCTTTTCGCCCAGCATGGGGATGGACAAGGCGGTGATAATGAGGGGATTGAGGAACATGATCGCCGTGGCTTCGGCCAACGGCATCAGCGACAGCGCCACGTACATGCAACCGGTCGCGCCGAGCAGGAAGCCCGCGCGTAAAATCTGCAAGCCCGGCCGCCGGGGTTTGAGAAAGGCGAAATCGCCACGCAGCGAAAGCACGCCGAAATTCAGCACGCTGTGAAAGAAGTAGCGCCCCCACAGGATGAACAACACAGCATGTTCCTGCGACAGGTATTTGGCAAAGGCGTCCATCGACGACAATAGCGCGCCGGTCAGAACGAGCAGAACGATCGCCAGCGCCTGCCGCGTGGGTTGGGGTGTGGTCATATTCGGGGGGAACCCATAACGAAAAATCGCCGCTATACTAATGGAATTCGGGAGAAGGGATAGAGGAAGCCTGATGTCGATTGAGGAAAGGGTAAATGTCGGCGCATTCGACTATGTCGTCGTGGGCGCCGGGACGGCGGGTTGCGTTATCGCCAACCGCCTGACCGGGGACCGCGACGTAAAGGTTCTGCTGCTCGAGGCCGGCGGCAGGGACAACTATCACTGGATCCACATTCCGGTCGGCTATCTCTTCACCATGAACAACCCCCGCACCGACTGGATGATGAAGACCGAGCCCGACGAAGGCCTCAACGGCCGCGCCCTCAATTATCCGCGCGGCAAGGTGTTGGGGGGCTGTTCCTCCATCAACGGCATGATCTACATGCGCGGCCAGGCGCGGGATTACGACCAGTGGCGCCAGCTCGGCAACGTCGGCTGGGGTTGGGACGACCTGATGCCCTATTTCCTCAAATCGGAGGACAATTTCCGCGGCAAATCCGACATGCACGGCGCAGGCGGCGAGTGGCGGGTGGAGCAACAGCGCCTGTCGTGGGAAATTCTCGACGCCTTCCGCGACGCGGCGGCGGAAGTCGGCATCCCGAAGACGGACGATTTCAACCTCGGCACAAACGAGGGCTCCGGCTATTTCGAGGTCAACCAGAAGAAGGGCGTGCGCTGGAGCACGGCGAAGGCTTTCCTGCGCCCCGCTCAGGACCGGCCAAATCTCAAAATCGTCACACATGCCCACACGTCCAAGCTGGTGATGAACGGCAAGCGGATTACAGGCGTTGAGTTCGAGATGGATGGAAGACCAGCCCAAGCCAAGGCTTTGGGCGAGGTTATCCTGACGGCGGGCTCCATCGGATCGCCGCAGATCATGGAGCTTTCCGGCATTGGCCAGGGCGAAGTGTTGAGCAAGTTCGGCATCGAGGTTGCCCACGATCTCAAGGGCGTGGGTGAGAACCTGCAGGATCACCTGCAGATCCGCACCGTGTTCAAGGTAAGCAACGCGGTCACCCTCAATCAGCGCGCCAACAGCCTGCTGGGCAAGATATCGATGGGCCTGGAGTACATGATTTCGCGCAGCGGTCCCCTGTCGATGGCGCCGAGCCAGCTTGGCCTCTTTACGAAGAGTGACGAGAGTAAGGAAACGCCCGATCTGGAATACCACATCCAACCTTTGAGCACGGACAAGCTGGGAGATCCGCTGCATCCCTATCCGGCAATCACGGCGTCGGTCTGCAATCTCAGGCCCGACAGCCGGGGCGGCGTGCATATCCAATCACCCGATTACCGGGCTCAACCGGCGATCCGTGCCAACTACCTCTCCCATCCCAACGACCGTAAGATCGCTGCCGGCTCGATCAAGTTGACGCGCCGCATCATGGCGGCCCGGGCGGTGGCCAAATACGCACCGGAGGAAATGCTGCCGGGAACCGGGTTCGAGAGCGACGAGGACTTGGCGCGTGAGGCCGGCAACATCGCCACCACCATCTTCCACCCCGTCGGCACCTGCAAGATGGGCGACGACGACATGGCCGTGGTCGACAGCCGACTCAAGGTTCACGGCCTGGACGGTCTGCGCGTGGTCGACGGCTCCATTATGCCGACAATCACGTCGGGCAACACCAACTCCCCCATCGTCGCCATCGCCGAGAAAGCCTGCGACCTGATCCGGGAAGATCGCCGGGCGGGGTGACGGAGGTTGGGAACTGTTGATGAGACCGCTGGTCTCGATGCCCACCCAGCATCGGTCAAGAAGAACAACTCTGGTGAAGAGACTTTCAGCCAGCTTCGCAGTGGAGCATCGCGCACAATTTGTCGCGTAGTTCCATTTTCCGGTAAGGCCAAGGTTCTTGGATTCGGACGCGAACCGGAAGCACGATTTGGGGAATGGCCTTTTATTCAGTCAAACGTTTCGGCCGGTTTCGATTTGAGGTGTTTAGCGCCGGATACAGCGGCATCTTACCCTCGGCGGCCTCGCGCAGCAGGCCTATGCATAATTCTTGTCCGCTTTGCTGGCCGTAGTGCCGGATCATCATGGCGACCCCGACGCTGCAGGCGGCCAATCCAACTGATCTGGGATCCAATCCTTCGTCGAGCAGCCGGATAATCAAGGTCTGCAACTCTATCGCCGCTGTTTTGCCGTCATCAAAGTTTTCTGTTCCCATCACGGTTGCCTCGAACACCATTCCTGGCGAGGGCACCCCCGGGTGCGATGAATGCACCCGGGGGACGCCGAAGCCTAGGCAGCCTTGATGTTGTTGAGGAACTGCTCGACATCCGAGCGGAGAGCCTGGAACCGCTCCGCCAGTTCCCGAGAGGCCGCGAGCACTTCGCCGGAAGCTCCTCCGGTTTCCTCGGATCCGGCCTTGACCTTCACGATGCTCTCGGCCACTTCCTGGGTGCCGCTGGCGGCCTCCTGGACGCTGCGGCTGATCTCGCTGGTTGCCGCACCTTGTTCCTCCACCGCCGAGGCGATGTTGGTGGCGATCTCGTTCATTTCGGAGATCGTTGCGGTGATGCCTTCGATTGCCCCGACCGCTTCCTGGGTTGTGCCCTGAATGGAACCGATCTGAGAGCTGATGTCCTCGGTGGCTTGAGCTGTTTGGCTCGCCAGGTTCTTGACCTCCGAGGCCACGACGGCAAAGCCCTTACCGGCATCGCCGGCACGAGCCGCTTCGATGGTCGCGTTGAGCGCCAGAAGGTTGGTCTGGTTGGCGATGTCGTTGATCAGATCAACGACTTCGCCGATCTTCTGGGCACCGTCGGCCAAATCGCGAATCGTCTTGTTTGTTCCTTCCGCCGCGCGAACGGCCTGGTTGGAAATATCGGACGAGTGCGACACCTGGCGGCTTATTTCGCTAATGGAAGAGGACAGTTCCTCGGCAGCCGTCGCCACGGTTTGGACGCTGGCCGTCGCTTCCTCCGCCGCCGAGGCGACGGTAATGCTCTCGCTTTCCGTCCGCTTCGCGATGTCCGTCATGGATTGGGCGGAGGATTCCATTTGCGTTGACTGCGAGGCAACAACGCCTAAAACCTCCTCGACGGTGTCACCGAAGCCCGTGGTCAGGCCGTCAATGCGTTTTTGACGTGCCTCACGCTCGGCGTTTTCCTCGGCCTCCCGCTGACGGTCGGCCTCCTCGCGCTGTTTACGCTCGGCGTCGGCGGCTTTCTCTTCTTCCTCGAGGCGGAGCTTCTCGATGGCGTTGTCCTTGAACACCTGAACCGCCTTGGCCATGTCGCCGACCTCATCGGTATCTTCGACAAAAGCGATATCCACGTTAGTGTCACCGCCGCTCAAGACAGCCATGCCGTCGGCGAGGGAGGAAAATTTACCCAACACCAGCTTGGAGACAAAGAAATAGACGCCGATGACCGCCAGCAGAATGACGAGTGTCGAGATAACGATGGCAATGGAAATGCTCTGCTGTTGTTTGTTGGCGACGTTTGTGTATTGGACGACCAGATCATTGCTGACCTTGCGCAACTGGTTTGAAACATTGAGCATGCTGGTGACGCCCGCGAAACGGGTTTCGCTGTCTTTCGCGCTAAGGACACTTTCGACCACGGTTTCCATCTCGCCGAACTTGTCTTCGATGGCGGTAATGATTTCCTGAGAGGTCCGATCCTGGATGGCCGCCACCTCGGCGTAATTTTTCAAGCCCAAGTCGGTCGGATACTTGCCGCCCGATCTCATCGCCGCCAGGGTTTCCGTGAAAATCTTTTTTGCGGCTTCGTATTCGTCCAGGGACGGATCGAGCATCTTCTCGCCGAGAGCGCCGTTCTTCGACAGGCGGATCTTGTATTTCCTGATCCCCAGCAGATCGCCGACCTTGTAGGGGCGTCCTTCCATTGTCGTATGGCAGCTGGCGCAGCCTTGGAGAACAGCGACGTCGGGCGTGTAGAAATTGAGGAACATTCCGGCATTCGTTTTTTCCGGCGCGTAATAGGTACTTTCAGGGTTCTTTAGCAGATGAGCGCCGGCTTTCCGGTCCATTTCGGTCTTGTATCCCTGCTTGGGATTGATCGGGTTCTCGGAAATCGTATCGACGGACAGGTCCGTCGCAACCTTGGTGTTTTCGGCATTTACAATGCGCAGGAAGGTTGCCGGGAAGGGAACGGCGGGATGGCTTTCACTTCCGGGATTGGCGGTAATCGCCACCCCCGCAGCCTTCGCCGGGGCGATCACCGTCTTCGTGTAGGTTCCCCTCATCTTGGTGATGTAGGTGTCGATGAAATCGACGCGTTTTTCAACATTGGCA